>JBBRYW010000151.1:0-8191 GCA_038237235.1 Gaiellales bacterium
CGCGCCTGCTCGGCTGCCTTCGAGCGGAGAGCGCTCTCCTGCTGCTCCTCGTCCTCGAAGAAGATCACCGAGCGGTACTGGTCGCCGACGTCCCAGCCCTGGCGGTTCAGCTGAGTCGGGTTGTGCTTCTGCCAGAAGACCTCGAGCAGATCGTCGTAGGAGACGCGCTCGGGGTCGTACGCAACCTGCACGACCTCCGCATGGCCGGTCTTGTGCGAGCAGACGTCCTCATACGTCGGGTTTTCTAGCGTGCCGCCCTCGTAGCCGACGGCTGTCTCCGCGACGCCGTCGATCTGCCGGAACGCCGCCTCGACCCCCCAAAAGCAGCCGGCGCCGAACGTTGCCTTCTTCGTCATTACCCCTCCTCCAGCTTCAGTGCGGCAGAGTTGATGCAGTACCGCTGTCCGGTCGGTGCCGGGCCGTCCGGGAAGACGTGGCCGAGGTGGCCGCCGCAGCTCGAGCACATCACCTCGGTGCGAACCATGCCGAGCCCCGCGTCGATCTCCTCCTCGATCGCATCCTCGGCCGCGGGCGCGGAGAACGCCGGCCACCCGCACCCGGAGTCATACTTGGCCTCGGAGGTGAAGAGCTCGACTCCGCAACCTGCGCAGCGATAGGTTCCCGACTCGAACACGTGGTCGTACTCACCGGTGAACGGCCGTTCGGTCCCCTTCCGGCGGAGCACCTGGTACTGCTCGGGCGTCAACTCCGCCCGCCACTGCTCTTCTGTCTTCTGAACCTTGGGCATCTGGCTCCTTTTCGAGTTTCCGCCATAGAGTCTGCCGACGGGCTCGATCATTACGCCGCAGTGGCGGATTCCGACATGCGCTTCGCGTTTCGCAGACTCGTCTCGACATCCGCGAGCGGATCTTTCGGCTCGTCCTGCTCCACGACGTACCAGCTGACCCCGGCGGCACGCGACGCGGCCAGCAACTGCGGCCACCGGAGTGTTCCCTCGCCCACGGGTGCGTCCTCCCCGCCGGCGGCGATGTCCTTGACATGCAGTAGGTCGATCCGATCTGCGTGCCGCTCGATCAGCTCGACCGGATCGGCACCGCCGACGACGGCCCAGTAGACGTCGAGCTCGAACGCGACGAGGCCGGGGTCGGTCGCAGCCACCAGTCCGTCGAGGAGCGTCTCGCCGCCTGGCCCGCGCGACTGGAGCTCGAACGCATGGTTGTGGTAGGCGAAACGCAAGCCCGACTCGGCACAGCGACGGCCGAGCCCGTTCAGCGTCGCGGCGGCGTCACCGATCGCTCTGCGCTCCTCGGGTAGGAACGGCAGAACGGCATGCGAGCACCCGAGCACGCGCAGATCCTGCAGGCTCTCGTCCGGCTGGGCCTCGAGGTCCTCGAGGGAGATGTGCGCGGCGACGGCGCGCATGCCGAGCCGATCCAGCGCAGCCCGCACCTCCTCGGCCGCTCGGTCGTGGAGACCCGCAAACTCGACTGCCCGGTAGCCGATCCGGGCCACCTCGGCGAGCGTGGCGAGGAAGTCGGCGGCGACCCGCTCGCGCAGCGTGTAGAGCTGGAGCACGATCTGATCGATATTCATCTCAGAACGTCGTGTCGAGGTCGATGGCGCGGCCCTCCTGCGCCGAGCGCTCGGCGGCAGCCACGATCTCGAGGACGTGGCGAGCGTGGGCCGCGGTGAGAACCGGCTCCACCACCCCCTCAAGGCAGTCTACGAGGTGCGGCACCCCGGCCATGATCAGGTGCTCGTAGCGCGAGGGGCTCGGCGGAGCGCTCGTCTGCCACCGCCCGTCGGCGTACAGCTCGACCGGCCCGCACTCGTCGTACCAGCCGCTGACGGAGATGCTGATCGTGCCCTCCGTGCCGTGGAGCTCCAGCACGGGCGCGCGCGTCGCGGGGATCGTGAAGCTGGCCGCCACCTGAGCGAGGACACCGCCGAGGTCGAGGTGGAGCAGAACCTGGTCGTCGACCGTCACGTCGATCGTCTGTCCCGCCAAGCGCTCGACCAGCACCTCGCGGCGTGGGATCGCGATCGCGCCGAACGCCTCGATCCGCCGCGTCGGCCCAAGCAGCCCGGTCACCGCGTGCAACACGTAGACGCCGAGGTCGAGCAGCGGACCAACCCCGGACCCGTAGTGGACGGCGGGGTCGCCGGTGTACTCGCGCCAGGCCGCCGGCCCCATCGTCCCGAGCTGGCCGACGGCAAGGCTCGGACGGCCGATCCGGCCGGCCGAGATCAGCTCGCGGATCCAGGCGAACCGAGTGGTCGCCATCACGGCCGGCGCGCAGAGGAGCAGCTTCCCTCGAGCTTCGGCCAGCTCGATCAGCTCGCCCGCCTCCTCGACCGTCGCCGCGAGCGGCTTCTCCGAGTACACGTGGCAGCCGGCTTCGAGCGCCTGGGCAGTGACCTCGGCATGAACCGGCGCGGGTGTCAGATTCACCACCGCGTCCGGCGCCGTGCTTCCCAGCAGCTCACCGAGCGTGCCGAACGCCCTCGCCTCCGGAAAGAGGCGTGCAGCTGCCTCCGCGCGGTCAGGCCGAGCATCGAAGCAGGCCACGACCCGAGCACGCTCGCGAAGGGGAGCCAGGCCGGGGAGATACGTCCGGAAGGCCACGTCGCCGCACCCGATCACACCGAGGTCGATCACGACCCCGAAAGGTACTTTGTACGCTTCTTCGACATGGGCCTCGATTCCGCGACGAACAGCGAGATGGCCGGCCAGGTTGCCCTGGTCACGGGCGGGGTGCGCGGCATCGGGCTCGCAATCGCTGAGCGCCTCGCTGGCCGCGGCGTGCGCATCGCGGCCGGCTACTCGCGGAACACGGAGGCGGCCGAGGCCTTCCAGGAGCGGATGAGGGGCACGCCTGCGACGATTCACCAGGGACACATCGACAAGGTCGAGGACTGCGAGCGAGTGATCGGCGAGGTGCTCGACCGTCACGGCCGACTCGACATCCTCGTCAACAACGCCGGTATCACGATCGATCGCACCATCCGCAAGATGTCGCCCGAGCAGTGGGATCACGTGATCCGGGTGAATCTGAACGGCGCCTTCTACATGTGTCGCGCCTCGCTCGAGCACATGATCGAACGCGGCTACGGCCGGATCGTCAACATCAGCTCCGTGATTGGTGAGATGGGCAACATCGGCCAGGCGAACTACGCCGCTTCGAAGTCCGGCCTGTTCGGGTTCACCATGACAGTGGCCCTCGAATGCGCGAGCAAGGGCATCACCGTCAACTGCGTCGCTCCCGGCTTCATCGCGACCGACATGGTCGCGGGGGTGCCCGAGCAGGCGCTTCAGCGGATCGTCGGTCAGATCCCGGTCGGCAGGCTGGGCGAGCCCGGCGAGGTCGCGCGCGTCGTCGAGTTCCTGGTCGAGCCGGCCTCGAGCTACATCACCGGCCAGGTGTACTCGGTCAACGGCGGCCTGAACATGTGACGTGGCTACCGAGCCTGAATCACTGAAGGAGGCCGCCGAAGCCGAGCGAGCGATCGAGCCGGAGGCCGGCCTGTTGGCAGGTCTCGACCCGCTCACTCTCGGGAAGACGCTGGCGGAGACTGCGCGGGCAGTCGCCGCCAATCCGCAGGGCGCCCTGGCGGCCGCGACGCGCTTCGCGACCGGACTCCTCGAGGGCGGCTCTGCGGTGCTCGCGAGAGCGCTCGGCAGCTCGACCGACGGGCCGGTCCCGGCAAACGGCGACCGCCGCTTCGCCGATCCCGCGTGGGAGCACAACCCGGCCTACTTCGGCCTCCGCCAGGCCTACCTACTCTGGTGTCGCCTGCTGGACGACCTCGTCGACGCGGCCCGCCTGGACGCGCGCGGAGCAGAGCGAGCGCGGTTCGCGCTCGGCATGATCGCCGATGCGGCCGCGCCGACCAACACCCTGCTCGGCAATCCAGCGGCGCTGAAGAAGGCGTTCGACACGGGCGGCGCGAGCGTCGCCCGAGGCTTCAGGCGCTTCCTCGAGGACGTGGCGACGAACGATGGCATGCCGCGGCAGGTCGACACCTCTCCGTTCACCCTGGGCGCGAACCTCGCGACTACGCCTGGCAAGGTCGTCTTCCGCAACCGCCTGATCGAGCTGATCCAGTACGCGCCGCAGACAGATGACGTGTTCGAAGTGCCACTGCTCCTGAGCCCGCCCTGGATCAACAAGTACTACGTGATGGACCTCGCGCCGGGAAAGAGCTTCGCCGAATGGGCGGTCGCGCACGGGCACACGGTGTTTGCGATCAGCTACCGGAATCCCGACGAGTCGCTGCGCGAGGTCACGCTCGACGACTACCTGCTGGAAGGGCCGCTTGCCGCGCTCGACGTCGTGGGTCAGATCACCGGCGCGCCGGGCGCGAACGTTGTCGGCCTGTGCCTCGGCGGAACGCTGACCGTGATGATGCTCGCGTTCCTCGCGGCGAAAGGCGAGCAGCGGGTGAACGCGGCGACGGTGCTGAACACGCTGACCGACTTCTCGGATCCCGGGCCGCTCGCGATCTTCACCGACCCGCGCTCGGTCGCTGACCTCGAGCGCAAGATGCACGGGCGCGGCTACCTCGACGGTGACGAGATGGCGCGTACCTTCAACCTCCTCCGCGCGAACGACCTGATCTGGAACTACGTGGGCTCGAACTGGCTGATGGGAGAGGATCCGCCCGCGTTCGACATCCTCGCCTGGAACGCGGACTCGACGAACATGCCCGCCGCGATGCATTCGCAGTACCTGCGGTCGTGCTACCTCGAGAACGCGTTCGCGCGCGGCGACCTCGAGCTGGCGGGTACGCGGCTCGACCCGGCCAAGATCGGCGCAGACCTCTACGTCGTCGGCGCGGAGGCCGACCATATCGCTCCGTGGCGCTCGACCTACGCGACGACGCAGCTCGTCGGCGGGCAGACTCGGTTCGTGCTCACGTCGTCGGGGCACATTGCCGGCATCGTCAATCCCCCGGGCGGCAAGCGTCGCTACTGGACGGGAGATGAGCTTCCGGCGAAGGCGGAAGCCTGGCTCGCCAAGGCCGCCGAGCACCGCGGCTCGTGGTGGGAGGACTGGGCAGAGTGGATGGGCGGCCGTGCCGGCAAGCGCCGGAAGCCGCCGCCGCTCGGAACCGACGAGCATCCCGCGCTTGGCGACGCGCCTGGCACGTACGTCCGCGGCTAGCTGGTTGCTCAGTACGCGCTTGCGTACTATACTTATCGAGATGCCACCAACCAGAGGAGACGAGATGTCGTCGATCAACGAGCTCGTGCAGACGAGCCAGGAGCAGTTTCTCGAGACCGTGCGCCAGAGTCAGAGGGCCGTCGTGGACGCCGTCGGGTCCTGGGCGAAAACCGTCGAGGGCACATCCGTGCCGACCGCCTCGAAGGCCGATGGGCTGCCGAACGCCGGCGCAGTCGTCGAGAACGCCTTCGACTTCGCCGAGAAGCTGCTCGGCGCTCAGCGCGAGTTCACACGCAGCCTGATCCAGGCGGCCTCGCCGGCCGTCCGCAAGGTCGAGAAGGTCGCCGAGGCCCAGACGAAGGCGACGACCAAGGCGACGGCCGCTGCTTCTTAAGGGCCGATAGATCGTCCCGCACTCGCGGATGAGCTCGCTCGAGGACAGCTGGAAGGCGCAGGTCCGAATGCTCGGCGAGTTCATCCGCACCCAGCGCAGGCTTGCCAATCTCTCCCTGCGGGAGATGGCAGCGCTCACCGACCTCTCGAACGCGTACCTGAGCCAGGTGGAGCGTGGCCTGCACGAGCCCTCGGTGCGCGTGCTGCGCTCCATCGCCGAGGCGCTGGGGCTCTCGGCTGACGCCCTGCTCGTCGAAGCCGGCCTCGTGGGCGACCGCGGCGAGTCCCGTCCGCCGCAGGCGACCGAGGCCGCGATTCGCTCCGACCCCAGCCTCTCCGAGGCTCAGAAGGACGCGCTGCTCACCGTCCTCCGAAGCTACCGCTCGCGGTTGGAGGACGAGTAGCCCGTGCGTTCTTTGCCACGCAGCCGAGTTGATAAAGTTAACGATGCGTGCAGAACGGACACGGCCCACTCCAGGGGAAGGTCGTTCTGGTCACCGGTGGTGCCGGTGATCTCGGGCGCTCCATCATCGAAGTCTGCGCGGCTCGCGGCGCAACGGCGATCGCTGCCGACCTGGCTGGGGCTCTCGAGCTCGACGTGCGGAGCCCCGAGTCCTGGGCCTCCTGCGTGGCGACAGTCGTCGAGCGGAACGGGCGCCTCGACGGTCTCGTCAACGCCGCCGGGGTCGTCCGGGACTCGCTGCTCGACGAGGTCAGTGAGGACGACTGGGAAGGCACCCTCGACGTCAACCTGAAGGGCGCTCTCCTCGGCTGCCAGGCAGCCGCTCCCTCCCTGCGGCGCCAACGCGGCCGGATCGTGAACATCTCCTCGGCCTCCTGGCTCGGCAACGTCGGCCAGTCTGCGTACTCGGCCTCCAAGGGCGGGCTCGTCTCGCTGACGCGAACGCTCGCGCTCGAGCTCGGCCGCGGCGGGGTGCTTGTCAACGCGATCGCTCCCTGGTTCATCGAGGGGCGCCTCACGTCCGGCATTCCCGACAAGATCCGCGAGCGCGCTGAGAGATCGTCCCCACTTCGTCGCTTCGGTCAGCCGGAAGAGGTCGCCGGCGTCGTCGCCTTCCTGCTCGGCCCCGATTCCTCGTTCGTGAACGGCCAGGTGCTCCGTGTCTGCGGCGGCGCGACCGTCGGCATGTTCTAGAGTCGACTTCGACCGATGGCGACGCGAAAGCGAGGTGGCGGTGTGAGCGAGCGGACGTTCGACGCGATCGTGCTCGGCGGCGGACCGGCGGGCGAGGTGTGTGCCGGAAAGCTCGGGCAGGCGGGCCTTTCGGTGGCCCTTGTCGAGGAGCACCTGATCGGCGGCGAGTGCTCGTACTACGCCTGCATGCCCTCCAAGGCGCTGCTCCGCCCGCTCGAGCTGCTCGCCGAGGCTCGTCGCATTCCGGGCGTCCAGGAGGCCATCACGGGCGAGCTCGACGTCCCGGCCGTCCTGCGGCGGCGTGACCAGGTCATCCACGGGCTCGACGACTCGGGCCAGCTGCCGTGGCTCGACGACCGGCACGTCACCGTCGTCCGAGGCCACGCGCGCCTGACGGGCGAGCGGCGTCTGGCGGTGGCCGGCGAGACCCTCGTCGCAAACCGCGCCGTCGTCGTCTCGGTCGGCTCGGACGCGTTCCTGCCGCCCATCCCAGGCCTCGCCGACGTGAAGCCGTGGACGAATCGCGAAGCAACGACCGCGAGGACGGTTCCAGGGCGCCTGGCCGTCCTCGGCGGCGGGCCGGTCGGCGCCGAGCTCGCCCAGGCCTGGGCGTCGCTCGGGTCGGCAGTGACGCTCGTCGAGCGCTCCGAACGCATCCTCGTGCGAGAGGAGCCGTTCGCGAGCGAACAGGTGGCTGCCGGCCTTGAGGAATCGGGCGTCGACGTGCGGATGGGAGCGGAGCTGCGTTCCGTGAGCCGGGACGAAAGTCTGAGGCTCGAGCTCTCCGACGGGGCCGAGCTCCTCGTCGACGAGCTGCTGGTGGCGCTCGGCCGCCGGCCCCGCACGACCGATCTCGGGCTCGAGACGGTCGGCCTCGAGCCGGGCGCAGCGGTCGCCGTCGACGGCTCGATGCGGGCGGGCGGCAGCGACTGGCTGTATGCGATTGGAGACGTGAACGGCCGCACACCCTTCACCCACATGGGCAAGTACCAGGCGCGGGTTGCGGCCGAAAACATCCTCGGCGGAAGCGGAGCGGTCGTACCGCAGAATGGCCCAGGCCTGTCACCCCGCGTGATCTTCACGGAGCCGCAGCTGGCCGCCGTCGGACACACATTGGACTCAGCCGAGAAGGAAGGGATCCGAGCCGTCGCCGTCGACTACCCGACCCAGTCGAGCGCCGGTGCCAGCTTCTTCGGCCGGGAGACGGCTGGGACGAGTCGCCTGGTCGTCGATGCCGACCGCAGCGTCCCGGTCGGCGCGACGTTCGTCGGCCCGGGCGTCGGCGAGATGATCCACGCGGCGACAGTCGCGATCGTGGGGGAGGTGCCCATCGAGCGGCTGGCGCACGCCGTTCCGGCCTTCCCGACCCGCAACGAGCTCTGGCTCTATCTGCTCGAGGAGTGGGCCGCGCGAGTGGAAGGCACGTGAACCGAGGTCAGGAGAGCACGGAGAGCTTGGCGGATACGCCGAGGTTCCCGCCGCCGCAGCGGCCGGTGATCGAGTAGCGGCCGGGCGC
>JBBRYW010000152.1:0-8168 GCA_038237235.1 Gaiellales bacterium
TCAGCCTCGTGGCGCTGGTCGACCGGCCCCTTCGCATCGCGCCGGCCTCGCTCGTGATCGCCCTCCTTGCGGTGGGCTTCGGTGGCAGGCATAGCCGTCTGGCTGCTGCGGCTGTCGCTGTCGCGACCGTCTGCTTTGTCGCTGGCATGACGATCGCGGTTCTCCGGAGTGCTCCGCTGTTCTGAGGAGCGCGGCCCAACCGTTGGCGGGCCTCTGCCCTGCTACAACACTCTTGTGACGCACTTCGACGTCGACGGGCTCAACGCAGGCTACGCAGGCCTTCTGCTCGAGCAGTACCTCGAGAACCCGGAGGCAGTGGACTCGGAATGGCGCGCTCTCTTCGAAAGCGGTGACAGCCAACTCGTCGCGAGCCAGCCGGGCCTGACCCGGCTGCTCGAAGCACTGGGCGCCGCCGGGAACGGTCGCACGCGGGTCTCGGCGGAAGGAGCGGCACGTGCGACAGGCGCCCCCGACGATCTCCTGCTTGGCGGGGTTGCCGCGGCGATGGCGCTCGTGAAGGCGCATCGCACGCACGGTCACCTGGCCGCGCGCCTCGACCCCCTTGGCTCCGAGCCGGTGGGAGATCCCGCGCTCGAGCCGGATCGCCTCCAGCCCAAGCTCACACCCGAGCTCCAGGCGCGCATTCCCGCGTCGGTACTCCGGGTGCACGTACCGGGGGAGACACTCGCCGAGGTGTTGCCGGCGCTCCGCGAGACGTACTGCGGGACGATCGCGTACGAGATCGAGCACATCTCCAGTCACGAGGAGCGGGTCTGGTTGCGGCGAGCAATTGAGTCCGGCCGCTACCGCAGACCGCTCTCCGCAGACGGGAAGCGCCGCCTTTTGCGCCGACTCAGTGAGGTGGAGGGCTTCGAGCGCTATCTTCGCCGCGCATTTCTCGGCCAGAAGCAGTTCTCGATCGAGGGTCTCGACGTCATCGTGCCCATGCTCGACGAGGCACTGGAGCTCGCGGCCGAGGAGGGGGCCCAGCAGGTCGGGATCGGCATGGCGCATCGAGGCCGCCTGAACGTCGTTGCCCACACGGTCGGCCGGCCCTACGAGGCGATCCTGCGGGAGTTCGAGGGTGAGCGCACGATCGACGCGGTCGCGGCCGACCCCGAAGGGGGAACGGGCGACGTGAAGTACCACCTGGGCGCGGCCGGAAGCCGCTCGACCGCGTCGGGGCCGCTGACCGTCACGCTGACCGCGAACCCGAGCCACCTCGAGGCTGTCGATCCGGTCGTGGAAGGCCGCACGCGCGCTCACCAGACCGATCGCTCGACACGCGAAGGAGTGCACGATCCCACCGTCGCGCTGGCGATTCTCATCCACGGCGACGCCGCGTTCCCCGCGCAGGGGGTCGTCGCGGAGACCCTGAACCTCGAAGGGCTAGTCGGGTACGGAACCGGGGGAACCCTTCACTTGATCGCGAATAACCAAGTCGGCTTCACGACTGATCCCGAGCAGGGGCGCTCGACTCGGTACTCGAGCGATCTCGCCAAGGGTTTCGACGCACCGATCATCCACGTGAACGCCGACGACCCCGAGGCCTCCGTCGCCGCGATTGGCCTCGCGCTCGGATACCGGAGGCGCTTCGCGCGCGACGTTGTCGTCGATCTCGTCGGCTACAGGCGCCACGGACACAACGAGCAGGATGAGGCCGCGTACACCCAGCCGCTGATGGCCGAGCTGGTTGCACGTCACCCCACGGTGTGCGAGCGCTACACCGCCGTGCTCGCCGACCAAGGCGTGATCAACGGGGCTGAGGCGAGCGGGTACGTCCGCGAGGTCGACGTCCGGCTGCACGAGGCGCACGAGGCGCTGAAGGGGGCTTTCGGCCAGACCCGCCCCCGGCCGGTTCGCGAGAGTGGCCGGGCCGGCGCCGCCGAGCAGGCGGCCTCGACTGCCGTCTCGGACGCGGCCCTGCGGGGATTGAACGAGCAACTCCTCACTGTCCCGGACGACTTTGCCGTTCATCCCAAGCTCGCCCGCCAGCTCCAGCGCCGCGTCGGAGCGCTGGACGAGGGGGGCATCGACTGGGGCCAGGCCGAGGCGCTCGCTTTCGGCAGCCTGCTGGTCGAGGGCATCCCGATTCGCCTGACGGGCCAGGACACGGAGCGCGGGACGTTCTCGCAGCGGCATCTCGTCCTCCACGACGCCCGAAACGGCGAGCGGTACGCACCCATCCAGCATCTTGCCGAGGCAAAGGCTGCCTTCGAGATCCACAACTCGCCGCTCTCGGAATTCGCGGCCCTCGGCTTCGAGTACGGCTATTCGATTGCGGCCCCCGATGCGCTCGTCCTCTGGGAAGCACAGTTCGGCGACTTCATCAACGGGGCGCAGATCATCGTCGACCAGTTCCTCGTCTCGGGCCTCTCGAAGTGGAAGCAGACGTCGCGCCTCACGCTGCTGCTCCCGCACGGCTACGAGGGGAACGGGCCCGAGCACTCGAGCGCGCGCCTGGAGCGGTTTCTCTCTCTGGCCGCCCAGGGCAACATTCGGGTCGCGAACTGCACCACGGCGGCGCAGTACTTCCACCTGCTCAGGCGGCAGGCGCGCGACGCGGTGCCGAGGCCGCTCATCGTGATGACCCCTAAGGGGCTGTTGCGGCTGCGCGAAGCCTCGTCGACCCTCACCGACCTTTCCGAGGGCTCGTTTGCGCCGGTGCTGGCGGACGAGCAGCGCGACCCTGCCGACGTGCGGCGGCTCGTGCTCTGCTCCGGGAAGATCTACTACGACATCGTGGGCCACGAGCAGCGCGCCGGCGCGTCGAGCGTCGGGGTCGCCCGGATCGAGGAGCTGTATCCGTTTCCGCTTGAAGCCGTCACCACGCTGGTGCGTGCCCACTCCAACCTCGAGGAAGTGATCTGGGCTCAGGAGGAGCCGCAGAACATGGGGGCGTGGCGCTCGATCCGGCATCGCCTCGAGCAGGTCTTGCCTTCGGGCGCTCGTCTGCGCTACGTCGGCAGACCGTGGCGAGCTAGCCCGAGCGAGGGATACCCGACCGCGCACCTTCGCGAGCAGGACAGAATCGTTCGCGAGGCGCTGCTGTTCGGCCCTGCGGGAGCGAAACGGCAAGCCCCGCGGGACTCAGCCGCCGCCTGAGTCGGCTCCTCGAACCATTCCGTGAGTCTGTCAGCGCTTGCGTCGCTCGGCTGCACGCGCGGCGAGGCGAGGACCATGCTTACGGGCCGCGTCCATGATCCGCCGCCGCTGCGCTGGAGGAAGGCGGCGCCACAGATCCCAGGCAGTCAGCACGACGCCGAACGGACCGAGCCGCCGTCCGAGTAGGAAATAGGGCAGGCGGGGCATAGAATCCTTATGGCACATTCGGGCGTTGCAGAAACCTCGGAAGCGACGTTTAGCGGCGCAGCGGCTAGAATCCGCCGCTCGACCACGAGGCCGCCACCTGCGGAGGAGGTTCTATGCCGGTTGAGACGCCGTTCTACTTCGCCCAGATCATTCAGGATCACATCGCGCTGAAGCAGCGAAACTCCGAGCTCGAGCGTGCGATGCCCATCGATCGCTACAAGGAAGGCGATCCGTTCAACAACCATCCCCTGTTCAAGACCGAGGAGCAGGCTCGTCTCGAGGACACGATGGAGAACGTCGTCGTCGAGGCGCACATGGTTAGGGCTGACGCGCCGCCGCCTCTCGCTGACGAGGGCTCTGACGCGCTCCCGTTCGACGACGGCGAGCAGCTCTGGAGTCGTTCGCGGGACTTCGACTGGGGCGACTGAGTCGCTTTTCGCGCCCGGCACGTCCTCGTACCGAGCTGGTGTAGTCGCACCAGGTCGGGAGTAACGAGTAGGGCGTAGCCCGCGCTGCGTTTGCGCGGCGGTCGCCCCCAGGCAGACGATCACGCGTGGGCGCAGCAGCTCGATCTCGGCGTCGAGCTACGGCCGGCACGCGGCGATCTCCGACCGGCACGGCTTCGCGTGGATCCGGCGCTTTCCCCGCGGCTTCCACCTGAAGTGCTTGACGGCGTTCGTGAGGTAGGCCTTGCTTCGGTCGATCCCGGCGTCGATGAGCGCCTAGTCGACCAGGCGGCCCGCCGGCCCGACGAACGGACGCCCGCTCAGGTCCTCCTGGTCGCCCCCTCGCTCGCCGACCAGCATCAGCTCGGCCCCCTCCCCGAAGACGGTCTGCGTGCCGGTCTTCCAGAGCTCGCATGCTTGGCACGCGGCCGCCGCCTCGCGCGCCGTCAAGAGAGTTCCCCCGCTCCGGCGTGAAAGCTGCGCGGTTCCGGGCTCCGCGCCGTTCCTGCTTCACGAGTACGCGGACGCGTCCGCTAGCGACCCCCAGGTCGCTCGGACGCCTTGCTCGAGCGTGGTGCAGGCCCGCCAGCCGAGCTCCCTCGCGGCGAGACCCGCGTCAACTGCGCTCCGCTGCAGCTCGCCGAGCCGCGCCGGGGCATACTCGGGCGGCGCGTCGCTCGCCGCGACGCGCCGGCAGAGCTCGTAGAGCTCGACGACCGACGTCTCGATCCCGGTCCCGACGTTGTAGACCCCTGCTTTGCCCAGCCCGGCGAGCGTTGCCGCCACGACGTCCGTCACGAAGACGTAGTCCCGTGTCTGACTGCCGTCGCCGTAGATCATGGACGTCATGCCCTCGGACAGGCGACCGAGGAAGATCGCCACCACGCCCGCCTCGCCGTGGAGGCGCTGCCGCGGCCCGTAGACATTTGCGTACCGCAGCAGGCAGTGATGCGCACCGTAGAGCCGGTTGTACGTGGAGAGGTACTCCTCGCCTGCCAGCTTCGCAGCACCGTAGGGTGCGATCGGCCTCCGGGCGTGCTCCTCGCTTGCTGGGCGCTCCACCTCGCCGTAGATGGCGCCTCCCGTGGAGCTGAAGACCACCGGAACGTCGTGCCGCCTCGCTGCCTCGGCGACGCGGATCGTGCCGAGTACGTTCACCTCCGCATCGAACGTCGGGCGCTCGACCGAGACCCGGACGTCGGCCTGAGCGGCGAGATGAAAGCATCCGTCGGGCCGCACCTCGTCGAAGAGCGAGTCGAGCGGCTCGCGGATGTCAGCCTCGATCAGGGTGGCGTCGGGCGCGACATTCGTCCGGCTTCCCGTGGACATGTTGTCGACGACGACCACCTCGTCGCCGCGCAGCAACAGGGCGTCCACGACATGTGAGCCGATGAACCCCGCGCCTCCCGTCACGATCGTGCGCACGGCGGCTCATGGTAGGGGCGAGGCCCGACGAAGGTACGGCTTAACCTGTCGGCATGCGGTCCGCGCGGCTGTTCGTCCTTGGCGCACTCGTCTCGGGAGTCGCTCTGCTCGCCGTCTACTGGGCCGCCCGGCATACCGGCGTCGGTGAGCACGTCGACTCGTCCGCGATCATCCACGGCTTGACCGCAGCGAGAGCTCCGCGGCTGCACCACGCGACGAGCGAAGTGCTGCGCACGATCGACGTCACGTCGCTCGCAGTGATGGGCGGAGGGCTGATCGGCCTCGCGCTCCTGCGACGGCGGCCGGACGCGGCGCTCGGCGTGGCAGTCATCCTGATCGGCGCGAACGAGACCACCCAGCAGCTCAAGCCCTGGCTCGGACGAGTCGACGCTTCAGGTGCAAGCCGCTCGGCGCTGCCCTCCTCGTTCCCGAGTGGACACGCGACGGTTGCGATGTCCCTCGCGCTAGCCGCTGTAGTCGCCGCGCCGCGCGGTCTGCGCTTGCTGGCGGCGCTCGCCGGCGCCCTCTACGCAACCGCGGTTGGTGTCGCTCTCGTCGCGCTTGGCTGGCACTATCCGAGCGATGTGGCGGGCGGCTTCCTCGTCAGCGGCGCGTGGACGGCGCTCGTGGCGGCGGTGCTCGCGGTGCTCGAGGCACGGCGCGCCGGACCGCGCGGCGTCACGAGGGTCAACAGGGCCGCCGCCGCCGCCCTGATGGTGCTGGTCGCCGTCATCTCGAGCGCGGCGGTCGCGGTCGCCGCCTCCCGGCGTCCTGAGCTCGTCGCCTACGGGCGACTGCACACGCTCTTCTTCGTTTCCTGCGCCGGGCTGGGCGGTCTGAGCCTCATTCTGTCCTCGACGACCGCGGCACTGCTCGAAGTCCGTGGCCGGCAACGGTCGGTGCGCGCCTAGATCGAGCTAGATGACCCGGCGTGCTTCTACGGCACCATGAAGAAGAACGCTGCGTCAGCCGGCGTGCCGATCCCAGGTGCGCCGACGAGGCTCGGGTAGGTCGTCTGTACGGCGACGATGCTGGAACCCGCACCCCCACCCGCACCCGCGCAGGCGAGGCTGTCCCGTCGCTCCGCGCTCATGTTCCGCGTCGGCGTGCCGCTGTAGTCAATGCTCGCGACGACGTCCGTCGCTGCGACGTTGACCTCGGACGGAAGAGTGATGCAGTACGTCCCGAAGCCGGGGTGAGCGACGCCGACGACTCCCTTGCTCTTAGCCTGGTCGAGCTTTCCGTCGGCGTTGACGAGGCCGTATGCGCGGGCGGTTCCCGCCGGGCCTGCGGAGCCCACGACGCCACGTGGTCCAGCGGGGCCTTCGGGCCCGGGGGCGCCGGTCGGGCCTGCCGGGCCGGCGGGGAGCTGGCCACGCCGGAAGTCACCGCCGAGCAGCGACCCGTCGCGCACCTTCAGCGATGTCACAGAGTCGTTCCGCAGCTGAAGCGTCCCGACACTGTTGCGGGGAAGCGAGACGGCGGCCCAGCTCGTTCCGCCGAGTGCGACCGCGAGCGCGATGCACGAGATCACGGTCGCGGGCTGGGGCCGTCGCAAGAAGGTCGGGCGTATGTACCGCCGCAGCATTCCGCTGCACACTAGCCACGGTATCGGCCGACATCTCGGCCAGTCCGAACAGCGTCAGCGGAGTGGCAGCGGTCACGCGACCGAGGTCAGAGGCGTCTCGTTCGGCACCCTTGCGTCCTAGCCTCGCACTCGCCCGTCCCGCTCCGTCGACGAGCCGTCATCATGAAACGAGTTCTTAAACGCGCCGCGATCTGCAACCGCCCGCGTCCCCGCGGAGCCCTCGACGCCGCGTGGTTCGGCGGGGCTTCGGAGCCGGAGGCGCCTGTCGGCCGGGCCGCCGGCTGGTAGCTGGCCACGCCGGAACTCACGGCGGAGCAGCGAGCCGTCGCGCACCTTCGAGGCAACGGGTACCTCGAAACCTCCCTACGAACCGATCAGGCTGGCACGAGGAAGTCGGCAGCTCGTGTCGCACGGCACCGAGCGTCATTGCCGTGATATGTGCAGAGCGGCGTCGATGGCGAATTCGGGCGCCTGCAGGGTCTGTGTTCCGGCCGTCGTCCGTTGGGTGCCGATGACTCTGCCGGTGGCCGGGTCTAGCCAGCGCGCTACCCCGGCAAATGGGAGTGACATGGTTACCGCCGGACTTACGGGAGACGCGTCATCGGTTGCATGGTGGAGGTAGACGGCGACCGCGGTCGCGGAGCGCAACCCGTAGGCACGCACGCCCGGTTTGCCTACGGCGACGCGAAATTGTTTGAGATCACCTGTCAGGCTGTCGGTGAAAGTCTGCAGCGCGTGCACGTAGCTGCGTTCCTCCGGCCCTAGGTAGACAGCTCCGCAGCTGCAGTCCTTGGCGAACGACGCGTCCCAGAACACGAGATAGCTCTCGGCGAAGAAGGCTGTCCAGGCCCGAGTCCGCAGCCGCCGTCCGGAGAGTGGATCCCAGTTCAGCTCTCGGTTTCCCTGCTCGCCGAAGATGATCGGCATCGACGAGCGGAACTGGCGCACCTGGGCGAGGGTTGCGAGATCGGAGTCGGTCGCGGACTCGGTCTGGTACCAGTGCGGAGAGCGAGCGTCGAGGAAGTCGCGGTCGGTTCGTCGCGGGAAGCTGTTCGTGATCAGTCGGCGGTAGGGGTCACGGGCACGGACATAGCCGGCGACCAGCTTTAGCCACTGGTCGGAGACACGGACATTTGCCTGGTGACCGCCGCTCTCTGCGCCGTGATCTTCGACGGTCTCGTTTGTCAGCTCCCAGATGTCGACGTAGGAGCCGTAGCGGGCGATCGCGTAGTCGAGGTAGCGGCGCAGCGCGGCGGTTTCTCTCGGTCGGCCCGGCGCGTCAGGGTAGGTCGGCCCGGTGAAAAACGTGAAGAGGACGCGGAAGCCGTTCGCTTGGGCCGCCCGCACCAGCTCGTCCCCGAGCTTTCCCTCCCGTTCCAGGTAGCGGTTGCCCAGGA
>JBBRYW010000153.1:0-8094 GCA_038237235.1 Gaiellales bacterium
ACGCGCAGGCGCTGCGCTTCGCCCAGGAGCGCGCGAAGGGAGCGCGGGTCTGGGCGGTCGAGGGCACGGGCCATGACGGTGCCGGGCTGGCCTGCTATCTGAGCCGCCAGGGCGAGACGGTCTGCGAGATCGGCCGCGGCCCGCGTGTCGAGCGCAGGCTGCGCGGCAAAGACGACTCGCTCGACGCGACTCGTGCGGCACACACGGCCTTGGCGAGCGAGACGCTCAGCCTGGCCAGGGCGGGGCAGCGGCGTGAGGCGCTGCGGCTCTTGCTGCTCGCGCGTAGGAGTGCGGTCGATGTCCGTCGAGTGGCGCTTGTGCAGGTGCGCAGCGTCATCGTCAGGGCGCCGGACGATCTCCGCGAGCAGCTGCGCGGACTGCCTGCCGGACGGCTGATCCAGCGTTGCAGCCGGCTTCGCCGCTCGAGTCCACGCACACCCGACCAGCTCGCCACGATCCTTGTGCTGCGCAGCCTTGCGCAACGGATCGAAGCGGCAACCGCGGAGGCCGCCGAGCTGGAAGCAGAGATCCTCGGCCACATCCGCGCGCTGACACCGCAACTGCTCGACGAGCCTGGGATCGGCCCGATCGTCGCCGCACAACTGATCGTCACCTGGTCACACCAAGGCAGGGTCCGCTCCGAAGCCGCCTTCGCGCGACCCGCCGGCGTCGCACCGATCCCCGCCTCATCAGCTCAAACGATCCGCCAGCGCCTCAGCCGCGGCGGCGACCGCCAACTCAACCGCGCCCTGCATACCATCGTCCTGCATCGACGCCACCACGACCCGGCAACCAAGGACTACATCGCGCCACGCGTCGCCGAAGGCAAGACCCAACGCGAAGCCGCTCGGCAGCTCAAGCGCTACCTCGCCCGCCACCTCTACCGCGTACCCAACACCCAAACACCGGTGACCGCAACGACTTGACAAATCATAGGAGCATCATTCGCGAACACTCGCGCACGAAGCGTTGGTGTCACCTGGATGATCCTCGCCCGTGTTCTCCGCCGGTTGCGCCGTTAGAGGGACAGCGCGCGCTCCAGGCCGAGCTGCGGCGCGTGGCGAGGATTGCCACGGACACGTGAGCAACGACTGCGGTAGCGCGCTCCCGGAGTTCCGCGGAAACGTCGAGCGGGTCGAAGAGCAAGATGCCCTCGCCGGTGTCGACGGCGTAGGACGAGACCATGCGATCGTTCATGCGTCCGCGTCATAGACCGCAAGCGTTTGGGCGACGGACTCGAGCCAGCGGCGCGCGCGGTTGACGTTAGGCCCTTCGGGCGCCAGTCGAACGGTATCCGCCTGCAGTTCGGTCAGCAGGAGCAGCGCTCGACGCGGGTCGGGCTCGGTGAGAGCCTCGTCGATCCGTTCCTCGAGCCGCTCCGGCTTGACGGGAAGCGACGCGACGCGGGCTGCCAAGCGTTTGTGCGTCGGCTGCCAAACACGGTTGATCGCGTAGACGATGCGCATGACGCGCGACACATCGTCGACCATACGTTCGAGAAGCGCGAGCCGGTCTCCTGGGCGGGTCAAGGTGAGCGGCCCCGCCGGTGCAAAGCCGCCCCACGTCAGTGCCGCCTCCTCGATACGAACTGCCGCGAGCTCCCCGGGATAGTCACTGAGACGGGCCTGCCAACGCGCCGATAGGCCGCATGTCCGTAACGGAACCCCGTAGGCGAGCGCATCGGCAGTGGACGGCGAGTCTCCATGCAACAGCGCATCGATCGACGCCTCCGCGTGCTCCCGCGACCACCAGATCAGCTCCAGCGGAACGCCGTCCCGGAACCCGGACACGCGCCGCGTCGCCCCATCCTGGGCACCCCAACTATCAAGCTCGACCAACCCCGCCGCGCTGGCGAGCCCGAAGCACGTTGTGAGCGAAAGTTGCTCCGTGCTCACGATCAGCATCTCGATGTCGGACAGATCGTCTGCGACGCCGCGCGACACGCTGCCGGTCAGCACTACCTCCTCGACGATCTTCACCGGCAGTGCGTCCGCGACGGCCTGGGCGAGATCCCGCAACTGGCCGCTCCGTGCGCTAGCCATCGGCAGTGAGTCTCTCAAGTCTGTAGCTGCTCAGGGTGCATCCCTGAGCGCCGACCCAGGCGACTGGACCCGGGCCTCGACGGGAAGGAGCGCCCGATGAGCTTCTTCGACGGCTTCACGCTCGAGCACGTCGATGTCGGCGATGTCGGTCCGCTCTGCGGGCCGTCCGGCTCCGGCCTCACGTGCACGACGCTCGCCTACGGCCGCTCCGTCGATCTCGGCCCGATCCGCTGCTCCTCCGCGACCACCGGCGTCACCTGCCGCTATCGCAGCGCGCCCCGCGCGGGCTTCCGCGTTGCCCGCGAGGGCTACGCCGTTTTTCGCGCTTAGCTCCCAGCGTCCTCTGCTGAGCGATGCGACCGCCGTACTCTGGCTGAGCTACGCGACCAGGTTCTCGCTCAGGACGTGCGCAGGCGTTTCCTCCCTCGCCTCGCCTTGCGCGAAGATGCGCGCCAGCTCGGCGCGCGAATGGATGTCGAGCTTGCGGAACGTGTTCGCGAGGTGATACTCGACCGTCTTCGGGCTGAGGTAGATCGCGGCCGCGATCTCCTTGTTCGACTTGCCCTCGGCGACGAGGGCGGCGATGTGGAGCTCCTGCGGGGTGAGATCGGAGCCCGAACGAGTGGCGGCCTTGACCTGTACACCGGTGGCGCGCAGCTCGGCGGCCACCCGCGTTTCCCACGGGGTCGCACCCACCGCGGCGAACGCGTCGTGTGCCGCCTGCAGCTGAATCCGCGCTTCGCGACGCCGGCCGACGCGGCGCAGGCGCTCGCCGTAGGCGAGGCGCGTCCTCGCCAGTTCCAGCGCATGGGGCGACGGCTCGAGCAGCTCGAGTCCCGACGAGAAGGCGGAGTCGAAATCGTCGGCCGCCCCGAGGAGCCCCTCGCAGCGCGCGCACGCGGCGAGCATGCGGGTGCCGGTCGCGACGCGAGCGAGAGGCGCGAAGCGGTCGAGTAGCTCGCGCGCCTCCGAAGTCGCACCCGAGAGCGCGTACCCCTCGATGAGATCGGGCACGAACGGCACGAAAGCCGGCTCGACCACCGTGCTCCGTGCCCAGCGGCGTGCCAGCGGCTCGAGCTCGACGATCGCATCGGCCGGCCGGCCGGTTCCTAGAGCGAGGAGACCGAGCGCTTGGTGGGCGAGCCCCTCGTGCAACCGGTCTCCGGTCGCGTGTGCTGTCGCGGCCGCGGCTCGCGCCCTTGCGTTGCACGCATCGGCTTCGCCACGCCAGGCGTGAACGGCGGCGAGAGCAGCCGATGCGATTCCGACGATCGCGGGGACGCCGAGCAGCTCCCCGAGCGGTATCGCCTCGGCCGCCGCCGCGAGAGCTGCGCTCAGCCGCCCCTGGCGAAGCTCGAGGTGAGCCCCGGCGCTTTGGTTCCAGACGATCCGCAGCACGTTTCCATCGGTACGGCCTTGACGAAGCGTCTCGGCGAGCGACGCGCGGACCTCGTCGTACCACTCGAGCGCCAGGTAGTCGTACGCGAAGCCGGCCGGCATGGCAGGATGCGCCGCCAGCTCGCGGAAGAGCGGGATGGCCCGCTCGCGCTCGCCCGCGAGCAGGTAGGCACCGGCGGCACCCGCGAGCGTACGCGGCTGCCACCACGTGCTTGCGCCCCGAGCGTACTGCTCGAGCTCCGGTGCGAGGGACACGGCGCCGTTGGCGTCGAACCGGTCGAGCCGTTGCTTGACGACCACGTAGAGAAGCCTCGCCCGGCGGTCATCGTCTAGCCCTGCTCGCTCGAGCTCCCGAAGGAACACCGTCTCCGGCAAGCCTGCTCCGGCCCATTCCCCGACGGCGTGGACCTGCTGGAGCAGGTCGGCGTGGAGCAGCGGGTCCTCCGCGAGGGGGAGCGCCTCTTCCGCCAGCGCGCCTGCCTTCGCCGCGTCGCCGCCCCAGTACTCCGAGCGCGAAGCGGCATACAGTCGACGAACCCGTTCTGCCCGATCTGGCGAGAGCCGCGCGGCCCTCTCCAGCGCGCGGGCGGCAGCTGCGTGTCCGCCCCGAGTAATTGCACGCTCGGCCGTCTGTTCGAGGAGCGCCGCAATCACCTCGTCGGGACCCTCGGCAGAGGCGCCGAGATGCCACGCGCGACGGTCCCGGTCCGCCTCGGTGGCCAGCGCGTCGGCGAGTGCGCGATGTGCAGCGGCGCGCTCGCCCGCGGAGGCCTCCGCATAGACCAGGGATCGCACCACTGGGTGGCGGAACGTCAGCGCGCCGTCCTCGGCACGGATCAGGCCGGCTACCTCGGCCGCAGAGAGCGGGTCTTCGAGACGCTGAATCTCGGCCGCACGGCGGACGGTGGACGTCTCGGGCTCGGCGGCCGCGAGCAGCAGCCCGAGCCGCGACTCTGCGGGCAGGGCATCGAGTCGCTGCGAGAAGGCGCGCTGTAGGCGCTCGTGTGCCGTCGGCGAGCTCGGAAGCTCATGCGCGAGCTCGACGGGCAGCTCCAGCAGGGCGAGGGGATTTCCAGCGGCGGCGGCGAGCACGCGTGTCTCGTCGGCGGCGGAAACCGGTTCCGTTCGCTCTCTGAGCAGCCGGCGGGCGTCCTCCCGGCCCAGTGGCTCGAGCTCGAGGCGCGGGAGCGGGTCGAAGACCGATGACGAACCGCGATAGGCCACCAGCACAGCGATCTGCTCCGCCCGCACGCGGCGAGCGGCAAAGAGCAGGGCGCCGGACGACGCGCTGTCGAGCCAGTGCGCATCGTCGAGCAGGACGAGCACGGCAGCTTCCTCGGCCGCCTCGACGAGGAGGGAAAGCGTTCCCGCGCCGACCGCCAGCGCGTCGGGCTCGCCATCCTCGAGTGCGAGCGCCGCGGCCAGTGCGCGCGCCTGGGAGGCAGGAATGCGCGGCAGCAGTGCGAGCAACGGACGGAGAAGCTCGTGCAGGTTCGCGTACGGAAGCTCTGATTCGATCTCGACTCCGGTGCCGGCGAGAACCCGCAGATCCGCGGCTTGCCGCCGCGCCTCCTCGAGCAGTGCGGTCTTCCCGACGCCGGGCTCGCCGACGATCGCGAGCGCGCCGCTACGCCCGCGGCGTGCCTCCCCGAGCAGCGCCGCGATCTGCCCCAGCTCTCGGTCTCGACCGATGAGCACTCTTTGACCCTAGTTCAGTTCAGCGACTAGGGAAATACCCGGTGGCGCGGGGTGGTGTGAGGCCGCATGCTCGCTCCTGTGCCGCACGCTGCCTTCTCGATTCATTTCCGTGGCCAGTCGGTCCGGCTGTCGCCGGGTGTGCTGCTCTTCCTGGACGACGGAGCAGAAACACGGTGAAGCAGTGAGCGGTTGCCGATTCTCCCGACCGGCCCAGCGAAAGGAGACCTGATGAAGAAATCCGACGACGATCCGCCGGCGACGCGTCACTGCAGTGCTGACGGCAGGTCTCGCCCTCCTGGCCACCCTGGGCATGGCCGAAGCGACCGGCGCCGCCCGGCCGCCGCCGACTCCCTGGCGTCCGCATACCTCCAATACTCGGCCTGGGCCGATCTCAACGGGATCGACGATGCGGGCTGCGTCGGGACCGCAGGCATGCGCAGGAGCGCCGTCGCGACGGAGCACACCGCCTTCCGCTGCCGCGTTACCCGAGGAGGAAAGCCCGCTGGGGTCGTGATCGCCACCGCTCTCGGCCCCGAGTGGTTCAAGGTGACTCGCATGGTCAGCGGCAGCCTGAAGCCCGATCGGGCCATCGGGGCGGTGCCGCAAGGCCGCCTGCTGATGGACAGCGACGACGCGAACCAGGCGCTCGAGCGCTCGTCGTGGGCGCGAGCGCACGACGTCGACACGGTCTATTGCCTGGGAGTCGGTCCGTACAAGGAGGCGCCCCTCGGGAACCAGTTCGGCGCCTTCAGCTGCGCCACCCTGGACACGTTCGCGCAGCGGTCGGGAACGGTGCTCGTCCAGGTCGTCAGCAGCTCAGCACTTCGCGTCGTCAAGAAGCTGGCCTGAGGGACTGACCCAGTGGCACGACTCGCCTGCTTCGGAAGCGCCCTGGCCGCAGCCGGCCTGGTTGCCGCGGCGGCATCCACCGCGAGCCCGCCGAACCGGAGCTTGCGTGGAACGGGCGGCTTCGCTCGCCAGTCGATGAGCGCGTCCGGCGCGCCGACGATCCGGGTGCAGGGCCGCCGGCTGGTCGACGGCGCCGGCCGAACCATCCAGCTGCGCGGGGTCAACCGGGCGGCCTTCGAGAGCCGCTGCACCTACGACGACGCCGGCTTCGCCGACGGCCCCGTCGACCAGGCGTCCATCACCGCCATGCGGAGCTGGCGGATCAACGTCGTGCGGCTCACGCTGAACGAGGACTGCTGGCTCGGCGTCAACGGGCTGCCGCTGGGCGGAGACGCGGCCGGCTACCGCCGGGCGGTCCGCGCCTACGTCTCCCTCCTACGGCGGAACGGTCTCTACGTGATGCCGGTAGTCGAGGAGTTCGGCCCCGGCACCCAGCGCTCCGCCCAGATCGACTACATGCCGGACAGGAGCCACATGCTCGCCTTCTGGCGCAGCGTCGCAACCATGCTCAGGTCGGATCACGGCGTCATCTTCGACCCGGTCACCGAGGTCGCGATGGCCGACTGGAACGACCCACACCCCAACCCGCCCGGGCAGTGGGCTTGCTGGCTGCGCGGCTGCACGATCGACTCCGTCTACAAGGACGCACCGCGCTACGCCGCGGCCGGACTCCAGTCGCTCGTCGACGCGATCCGGGCGACCGGCGCAGCGCAGCCGATCGTCCTCGGCGGGCTGGACTACAACGCCGACCTCACGCAGCTGCTCAGCTATCTGCCGACCGACCGGGCGCACCAGTTGGTCGCCTCGGCCCACATCTACGACTTCGTCCAGGGCAAGGACGCCGACGCGACCTTCCGCAACCAGCTCGAGCCGATCGCAGGGCGGATGCCCGTCATCCTCGGCGAGCTCGGCGAGCGGAGGTGCGACTCCGGCACAGGCGCGTACACCCGCCACGTGCTCGGGCTCGTCGACGCCGAGGAGCGGAAGGGAAACATCGTCGGCGTCCTCGAGTGGACATGGAACGCCGAGGCGGGTGCAGACAGCTGGCACTGTCCGACAGGTCGGTACGGCGAGGGTGGCCCCGTGCTGATCCGCAACTACGCCGGGGCGCCGACCGTCATGGGCAGCGTCTTTCGCAAGTGGATCGCATCGAAAGGGTGACCCTTCGCACGGGTTGTGCCCTGGCCTCCGGCGGACGACTAGGGAAATGCCCGAGGCGGCGCAGCGGGCTCCCGGGGCATGCTCGTCGGGATGCGAAACGTCGTGACGAGAGGAGGGCAAGCACGTACCGGATCACCCGCTTTCGACCCACATCCAACAGCTGACCAACAACTCGATCAAGCACGATGAGGAGGTTGCAGATGTATCGCTTCACCTATCGTCCATCACCGGCTCTTGCAGTCGCGCTGCTTGCGCTGTTCATTGCGCTGGGCGGCTCGGGCTACGCGGCCACCCAGTTGAAGCCCGCCAACGTGAGCGCGAAGGCCGTCCCGGCGTCGGGCACCATGGGAGGGACAAACGCCGGGCCAACCAAGACCGGGCCTCCCGGCCCGCGCGGCAAGACCGGGCCTCCCGGTCCGGCAGGCCCAGAAGGCCCGGCGGGCCCAGCAGGCCCAGCGGGCAGCGCGCTGGCATACGCTCACGTCGTGGGGAGCGGAGTGCTGGACGACGCGAACTCGAAGAACGTAAGGGTGACCGGTTCTGACTCCGACGGGGTCTGCCTCGATGTCACCACGGCGCAGACCCCGAAGAATGTCGTGGCCATGATCGACAACTCGGGTGCCGACCCTCGCAGGACGCGTGTTGCGGGAACTGCCAATCGCGCCGTGGTGACGGCGGCCTGTGGCGCTACCGCCGACGCCCTGATCACAACAGTCGACTCCAATGTCCAGCCCAGGGAGTTTATCTTGAGGCCGTTCTACGTCACTTTCAACTGAGCGAGGGAGCCGCCCACTTCCGGGGCGGGCGATCAGGGGCCGGGCTCACCCCGGCCCCTCCCGCACCCACAAACGTCTGGGTGGTCAAAGTGACAGCGATCAGACACGTC
>JBBRYW010000154.1:0-7990 GCA_038237235.1 Gaiellales bacterium
CCGCGCTCCAGCTCAACGACGCGCGTCGCCCTGAACCGCTCGAGCAGGCGACGATCGTGGGTGACGAGGACGATGGCGCCCGGGAATCCGTCGAGCGCGGCCTCCAGCTGCTCGATCGCCTCGAGGTCGAGGTGGTTCGTGGGCTCGTCGAGCAGCAGCGCGTTCGCTCCCCGTGCCGTCAGGAGTGCGAGCGTCGCCCGCGTCCGCTCGCCCGGCGAGAGAGACTTTGCCGGCCGCAGGACGTCTTCTTCGCCGAGCGCAAACTTCGCGAGTACGGTGCGGGCTTCGGTGGGCGCGAGCTCCGTTCGCGCGACAAAGGTGTCCAGGAGCGCGTCTGAGCCCGCGAACTCGCCGCGATCCTGATCCAGCCTTCCGAAATGCGTGCTGCGACCGGCGAATGCCACCCCCTCGTCGGGGCTCATCGTCCCTGCGAGCATCTCGACGAGCGTCGTCTTGCCGCTTCCGTTCGCCCCGACGACGGCGAGTCGGTCTCCCGCGCGCAGCTCGAGGTCGACTGGCCCGAGCATGAAGTCTCCTCGGCTGACGACCGCCCGCTGGAGCCGAGCGATCACGTCGCCTCCCCGCTGCCGCTGGTCGAGCGCAAGCTCGAGCCGCCATGGCTGCCACGGCTTGTCGACCCGCTCGAGGCGCTCCAGCATTCGCCCGGCTGCGCGAACCTTGGACGAGAGCGCATGGGTGCCGCGCCGGTCGGCCATCGCCCCCCCTGCCTGCGCCTCCCGTCGGCGCGTGCTCAAGAGCGCCCCGAAGCGGTCGCGCTCCTCGACGTAGCTTCCGTAGGCATCCCTGTGCTGCCGCTCGGAGGCGGCGCGAGCTCGTTCGTAGTCGGCCCAGGAGCCGGCGAACTCGCGGACCCGTCTGGTCTCGGCCTCGAACTCGATCACGCCGCGCACCGTTCGCTCGAGGAACGCGCGGTCGTGCGAGACGAGGACGAGCGCGCTCGGCGTCGTCTCGACGAAGCGCTCGAGCAGCTCGAGTCCGGCGAAGTCGAGGTTGTTCGTCGGCTCGTCGAGCAGCAGGACGTCGAAGCGGGACAGCAAGATCGCCGCCAGGGAGGCGCGCGCGGCCTCGCCGCCCGACATCGTCGCCGGCGCCTGGCCCAGGCGGCCCGCGTCGAGACCCACCTCGGCGCTGATCTGCCTGGCGCGCGCGTGGAAATCTTCCCCGCCAAGCGCCAAGAAGCGCTCGAGCGCCTCCGTGTACGCCGTCGCCAGCTCGGGCTCGCTTTCGAGTCGCGCGGCCAGCGCGTCGAGCTCCTGCTCGGCGGCCGCGATGCCCGTCTTTCGCGCGAGCAGGTCGAGGAGCGGCTCGTTGGCGCGTCCGTCGGGCTCCTGCGGGAGGTAGCGAACCTCCAGACCAGCAGGGCGGCGCACGACGTCTCCGCCGTCCGGAGCCTCGAGGCCGGCGAGGATCCGGAGCAGTGTCGACTTGCCGCTGCCGTTCGGCCCGACGACGCCAAGCCGAGCTCGAGCCGTCACCGTCAGCGAGATTCGGTCGAGGACGACCTCCGCGCCGTAGCTCTTCGTGATGTTTCGTGCGGCGAGCGCGCCGCCTGTGTCTCGCATGCGTTTCCTCCGATCGGAATTGTCGACGCCCGCAGGCGGACAAGGGATGTATCGATCAGAGAGCGCGCATAGGGTGAGCCCGTAGGCTCGCCTTCAGTCTACTCGTTGAGCAGGCCGTGGCTCCGCTCGCGGAGTTGCACGCACGACGATCTCCTCCGTCTCGAACGTCTCGGCTGCCGCCCGCGTACGCGGGCGGACTGCGTTGTCTCGGCCGCCGCTATGATTCGCCACCCCGGCCATGGCAGTCCCCAAGAAGAAGACATCGAAGGCACGTCGCGACAAGCGCCGGGCCCAGCACCGCATCGAGGCGCCTCGCGTCAACGAGTGTCCAGTCTGCCACCAGCCGAAGCGGCCGCACCACGTGTGCCCGAACTGCAAGACGTACCGCGGCCGCGAAGTGGAGCCGCTCCGCACGGCAGCGCCGTAGGAGCTTGGCTACCCGCGTCGCCGTAGACGCCATGGGCGGCGATTGCGACGCCGCCGAGATCGTTGCGGGTGCGCTGGCTGCTGCCACGGCCGATGTCGAGCCGATCCTCGTCGGGCCGGCCGGGCTCGAGACGCACGGCCTGCGGCTGATCGAGGCGGAGGACACGATCGGCATGAGCGAGAAGGCCGCCGTCGTGCGGTACAGACCGCGCAGCTCGCTCGTCGTGGCCTGCCGCGCGGTCGCCGAAGGTGAGGCCGAGGCCGTGGTCTCGGCCGGCAACACCGGTGCGATGCTCGCGGCCTCCCTGCTCGAGCTGCGCCGCATCCCGGGGGTGCTCCGACCTGCCATCGCCGTTCCGTTGCCGGCTGAGCGCGGTCCCTCCGTCCTCGTCGATGCGGGCGCGAACGCGGATGCACGACCCGAGCACCTCCTTCAGTTCGCGCACATGGGAGCGATCTTTGCCGAGGAGATCCTCGAGCTCGAGCGGCCGAGCGTTCGCCTGCTCTCGATCGGCGAGGAGCCCGAGAAGGGGAATGCCGTTACGCGCGAGGCTCACACGATGCTCGAGGCGAGCGATCTGAACTTCGAGGGGAACGCCGAGAGCCGCGACCTTCTTCGAGGGGCAGCCGATGTCATCGTCTGCGACGGCTTCACCGGGAACATCTGCCTCAAGCTGCTCGAGGGAACCATCAAGACCCTGCTCGACGCGCTTCGGACGGAGCTCTCGGCGTCATGGCGCGGCAAGCTCGGCGGGATTCTGATTCGACCCGCCGGGCGTGTTATCCGGACACGCCTCGATCCCGACACATACGGCGGCGCATACCTGCTCGGCCTGCGCGGGCTTGCGGTGATCGCGCACGGCAACTCGTCCCGGTACGCGATGGCGAACGCGATTCGGCTTGCCGCGAGGGGCGCAGCTCACGGGGTCGTCGAGCGCGTCGGCGAGCGTCTCCGTGAGCGGGAGGCGGCCGTTCAGGGATAGACGTGCTCGGCGAGATAGGCGCTCGCCCGCGTCCGTGGTAGCATCCGCCGTCCTTTTAGACCGAAACAAGAGAGGTGGCATGGCAGCTTCGCGAGCGGAGATTTACGAGCGGGTCAAGGAAGTTCTGACCGAACGGCTTCAGATCGACGAGGCAGAGATCTCGGAAAGTGCCTCCTTCCAGGACGATTTGAACGCCGATTCGCTCGACCTCGTCGAGCTGATCATGGAGCTCGAGGATCAGTTCGGAATCAAGATCTCGGACGAAGACGCGCAGGGAATCACTACCGTCGGCCAGGCGGTCGACTACGTCTCGTCGCATCAGTAGCACGAGCTCCGAGCCGAAAACCGCCGCGCTAAAACGGCTGCTCGAGGCGCTCCCGCCCGAGCGCCTGGAGCACGTGCTGACGCACCCCTCCTGGGCGCCCGACCGGGTCTCGTCCTACGAGCGCCTCGAATTCCTGGGCGACAGCGTGCTAGAGCTCGCCGTCGCCCGCAACTTGTACGAGTCGTACCCAGACTTCTCGGAAGGGCGGCTCGCCAAGATCCGCTCGCACGTGGTCTCGCGCCCGAGCTGCGCCATCGTCGCGCGCGAGCTCGAGCTGGACAGACGGCTGGCGGAGACGCGAGCCGCCGTGCCCGCCCACGAGGTGAAGCATCTCGCCGCCAACCGCCGCGTCCTCGCAGCGTTGCTCGAGGCCGCTCTGGCCGCGCTCTTCCTGGAGCACGGGTTCGGGCCGATCGAAGACGCGGTCGTGGCTGCATTCTCGGGCCGGATCGACTACGCGTTGACGACGCATATCGACCACAAGACGGAGCTGCAGGAGACCCTGGCCCGCCAGGGCCGGCAAGTGAGCTACGTCGTGCTCGAGGTCGAAGGGCCGCCACACGACCGCTCGTTCACGGCAGCGGCCACGATCGACGGCGACCAGGTCGGAGTTGGACGCGGGCGGTCGAAGAAGGATGCGGAGCAGGCGGCTGCGAAGGAGACGCTCGAGCAGCTGGGGCTGGCGGGAGAAGAGGCGGCCGCGGGCGTGGCGCCGTAGCCGTCCGCTACTTCTCGTAGAGCTGAAGTGCGGGGAGAGCCTCTGCGATGCGCACGAAGTCGGCGTCCCGCGTCCAGAGAGTGGCTCGAGCGCGCGATGCTGCGACGCCGATCAAGACGTCGAGCAGGGGGACGGGAGTTCCTCTGCCACGGAGCGCGGACGAGAGCTCCCCGGCTTCCCGCCAGGCTCCGAGATCCAGGTCCGCGCAGGGCAATTCCGCAAGAGCAAAGCGAAGCTCTATGCGCTGATCGTCCCCGGCGCCCGCTAGTCGATCCAGACGGAGGTGTCCGCCAGAACGAGGCTCAAGAGCCTCGATCGCGCCGCAACTCGGTCGACACGTCTTCGATCTCGGTTCGGCCACGCAGGCGATCGAGGCGCGCCAACTCATCCCGGTGCAGGTAGTCGCGAATGGCTTGTTCCACGACTTCCTGCTTGGACGCTCCAGGGTGGCGGGCAAGAAGCGCGCTGAGCAACTCGTCGTCGAGATCGAGAGTGGTGCGCACTACGGCCGCATGGTGGCATAGAGCCGAAGGTCAGGTGGCGGCCAGCGGGTGGCGCCAGCGCAGGCCCGCGAACCGACTGAAGTCGCGGTCGGTTGTGACCCACTCGCTGCCCGACTCGATCGCGAGCGCAGCGAGGTACGCATCCGCGACGAGGTTTCCCTTCGCGTTCGTCTCCCGGCAGAGCCGTAAGAAGACGTCCCAGTGACGCGGACCCGGGCTAACACGAATGCAGTTCGGCCGGTTCCGCACGACGGTGACGAAGGCGAGCGCCTCACCGATCGGCGTGGGCGTTCGGAAGATCCGGGGGTGCGTGACGACGCGGAGGAAACCGCTCAACGCTTCGTCGGCCAAGCCGTACGAGCTGTCCGATGCGATGACGCTCTCCAGCCAGGCTCGATAGCGAGTGTAATCAGTCGCGTCCTCCCGGTAGGCGTAGACGAGCGCGTTGACGTCGAGCAGGATCAGCGGTCGTCGGACTCCATCAGGTCGAGCAGCGCTGAGGAGTCGTCGAGATCGACGCCCGGCTGCAGCCCGTCGCCGCGGAAGGTCGGCAGTTCCACGCGTTGGGTTACCGGCGCCTGTCGCCGGCGGGCGATCGATTCGCGCAGGGCCTCCTCGATCATGGCGGTGAGCGTCGTGCCGCTGCGCAGTGCGAGGCTGCGCGCGTCCGCAAGCAGTTGGTCGTCCAGTCGGATCGTTGTCCGCATCAACGCATCATAGCCAAGCATCGATATGTCTACACGTGCCTCGTCCGCGGCGGACGGCAGAATCGTTCCGTGCACCTGAGCGCGATCAAGCTGCGCGGCTTCAAGAGCTTTCCCGACCCGGCCGAGATCCGGCTCCAGCCCGGCGTCGCGGTCGTGGTCGGGCCGAACGGCTCGGGGAAGTCGAACATCGCCGACGCGATAATCTGGGCCGCTGGGAGCCTCGCCCCGAGCGAGCTGCGGGCCGAGCGCGCGGACGACGTCCTCTTCTCCGGCTCGGCCGACCGCCCTCGCGCCGACTGGTGCGAGGTCGAGCTGCTCTTCGACAACAGCGATGGCGCCTTCGAGGAAGTGCCGTACGGGGAGGTGTCGATCCTGCGCCGGCTGCATCGCGGCGGCGAGGGCGAGTACCTGCTGAACCGAACGCCCGTGCGACGGCTCGACCTGGTGGAGCTGCTCTCAGACGTGGGCCTCGGCAGCGGCATGCACGCGATCGTCGGCCAGGGGCGCGTCGAGGAACTGCTCGCGAGCCGGCCGGAGGAACGCAGAGCGTTGCTGGAGGAAGCAGCCGGGCTCGGACGGTTCAAGCAGAGGCGCCACCGGGCGGAGCTCAAGCTCGCCAGGGTTGCCGCCGACGTCGAGCGCGCCGTCGACCTCGAGAGTGAGGTGCGCGCCCGGCTGCGGCCGCTCGCACTGCAGGCGACCGCGGCCGAGCGAGCCGAGAAGCTCTCCGGCCAGATCCGCGTCCTCCGGGCGACGCTCGCTGCTCATGAGCTCGCCGAGCTCGAGGAGCGCGCCGGCCAAGCCGAGGAGCGACGGACGGCCGCGGCGCTCAAGCGCGGCCTCGCGGAGCGGGAGCTCGAGCAGGTTCTCGGCGAGCGGAACAGGGCGGAGGAGGAGCTCGCCGACGCCGCCGGTCGCCGGGAAGCGGCCACCGCTGCGCTCTACCGGCTGCGGAGCACGGTCGAGCGGCTCGGCTTGCGCCGCGAGCGCGCCGAGGAGCTTCTGCTCTCCTACCGCGACGATCTCGGCTCCGCAGTCCGGCAGGCCGGCGAGAGCCGGCCGTCGCTGGAGGCGCTCGAGCGCGACGCCGCGGAAGCGGCCTCGGCGGCGCGGACCACCGCTCTCGAGTGCGATGCGCTGCGCCAGAACGCCCGGCTCCTGCGCGAGCGCGTCGCCGGGCTGGAGCGAGCGCTCGTCGAGCGCGAGGGCTTGCCTCCGGCCGCTCGCGTTCTGGCAGAGGCCGGCGAGCGGCTCGCGCTCACAGGACTGCGAGTCGAGCCGGGGTACGAGCGCGCGGTGACCGCGGCCATCGCCGGGCGAGGCTCGTCACTCCTCGCCGCGGACAAGGAAGCGGCACTCGCGCTCGCGGAACGGGCGCGCGAGTCGGGGCTCGGCACTGTCGCGGTGCTGCTTCCCCGGCCGCCGAGGGCGAGGCTCCCCGAGCCGCCCGCGGAAGCTGACCGGCTGCTCGACCACGTGCGCGCAGAACCCGGAGCCGAGGGGGCACTCGGTCACCTGGCGGAGGTGTGGGTCGTGGAGGTCGCCACGTTGCTTGAGACGGAGAGCGGCGTGGCGGTGACGCGCGAAGGTCACCTGTATGCACCTGAACGAGGCGAGCTCTGGTACGCCGGCGAGACCGCGGAAGCGGTCCTGCTCGAGCTCGACGCCGAGCGCCGCCGTCTCGCCACCGAGGCTGACGAGCTCGAGGGGGGTGCGGCCGCGACGGAAGCGGCGTCCTCGGAGGCGGCCCGGCGCGCCCGCGAGGCGGAGGCAGCTCTTGCCCGCTCGCGTCCGAAGCGGCGGATCTCGGCGAGCCCGGCAGCGCTCGAGCGCCTCGTGCAGGTGGCCGAGCGGCTCGTCACCTCGCTTGCGGCCTGTGAGTGGGATGCGGCCCGCTTCGAGGCGCCTCTTCGCGCCAGAGCCGATGCCGGCTCGCTTCGCGCCGGAGCGCTCAGTGGGAGGCTGCGCGAGGTGGCGACGACCGAGGCGGAGCTCCGTGGACGCGTCGCGGATTCGGGGGAGGCGGTGGCGAGAGCGGAAGCTCAGCTCGCCGGTCTCGGGGCCGAGGCGACCGCGGTGCGGCGGCGACTCGAGGAGATCCAGGAGCCGCCCGACGACGGCGACGGGCGCTCCGCCTCGGAGCTGGAGGACTTGCTGGCACGGCTCGAGCGGCGGCACGAGTCGCTCGGCCAGGTCAACCCGCTCGCGAAGGAGGAGTACGAGCGCGAGAAGGAGCGGCTCGACGAGCTGAGTGTGCAGCGTGCCGATCTCGAGCGGAGCCTCCAGGAGGTCGAGCGGCTGCGCGCCGAGCTGACCGAGACGGTCGAGCGTCGATTCACCGAGACGTTTGAGCGCGTCCGTGAGAACTTCGTGGAGGTCTGCTCCTCGCTCTTTCCGGGCGGCGAGGGCCGGCTGTGGCTTACGCCTCCGGCCGGGGAGGAGGGCGGCGACGGGGCGGGGATCGAGGTCGAGCTGCGCCCCGCGGGGAAGCGTGTCAGCAAGCTCTCGCTGCTTTCCGGCGGCGAGAAAGCGCTCGGTGCGCTTGCATTCCTCTTTTCTCTCTTCCTCGCCCGGCCGTCTGCGTTCTATCTCCTCGACGAGGTCGAGGCCGCGCTCGACGATCCGAACATCGCCCGCTTCGTCGACCTGTTGCGGCAATACTCCGAACGCGCGCAGTTCATCGTGGTGACGCATCAGAAGCGGACGATGGAGGCTGCCGATGTCCTGTACGGCGTCACGATGGGC
>JBBRYW010000155.1:0-7806 GCA_038237235.1 Gaiellales bacterium
GTCGTCGCATCTACGGACAAGGCTGCCCTCGCGGCCAGCTTCTACGGGCGCACGAAGCGGTTCATGGAGCAGCTCGCCGCCTATGCTGCGCGGCGCACGGGCGGCAAGCGAATCGCCGTTCGCTTCGTCAACGTGCTGGGCAGCGCTGGAAGCGTCTCCGAGTTGTTCCTCCGGCAGTCGCGCGCAGACGTCCCGCTCACGGTCACGGATACCGGAATGCTTCGCTACTGGATCACGATGGCGCATGCGGCGACACTCGCCGCACACGGAACACTGCTTGCAGCCGACGGGGTCGCGCTCGCGGGCCCCTCGGATCCCATCGTGCTGAGCGTGGGTGAGCTTGCCGAGCGAATGTGGCGCTGCACCGGCCACGCCGGCCGCCCAGAGCTCGAGCTCGTCGGAATCCGGCCAGGCGAGACTCTCAGCGAGGTGCTGACGGGCCCCCGCGAGGAGCTCGGCGAGGAACGGCACCAGGGGATCGCCGCGATCGAGGGTGACATCCCAACTGCCGCTCCCGCCTGGGTGGTCGAGCGGCTGGCCGAGCGGGCGACGCGGGAGGAGATCCGCGCCGTCTGGATGGAGGCGATGCGCCGCCCCGGCCTGCTAGCGCCGAGCGTCCGGCTCGAGCGCTAGCGGGTGCTCGGTGACTACGCGATTGGCGCGTCACGCGCTGTCCTTTAGGTCCATTCTCGTTCGTCGTTTGGACGAGGCCCTCCAAAACGGGCTCAGTACCGGAACGTCGAACGAAGGAGGACGACGATGAAGTACATGCTCTTGATCTGTACAGACGAGAATCTCGAGCTCGATCCCGCAGAAAAAGCGCGGATCCCAGCCGCCGCCGAAGCCTGGGTGAAGGAGATGGACGGCCGCGGCGTGCGACTCCAGGGCAACACGCTGGCGGCGATCAGCGAGGCCACCACGGTGCGCGTTCGCGAGGACGAGGTGTTGATCGCCGACGGCCCCTTTGCCGAGACGAAGGAGCAGATCGCGGGCTTCGACATCCTCGAGTGCCGCGATCTCGACGAGGCGCTCGAGGTGGCAGCGAAGCACCCCGTCGCCCGGTTCGGCGCCGTCGAGGTGAGGCCGTTCTGGGAGGACTGAGGGCCGCCGAGTCCGCCGTCGCCGACGCGTTTCGCGACGAATGGGGACGCGTCCTCGCGACGCTGATCCGGGTGACAGGCGACTGGGACGTCGCCGAGGAGTGCACGCAGGAGGCGTTCGAGCAGGCGCTTCGCTCGTGGGCGCGCGGCGGCGCCCCGGAGCGCCCGGGCGCCTGGCTGACGACGGTCGCGCGAAACCGCGCCCTCGACCGCATGCGGCGCAGCGCGGTCGAGCTGGCGAAGTTGCAGATCCTGGGGGCGGAGCCGGTGGTCGAAGAGGTCGAGGAAACAGAGGTGGACGAGATCCCGGACGACCGGCTGCGCCTGATCTTCACCTGCTGCCACCCGGCGCTGCCCTTCGAGGCGCGCGTGGCGCTGACGCTCCGCTCGCTCGCGGGGACTGACGACGCCCGAGATCGCGCGGGCGTTCCTCGTCTCGGAGCAGACGATGGCGAAGAGGCTCGTCCGCGCGAAGCAGAAGATCCGAAAGGCCGGGATCCCCTATCGCGTCCCGCCGGCCGACCTCCTCCCGCGGCGCACCACAGGCGTCCTCGCAGTGCTCTACCTCCTGTTCAACGAGGGGTACTCGGCCTCGGCAGGGGACGAGCTCGTCCGGCTCAACCTCTCTGACGATGCGATCCGGCTGACGCGCTCGCTCGCCGAGCTCCTGCCGGACGATCCCGAGCCGGCGGGGCTGCTCGCGCTGATGCTCTTCCAGTCGTCCCGCCGCATGTCGCGCGTCGACGTTGACGGCGAGCTCGTGACGCTCGCCGATCAGGACCGCTCGCTCTGGGACCAGGCGTCGATCGGCGAGGCGCAGGTCCTGCTCGACGCAGCGCTAGGGCGTGGGCAAGTCGGCCCGTACCAGATGCAGGCCGCCATCGCCCGTTGTCACGCCGAGGCGCACGAGGCCGCGGCGACGGACTGGCCGACGATCGCGCGGCTCTACGAGCAGCTCGCCAAGGCGATGCCCTCGCCGGTGGTCGACCTGAACCTGGCTGTCGCCGTCGCCATGGCCGACGCGGCCAGCGCGGGCCTCGCGCGACTCGAGGCGATCGAGAGGCAGCTCGAGCGCTACTACCTCTTCCACGCGACCCGAGCCGACCTGCTGCGGCGCCTCGGTCGGGGCGCAGAGGCGGTCGACAGCTATCACGCAGCTCTCGAGCTGGTCGGATCTGAGGCGGAGCGCCGGTTCCTGACGCGGCGGCTCGCCGAGCTGGAGCCATAGCCGCGAGCTCCCGACGGAAGCCAACCGTCGCCGACTACTGGGCGATCTCCCAGATGTGGCCACCGGGATCGGTGAAGCTGGCGGTTCGGATTCCCCAAGGCCGATCCATCGGGCCGTTCAGCAGCTGTACTCCGCGAGTGGCCAGCTGCGCGCACATTGCATCCACATCATCGACCTCGATCGTGAACTGAAGGCGTGCTCCGGCCTCGCGACTTGCCACCGCCGCAGGCTCGATCAGCTCCCGCGCGGCTGTGGTCTTCAGCAGGTTGACGAGCGTATCCCCGAACTTGAACACGGCGGAGCTCTCGTCTTCGAAGAACACCGGCAGCCCGAAAACCTCCAGGTAGAACTGCTTGGCGACCTCCAAGTCCTCGACGAACAGAGTGATCGCACCGATGCCCCTCGGCCACGAATTCACTTCCGCACCTCCTTCCGAAGTCGAAACGGCGAAGTACTACGGATGCGCCGAGCGGCGGAGCGTGTAGTACGTATCCCCCGCCCAGATTCCGACCTGGTCGCTCTCGGGGTATTCGACAATGCCAAACTCGTTCTTCGTGGAGAAGATCGCCACACGGGAAGGCTCCTCGCTTGCGTTCCGTACCAGGTGAGCTCCGGCGGGGCCGGCCGGGAAACACACGACATCACCGGGATCGAGCACACGCTCGCCTTCCGGCGTGTGAAGCGTCGGCTGGCCCGCTGGCGCCATCAGCCACTCCTCGTCGGTCCACTCGAAATGTACGGGCCGATCGCCTCGCCCGGAGGCAGGTCGTAAACGCTCGCCGCGACGCCCCGAGCTTCGGCCCAAGCCGGGCCGCCCGACAACGGTACCCGACGCCTCCGGCGGCCCCTCGTCGGTCTCGCCGCCGAAAAAGTTGAACGTTTCGATCACAGAAGAATACCGGAGTGAGTTACCGCGACCAGGTCGCCGCGCGCAAATGCCGCCGAAGCCGGGCTCTGCCCGGCGAGAGGCTCACTGACGCAAGGATCGACCCCGCGGCAAAGGCACTTCGTAGCCGAAAGTGCGAAGCACTTTCGGCTATTTCGTTCCGTAGAGCCGGTCTCCCGCGTCGCCGAGCCCCGGCATGATGTAGCCCTTCTCGTTCAGCTCGCGGTCGATGCCCGCGACGACGATGTCGACGTCCGGGTGCTCCGCGTGGAGCCGGTCGATTCCTTCGGGCGCCGCGATCAGCGCGATCAGCCGGATCGACCCGGCACCCGCTTGCTTGACGGAAGCGACGGCGGCGGCGATCGAGTTGCCGGTCGCGAGCATCGGGTCGAGGATGATGACGTCGCGTTCCGCGATGTCGGTCGGCAGCTTGACGTAGTACTCGACCGGCTGGAGCGTCTCCTCGTTGCGGTAGAGCCCGATGAAGCCGACGCGCGCGCCTGAGACGAGCGACAGGACGCCGTCGAGCATTCCGAGCCCGGCCCGCAGGATCGGGCAGACGGCCACCTTCTTCCCCGAGATCCGCCGCACGTTCGTCCGCTCGAGAGGCGTCTCGATCTCGATCTCCTCGGTCGGAAAGTCCTTCGTCGCCTCATACGTCAGGAGGAGCGTCAGCTCGTTAGCGATCCTGCGGAAGTGCACTGTCGGCGTGTCCCGCTCACGCAGGTAGGAGAGCTTGTGCTGGACGAGCGGGTGTGTGACCTTGATCACTTGCCCTTGCTGAACGGCCTGAGAGCTCATGTCACGTAGCTCGTGTACCCGGAGAAGCCGGGGTAGAGCGGGCGCCCGTCGCAGAGGGCTCGGCTGCGCGCGAGGAGGGCAACCATGTCGGCGTCTTCTTCCAGCGCGCCCGCGATGATACGCCCCACCTCGCGGAAGTCGTCCTCGTCAAAGCCACGCATCGTCGCCGCGGGTGTTCCGAGGCGGACGCCGGAGGCCACCATCGGCGGCCGCTCGTCGAACGGCACCGTGTTCCGGTTGGCCGTGATGCGCACCTCCTCGAGCCGTTCCTGCGCGTCCTTGCCGGACCAGCGCGAGCGCCGAAGGTCGACCTGGAGCAGGTGCGTATCCGTGCCGCCCGTGAGGACGTCCAGGTGGCCCTCGATCAACGTCTCTGCGAGCACGTCTGCGTTGGCGCGGACACGGCGCTGGTAATCCCGGAAGGCCTCTGTCGCCGCGATCCGAAAGCACGCCGCCTTCGCCGCGATCGTGTGGATGAGAGGTCCACCCTGCATCCCGGGAAACACCGACCGGTCGACGTCCTTCGCGTACTCATCCTTGCAGAGGATGAAGCCCGATCGAGGGCCGGCGAGCGTCTTGTGCGTCGTCGAGGTGACGAAGTCGCTGTGGGGTACCGGATTCGGATGTAGGCCGGCTGCCACGAGCCCGGAAAAGTGCGCCATGTCGGTCAGCAGGTACGCGCCCACCTCGTCGGCGATCTCACGAAAGCGGTCTGCCTCGACCACGCGGGGATACGCCGAGCCGCCGCAGATGATCAGTTTCGGCCGCGAGGCCTTGGCGATCCGCAGCACCTCGCCGTAGTCGACCATCATCGTCTCCCGATCGACCCCGTAGTGGACGATCGTGTAGAGGCGCCCCGAAAAGTTGACCTTGAGCCCGTGCGTGAGATGGCCGCCGTGATCGAGGCTGAGGGAGAGGATCGTGTCACCCGGATGGAGCACTGCCGAGTACGCGCCCATGTTTGCCCCAGCACCGGCGTGCGGCTGCACATTCGCGTGCTCGGCCCCGAAGAGGCTCTTGGCGCGATCGATGGCAGTCTGCTCGATCTCGTCGACGACCTCGCAACCGCCGTAGTAACGCCGGCCGGGATACCCCTCGGCGTACTTGTTGGTCGGCGTGGAGCCGATCGCCTCGAGGATGCTGGGCCACGTGAAGTTCTCCGAAGCGATCAGCTCGATCTGGCCGCGCTGCCGTTCCACCTCGCGCCCGAGCAGCTCGGCGATCTCGGGGTCGACGTCCGCGAGGCCCGCCGTGACGAGCTGCTGGAAGGTCTCCTGCGCGACCGCCATCCTTCCGGGAGCATACTTCGCGTGTTGCGTTCCTCGGGTCGCCGTCCCCCTTCCGCCGAAGCCTCCGCATGGCACGTCGAGTCCACTCGGCGACGACCGGCGCGGCTACGGCGAGATACAGATCAGCTCAACTGCTCGAGCGAGGCCACGCGCTCGCGAGCGGCCTGCCACTCGGCCGCACCCTCCCGCACGAGCCGCGGCTCCGGCCCGGTGAAGTCGATCACCGTCGACGGCGTCCCCGGAAGCTCGCCACCATCGACGACGGCCGCACACGCCGAGCGGATCTCCTCCGGCACGTCTTCGAGCCGAGCGGGATTGGCCCCACCGCTGTGGTTTGCGCTTGTGGCCGCGATGGCGCCGACCGCACTCAGGACATTCCGGGCCGCCTCCGGGAGCTCGGGGACGCGGACACCGATTGCCTCGGGACGGGTGTTGTTGAGCCAGCGGAACCGGCGAGCCGGGTTGGGCAGCACGAGCGTGTACGGGCCGGGCAGCAGCGCGCGCGCGATCGTGCCCGCCCGCCCGCGAAGCTCGGGAACGCACTCGAACAGCAGCTCCAGGTCGGCTGCGATGAGCGCGATCGGCTCGCTCTCAGGACGGCCCTTGAGTCGGTAGAGCGCGCGCACGGGCGCCTCCCGGTAGGGCGTCGCACAGAGCCCGTAGACCGTGTCTGTCGGCAGGACGACCGGCTTGCCCGCCCGGATCGCAGAGACGGCGCCGGCGGTCATAGCGCAACCTCGTGAGGCTGATGCGGAGCGGGCGACCGACGACCGCGGGCCTCGCTCCGGCGATCCCGGACGCGGAGCGTGCTCATAGGGCAACCTCGTGAGGCTGATGCGGAGCGGGCGACCGACGACCGCGGGCCTCGCTCCGGCGATCCCGGACGCGGAGCGTGCTCACCTCTTCGCCCCGAAGAAGCTCGCCACCTCGTCGCGGAATCGATCGCGGGCCTCCACGAAGATGAAGTGTCCCGTCTCGGGGATGACGACCAGCTCAGAGCCCGCGATCCCGTCCGCGATCTCCCCCGCACAGAGGGGCCCGGTGATGAAGTCCTGCTCGCCTGTGATCACGAGCGTCTGCGCGTCGACGAGGGCGAGCTCGGGCCTGAGATCAAAGCTGGACACGATCTCTTCGTTGAAGAGCCGGAGCGCATCCGCGTTCGGAAGATCGGAGCGCAGAGTCTCGAGGTAGGCAGCTTCGCCTGTGCCGTAGTGGGCGAAGTAGAAGGGGAATTCCCGGAGCGCGAGCTGGCCCAGCTCTCGATCCGACGAGAAGCGGCCCGCCTGCTCCGCCTCGAGCGCTTCCCGTGCGTCCTCATACCACGGCTCGCCCACCTTCTCCGCCATCGACTTCGTCATGACCGCGAGCTGCTCCTGCGCGAAGCGGACGAGCGTGCTGGCGAGGACGAGCTTGCCGACGTCCTTCGAGTACGTCGCCGCGTACGCCACCGCCACGACACCTCCGTGCGAGTGTCCGAGCAGGTTCATAGAGGTGATCCCGAGGTGAATGCGCAACTCCTCGAGGTCGGCTACGTAGTCGTCGAGGCGATACGCGCGAGCCTCCGAGGGCCGGTCGGAGCCGTCAGTTCCCCGCGGATTGAGCATGACAAGGGTGAAGTGCTCACCCAGGCCGGCCAGATCGCCGAAGTAGAGCGAGGAGTATCCCGGTCCGCCCGGGTGGCAGACGAGCACCGGACCGGACCCTTCGCGCCGGTACGCAAGCGTGCGACCGTCGGAGACGCGGAAGCACTCGGTCATGGGCGCCTGCCTTCGACGACACGATCTCGGCCCGTCAGGTCGGACGAGACGCGGACGTCCCGGTAGCCGAGCGACGCGAGTCGATCGGCGACCGTTTTCGCCTGCCCGTCGCCGACCTCGAGCACGAGCCAGCCTCCCGTTCTCAACGTCGGCAGGGCGGCCCGGGCAATCTCGTCGACGTGGCCGTTTGAGACGAGGGCACCCTCCGGCTCCCAGTCGCGAACCTCGGGCTGGAGGCCGGGAACGTCGCTCGCCGCGATGTACGGCGGGTTCGATACGACGAGATCCCACGTCTCGGCGCCCAGACCGACGGCGAGGTCGTGCTCCACGAGCCGCACGCGATCCTCGAGAGCTGTGAGGGCCGCGTTCTCACGCGCGAGCGCGAGCGCGTCCTGCGAGTTGTCGAACGCGGTCACACGTGCACGAGGCTGCTCGTGTGCGATCGCGAGCGCGATCGCGCCCGACCCGGTACCGACGTCAAGCACCCTCGGGTCGGCTCTGCCGTCGAGGAGGGCGAGGCAGCGCTCGACCACCACCTCAGTCTCGGGCCGGGGGATCAGCGCCCTCCGGTCCGTCTTCAGGGTCAGACCGCGGAATCCCCACTCGCCGAGGACGTAAGCGAGGGGCTCTCGCCGAGCACGCCGCTCCACGAGCGCGCGGAACGCCGCGCGCTCCCGGCCGGACAGCTCGCGCCCCTGCTCGAGCGCGAGCTGCGTGCGCGAGAGGCCGAGAATGTGCGCCAGCA
>JBBRYW010000156.1:0-7801 GCA_038237235.1 Gaiellales bacterium
AGGATGCCTCCCGGATTGCGCGCGCGGCCGCCCCGCCGCGCTCGTCGACGTAGCCGAGCACCGCAGCACCCGCGAGGATCATCGCCATCGGGTTCGCGACGTTCTTGCCCTGGAGCGACGGCGCAGTGCCGTGGGCCGCCTCGGCGACCAGCGCCTGCGTCGTAAAGTCGTCATCGAAGGCGACGAGCAGAGATTCCGCGCCGGCGATCGAGCCGAAGAGGGGGAGCACGAGGTCGGACAGGATGTCCCCGTCGCGGTTCAGAGCCGGGATCACGAGCGGGGCCCCGCTGGAGGAGAGGAGGAGCGCGAACGTCGCGTCGATCAGTTGCGGCCGGTACGGCACGGCGGGGTGTCGCGCCGCGGCCGCGTCCATCTCCTCCTTCAGCAGCCCCTCGTAGATCGGACTGACTGTGTACTTAGGGCCGCCGAAGACCGTCGAGCCCGTGCGCTCGGCCTGGCGGAAGGCGAACTCGGAGACCGCGCGGCAGATTCGCCGCTCGATGCGCTCGGTGCGAAACGCGACCTCCTCCTCGCCCTCCCCTTCGCGCCACTCCTTCGCGCCGTAAGCGTCGCCGACTGCCATCCGCACCACCGAGATGGGAGCGTGCACACCTCCGAGGGGGACGATCCCCGGAATGCGACGGCCGGTGCGGACGATCACGCGTCCGCCGATCTCCTCTCGCAGGATCCGGTTCGGCGAGCCGACGTCACCCCGCCCCTCCGGTGTAACGGTTGCGGCCTTCAGTCCCAGCCCCGCCTCCAGAACGGCAGCTGCTGCCTCGTGCACCACGTCGTTTCGGGTCGCTCTTCTCGACCCCAGCGACAGATCGAAACGCTGGAATTCGAGCTCGAGCCCGATCACGTCCGGTGCGAGCACGCGGAGCGCTTCCTCCAGAAGTTCCTGACCGGTCTCGTCGCCCTCGAGAACCACGATCGTGCTCGCATCCATACGCTCGAATAGTACGCGGGGTGATTGGCGCACGCCCACGACGGCTACGCAGTGCATATGGCGCGGAGTGGTGGGTGGACCAGAACGGGCAGGCGAAGGCTTCGCTACTTCGACTCCCGCGGAAATCAGATCACTGACGAGGCGAAGGTCGAGCGGATCGAGTCGCTGCGCATTCCGCCCGCGTGGACAGATGTCTGGATTGCGCCTCGTGTGCACGCGAAGTCGCATGCGACCGGCGTGGACGCTGCCGGGCGTCGCCAGTACCTCTATCACCCGGACTTTCGCGCCCAGCAGGAGCAGGCGAAATACGACAAGCCGATTCATTGCGCCGAGCGGCTGCCCGCGCTCCGGGAGACGATGGCCGAGCACATGTCGCTCGATCCGCTCGATCACCGACGCGTCAGCACTGTCGCCGTTCGGCTCAGCAATCTCGGCCGGTTCGCGACATCGCGAAAGGGCATGTGAAGGTGCGCGGCAGCCGCATCAGCTTCGCCTTCAAGGGCAAGCACAATGTGTGGGTGCGCGCTGCTCGACCGTGAGCTCGCCGCTGCCGTGAAGGCGACGACTTCTCGGCGAAGGACTCTCGGACGTGGCGCGGCACCCTCACGGCCGCCCGTCGTATCTGCCGAGCGCGGCGTCGCGGGGACCGAAGCGGGTGGTGGCGGCCGTTATGCGGCGCGTCGGCGAGCGGCTCGGCAATGCCCCGGCCGTCGCGCTCCTCCTACGTGAGCCCCGCGGTGGTCGAGCGGTATCTCGACGGACGAACGATCGAGGATTTTCGGCCGCGCCATCTCCGCGTCGCGGGTGCACGCGATGTCGGACTTGATCTGGAGGAACAGGCCCTCTTAAGCCTCCTTCGCTCAGGGCGAATTCGACGGGCGCGCGTAGCGGCGTAGATTTGCGCTCGTCTTTTCGCTACGCTTCCGGCTTCATCAGACGCTGAAGGAGGAAACGTGGCGCGTAAAACGGTGCTCGTGTGTGACAACTGCGGAAGGGAAATCGAAGAGAGCAAGGGAGCCGTATTGCGCATGACGTTTGCGGACGCACGCCGTGGCGCCAAGCAGGCCGATCTCTGCGACGACTGCGCCGCCAAGATGCCCGGCCATGCCGCAGCACGCCGCGGGCGCCGTCCGAAGTCGGCTGCCGCGTAGAGAAACTCCGCGCGCGTTTCACGCTCGCAGCGCGTTTTCGTGACGCGCTGATACACCCGTGAGAACGGGGCCGTCAGGCGGCAACACTACGATAGGCAGATGGCCCTTACGCTGCTCGCCGGGCCCGCCAACTCGGGCAAAGTCGCGCGTCTGCTCGAGTGCTATTCGGAGTCGCTCGACGGCGACCCCTTCCTGATCGTGCCAAACCGTTCGGACGTCGAGCGGGTCGAGCGAGAGCTGCTGCGCGGCGGGAGGGCGCTGATCGGCGGCTCGATCGGGACGTTCGACGACCTGTTTCGCGAGGTCGGAGGCGAGAGCTCGAGGCGGCGGCGGCCGATCTTGACGGACGCGCAGCGAAGGCTGGTCGTGCGGGATCTCGTCCGGCGGGCGCAGCTGAACGGCCTCACCGCCTCGGCACGCTTCCCCGGGTTCGGCGAAGCCCTGCTGACGACGATCGTCGAGCTCGAGTCGGGACTCGTCGAGCCGGACGACGTCGGAGGCCGCCCCGGCTCGCTCTACGCTGCGTACCGCCGAGAGCTCGACCGGCTCGAGGTCACGGATCCCGAGCTCGAGCGCGGCGCAGCCGCCGAGCGAGTGCAGCGGGAGCTGACGGCCTGGGGTAGCCGGCCCATCTTCGCCTACGGCTTCGAGGACCTGACCGGCGCGCAGTGGGGGTTGCTCGAAGGCCTCGCCGCTCGCACCGCTGTCACGGTATCGCTTCCGTACGAGCCGAGCCGGGCAGCCTTCGCGTCGCTGCAGCGGACAGCGGGCGACCTTGCCGACCTCGCAGGCACCGCGATCGAGGAACGCCAGCCCGCCTATGCGCAGATTGCGCCTCCGGCGCTTGCCCATCTCGAGCGCTCGTTGTTCTCCCCGACGCTCGAGCCACCTCCGCCTGTTGACGGCGCGATCCGATTTCTCGAGGGTGCAGGCCCGCGCGGTGTTCTCGAGCTCGTCGGGGAGGAGATCCTCAGGCTGCTCCGCTCGGGCGTGGCCGCCGACGAGATCGTCGTCGTCTGCCCGTCACTCGAGCGCTTCCGGGCGCCGCTCGACACGGCATTCGGCACGCTCGGCATCCCGTTCGGTCTCGATGGACGAGCGCCGCTCGCGCGAACCTCCCTCGGCTTCGCCCTTGTCTCGCTGCTCCGTTTCGCCTGGCTCGGCGGCGACCGGCGGCAGCTCTACGCCTTCCTTCGCTCTCCCTATTCGGGTCTGTCTCGCGCTCACGTCGACTACCTCGAGGGTCGGCTGCGGGGACGGTCGATCTCGTCGGCCGAGCGGACCGAGGAGGAGACGCTCAGCTTGCGTGGACGCGCGGTCCCGGCCCTCGAGGAACTGCGCGCCGCGCCGACGCCCGTCGGCGGCACTCGCGAGCTCGTTCGCTTCATGCTCCAGGCGGCGCACGGTCTCGAGTCCCCGCCCGTCGGCGAGCGCGCCCGCCTCGATCTGCGAGCCTATGAAGCAGTCAGGCAGCTCCTGCAGGAGCTCGACGAGTGGCAAGCCCGGGCCGGCGCGATCGATCAGGAGGACGTCGTCTCGGCACTCGAGCGGGTGTCCGTTCGCCTGCCCGGCGGCTCTGAGCCGGGGCGCGTCGCCGTCGTCGATCTCCTGCGCGCTCGCACGCGGCGCGTGGAGATCGCGTTCGTGCTGGGTCTGGAGGAGGGAAGCCTGCCACGACGCGCTCGGCCGTCGCCGTTCCTCGACGACGAGGCGCGCAGCGAGCTCGAAAGCCGCGTGAAGCGCGCTCGCCTGCCGCTACCTGACGCGCTCGCCCGCGACCGCTACCTCTTTTACACGGCCTGCACGCGTCCGTCCCGGCGGCTGTACCTCGTTCGCGAGGCGGCGACCGACGACGGCTCGCGGCGAGAAGCCAGTCCGTTCTGGCACGAGGTGCGCCTCTGCCTCGACGGCGCCGACGCGGAGCGATGGACGAGGCGCAGGGCGCTCTCGAGCCTCACCTGGCCGCTCGAGACGGCGCCCACGGAGCGCGAGCGCCTGCGCTCGGTCTCCGAGCTCGCCTCACGAGACATCCCGGCAGCCACAGCGATCGCGCAGGCGAACGGCTGGGAGCGCCGGCTCGATCGGGCGCTCGGTGCCTTCGACCGGCCGACGCGGCTGACGCACCCCGCGATTCTCGAGGACCTGCGGCGGCGCACGACCTTCGGCGTCACCGAGCTCGAGAGCTTCGCCACCTGCTCGTCGCTCTGGCTCGTCGATCGGCTGCTCGATCCGAAGACGATCGATCCGGAGGTCGACGCCCGCCTTCGCGGCCAGGTAGCGCACCAGACGCTCTACCGCTTCTTCAGCGGCCTCCCGAAGCGGCTCGGGAGCGAGCGCGTCGAGCCGGGGAGCCTCGTCGAGGCGCTCGCCTTCCTGCGCGAGTGCCTGGACGACGCGCTCACGAGCCAAGTTCGTTTGGAGCTGAGCGAGCTCGACCAGCTCGAGCTCGCGCAGGGCCTCTGGCGCGACCTCGAGCGCTTCGTCCGCGCCGAGAGCGAGTCGGAGCTTCCGCTCGTGCCGCGACGCTTCGAGGTGCTCTTCGGCTCCGACCGGGCGGCCCCCGAGCTGCAGCGTGGCCTCGACCTCGGCGGCGTCGCGCTGTCCGGAAAGATCGATCGAATCGACCTCGACCCGTTCAGTGCGCGGGGAATCATCCAGGACTACAAGTCTGGCACGACGGCGCATTCCGCGACGCGGATGGAAGCCGAGCTCAAGCTGCAGATCCCCCTCTACATGCTCGTGCTCCGCGACTTGATCGGAGTCGAGCCGCTCGGCGGCCTCTACCGCGCCCTCGGTGGCGAGCAGCACGCACGAGGCCTGCTCCGCGAGACTGCGAAAGACGACGGTGTCCCCGGCTTCGTGGCGACGGACTACCTGGACGACGAGGCCTTCTGGGGTCAGGTCGAGCGGGCGAAGGATCACGCGCGGGGGTTCGTCGGGCGGATTCGCTCCGGCGACGTCCGTCACGATCCCTTGAACGGCTTCCCGTGCCCCAGCTGGTGCGACCGCTTCCCGATCTGCCGGGTGCGGCGAGCATGACCTCGTCAGAGCCTAATCGGGAGCAGCTCGCGGCGATCGAGGCACCGGGCGTCGTCTTTCTCTCCGCGGGTGCGGGCACCGGGAAGACAACCGTCCTCGTGGAGCGGTTCGTGCGCGCTGTCTGCGAGCGCGGCCTCCCCGTCGATTCCATTCTCGCGATCACGTACACCGAGCGAGCGGCCGCCGAGCTTCGCGGCCGGATCAGGGCTCGACTGTCCGAGCTCGATCGTGACGACCTGACGCGCGAGCTCGATGGTGCCTGGATCTCGACCATCCACGGCTTTTGCCTGCGGCTGCTGCGGGCGCACCCCTTTGCCGCGGGACTCGACCCGCGCTTCCGCGTCGTCGACGACAGCCAGGGGCGCGTGCTGCGGAGCGAGAGCTTCACGGAGGCGCTGACGAAGTTTTGCGAGGGCAGCCACCCCGACCGGATGCGACTGCTCGCCACCTACGGCAAGGTTGGCCTTCGGCGCATGCTCACGAGTGTCTACGAGACGCTGCGCTCGGCCGGGCGTCCCTTCGAGCTGGGCGCCGAAGAGGCCTCACCGCTCGAGGAGTCGCTGGCCGCGCTGCGCGACGCCGGCCGGTGCCTCGTCGACGACCAAGGGACGGGGGAGGGGCCGCGCGAGCGCATCGCGCGGCTGCTCGATCTCCTGCACGGCACTCCGGCTCCCGACTTGTTGCTCGACCTCTCCGATTTCGCCGCTCGGGGCGAGCGCTACGCCTCCTACGACGCTGCCCGATGCGGCGTCGAGCAGGCGGCGCTCAACCTGCTGGCCGCGCGCGATCGCAAGCTGCTGCAGGAGCTGCTCGAGCGCTTCGGCGAGGACTACCGGGCTGCCAAGGATCGAGAATCGGCCCTCGATTTCGAGGATCTGCAGCTGCTCGCGCGAGATCTGCTTCGCGACAACCCGGCGATCCGCGAGCGGGAACGCTGGCATTTCCGCTCGATCATGGTCGACGAGTTCCAGGACACGAACCGCCTGCAGTGCGAGCTGCTCGACCTCCTCGCGGGCGACGAGCTGTTCTTCGTGGGCGACGAGTTCCAGTCGATCTACGGCTTCCGGCACGCCGATGTCGAGGTCTTCCGCGAGCGCCGCGATCAGTCGAGCGGCGTGCTTGCGCTGACCCAGAACTACCGCTCCCGACCCGAGGTGCTCGACGTGATCAACCACCTGTTCTCGTCGGACTTCGGCGCGGAGTTCCAGCCGCTCTCGCCGGCCGGACGCTTCCCGGATCCGCTCTTCGAGCCCGCAGTCGAGCTGCTCGTGACCGACAAGGAGAGCTATTCCGGGACAGACGTCCACTGGCGGCGCGGCGAGGCGCGCCACATCGCTCGCCGGGTCCGTGAGCTCGTCGATCAAGGTGAGGCCGAGCCGGGCGAGATCGTGCTGCTCTTCGCCGCAGGAACAGACGCCGAGGTGTATGAGGAGGAGCTTCGCTCCGCCGGGCTGCCGACCTACCGAGCGACCGGTCGCGGCTACTTCGGTCAGCAGCAGGTCGTGGATCTGCTCGCCTACCTCCGTCTTCTGCACAACCGCTACGACGACGAGGCTCTCGTCACGGTGCTCGCGTCGCCGTTCGTCGGGGTCTCGAACGACGCGCTCGTCCTGCTACGGCGTGCCGCGCCGAAACGGCCTATCTTCACCGGGCTGGAGCGCCCTCTCCCCGAGGGCCTGGCCGTACGCGACGAGCGGCTGTTCAGGGCGTTCGTGCAGCGCTACGAGCGGCTCGCGTCGGCTGCGTCCTCGCTCTCGCTCGAGCGCCTCTGCGAGCGGATCGTCAGCGAGCACGACTACGACCTGGCCGTCCTCGCGCGGTGGGACGGCCGACGCCGCTACGCCAACATGCGCAAGCTCGCCCGCCTCGCTCGCTCGTACGAGGAGCTGCGCGGGCCAGATGTCGAGGGATTCGTCCGCTTCGTCTCGGAGCAGGATGCGATCGGGGCCCGCGAGCTCGAGGCAGTTGCCGAGGAAGAAGGGTCTGACTCCGTCCGGCTGCTGACGATCCACGCCGCGAAGGGGCTCGAGTTCAAGGTCGTGATCGTCGCGGACGCCGGGCGGGATGCGCGCGCCCCCGGCGGCGACGAGATCCTCTGCCTACCCGACGGCCGTTTCGGCTTCCGTGTCGTCGACCCGGCGAGCGGCAAGCGCCGCGGCGCATTCGACTACGAGGCCGTGAGGGCAGCGGGGCGGCGTGCCGAGGAGGAGGAGCGGCGCCGCCTGTACTACGTCGCGATGACCCGCGCGGTCGACCGGCTGATCGTCTCGGGCGCCCACGACCGGGGCAGGACCGCGGACGAGACGACGCCGATCGGCTGGGTGTTGCGCCGCCTCGACGCGGTGCAGCTGGATCCTGCCCAGACGTCGGAGCTCGAGCGCGAGGCGGCCCGGCTGCTCCTTCGCGTCGACCGCTACGCGCCCGACGCTGTCGAGGAGACAATCGGTGCCGAGGAGGCTGTCCAGCTCTCGCTGTTTCCCGCGGGCGATCCAGCGGCGCTGCCGCCTCCCGCACCCGCCTTGCCGGAGCTCGCTCCCGTGTCCGAGCCGCCGCTTCACCCCGTCCGACGCCTCTCGTACAGCTCCCTCGCCCTCTTCGAGCGCTGTTCGTACCGGTTCTACGCCGAGCGGCTTGCCGGCCTCGCGCCGGCAGAGGGTCGCGA
>JBBRYW010000157.1:0-7769 GCA_038237235.1 Gaiellales bacterium
GAGAGGATCGTCCCGATCGAGGCCCAGGTCGCGCGCGAAATGGTTGCGGGTCCCGAACGGGATGCAGACGAAAGGGATGTCCCGCTCGAGCGCCGCCTTCGCGACGCTCGCCAGCGAGCCGTCACCGCCGGCGATGCCGACTGCGTCATGGTCGGCGGCCAGCGCCAGCTCGCACGGATCGTCCCCCGCCTCCAGGAGCCGGGTCTCGACGCCGCGCTCGCGCGCGGCCGCGATGAGCTGATCCGCACTCGGCCGGTCGTCGCCCGAGCGCGGGTTGATCAGAAGCAGTGAACCCATCCTCGTATGGCCCGCTGCCCGGTTGCTTCGACTACGAAACGAGCCCGAGTTGCCGCTCGATATCGCCTTTCGGCCGCGCGCCCATCGTTGTTGCCGCGGGCTCGCCGTCCTTGAACAGCATCATCGTGGGGATCGACATGATCCCGAAGCGCTGAGCAAGTCCCTGCTCCTCGTCGATATTGACCTTGACAAGCTTTAGCTCGCCTTCGCGCTCGGACGCGATCCGGTCGAGTACCGGGGAGACTGCGTGGCACGGCCCGCACCACTCGGCCCAGAAGTCCACGAGCACCGGCGTGTCGCTTTGCAGCACTTCTTGCTCGAATGTCGATTCAGTCACAACATTTGCCATTGGTCTCATCCTTTCGTCAGGGAGCGGTCTCTCTCCATACCCAGCGGAGCGCCGCCTCACTCACTGCAAACGGCGGCCTGGTGCCACCTATTCCGACTCTAGAATCCCGGGATGGGTCGATCCTTCACTCCGCTGCCTCACGTTCCCGACCATCCGGCCCTCGAGCGGGAGATTCTCGAGTGGTGGGAGCGGGAGCAAATCTTCGATCGGCTGCGCGAGCAGAACCGCGGCGGAGACAGATGGTCGTTCTTCGACGGGCCCGTGACCGCCAACAAGACGCTCGGGGTTCACACGGCCTGGGGGCGGACGCTGAAAGACGTCTTCCAGCGCTACAAGGCGCTCCGCGGCTTCGACCAGCGCTACCAGAACGGCTATGACTGTCAGGGCCTCTGGATCGAGGTCGGCGTCGAGCGGCAGCTCGGGCTGAACTCGAAGCAGGAGATCGAGGAGTACGGCCTCGACAGATTCGCCCGCAAGTGCCGCGACGTCGTCGTCTGGTCGTCCGGCGAGATCACGCGCGGGTCGAAGCGCCTCGGCATGTGGATGGACTGGGGCAACGACTACTTCACCTTCAGCGACACGAACATCGAGTACATCTGGCGCTTCCTCAAGATCGTGCACGAGCGCGGGTGGCTGTACATGGGACATCGCTCCACGGAGTGGTGCCCGCGCTGCGGGACGTCGATCTCGCAGCACGAGCTCTCGCAAGCTGACGTCTACCGGGAGAAGTCGGACCCGTCGCTCTTCGTCCGCCTGCCGCTCGTCGATTCCGGCGGGGAAGCGCTCGTCGTCTGGACGACGACGCCCTGGACCCTGCCGGCGAACGTCGCCGCGGCGGTCAAGCCCGACGCCGAGTACGGGCTACGGGACGGGCGGGATTGGGTCGCGGTCGAGCGCTACCCCGACGAGCGTTTGAACCGGATCGTCCAGGGCGCCGACCTGGTCGGCCTGCGCTACACGGGCCCGTTCGACACGCTGTCACCCGGCGCTGCCGTCGAGCACCGAGTGATCGGCTGGGACGACGTGACGATGGATCAGGGCACCGGCATCGTCCATATCGCTCCCGGGTGCGGCGGGGAGGACTTCGAGCTCTCCCGCGCGCACGACCTGCCGGTCCTGACGCCGGTCGACGAGGCCGGCCGCTTCTACGACGACTACGGCTGGCTGCACGGGAAGTCGACCGTCGAGGTCGCCGAGCAGATCGTCGAGAACCTGGCGGAGCGGGGACTGCTCGCCGAGGCCGGCCTGTACGAGCACTCCTACCCGCACTGCTGGCGCTGCGCGACGCCGCTCATCTTCAGGCTCTCGGACGACTGGTTCATCCGCGTCGACGAGGTGCGCCAGCCGCTGCTCGACGCGAACGCAACCGTGAGGTGGACGCCGGAGCACTTTGGCAAGCGGATGGACGACTGGTTGCGCAACATGGGCGATTGGAACATCTCCCGCCGCCGCTACTTCGGCCTGCCGCTGCCGTTCTATCCCTGCCGTTGCGACCACCTGAACGTGATCGGTTCGAAGCGCGAGCTCGAGGAGCGGGCGACGGCCGGGCTCGACCGCCTCGAAGAGCTCCACCGCCCGTGGATCGATGCCGTCTCGATCCGCTGCGAATCCTGCGGCGCGGACGTGCAGCGGGTCGCCGAGGTCGGGGACGTCTGGCTCGACGCCGGGATCGTCCCGTTCGCGACGCTCGGCTGGGAGAACCCGGAGTGGAAGGAGGGCGGGTACGCGACGGGCGCCTCGGCCGGCCTCTCGGGCGCCGACCTTCCGGATCACGCGTACTGGGAGCAGTGGTTCCCGGCCAGCTGGGTCTCGGAGATGCGCGAGCAGATCCGGCTCTGGTTCTACTCGCTCCTGTTCATGTCGGTGACGCTGACGGGTCGCGCGCCCTACCGCGAGGTTCTGTCCTACGAGAAGCTGCTGGACGCCGAAGGACGGGAGATGCACGGCTCGTGGGGAAACATGATCGAGGCGGACGAGGCGTTCGAGCGGATGGGCGCCGACGTGATGCGAATGCTCTACTGCCAGCAGCCGCCCTGGCAGAACATCCGTTTCGGGTTCGCGCAGGCCGAGGAGGTCAAGCGCAAGCTGCTGACGCTCTGGAACTCGGTCAAGTTCCTCGTCGACTACGGCAACGTCGAGCGGTTCGAGCCGCGGTACGGAGATCTCGAAGGCGAGCTCGAAGGCGCCGAGCTCCGCCCGCTCGACCGGTGGCTCCTCGCGCGGGGCGATCGTCTCGTCGCCGAGGCAACGGAGGCGCTCGAGACTCAGCTGACCTTCGAGCTCGTGCGCGCCTTCGAGAGCTTCGTCGACGATCTGTCGAACTGGTACATCCGTCGCTCGAGGCCGCGGTTCTGGCGCGGGGGGGAGGAGGCGGCGCTGCGGACGCTCTGGCACGCGCTCACGCAGGCCATCCGTGTGATCGCTCCGGTCATGCCCTTCGTCTCCGAGCACCTGTGGCGGAATCTCGTCGCCGGCCCGTGCGCTGACGCTCCGCAGTCGGTCTTTCTCTCACGCTGGCCCGCCCCGAGCGCGCGCCGAGACGACGACCTGCTCGCCGACATCGCCGAGGTGCGGCGGATCGTGGAGCTCGGGCGGCAAGCGCGCGCGGCATCGAACCTCAAGCACCGGCAGCCGCTGCGTCGGCTCGTCGTCCAGGGTGCGAATGGAGCCTCCCGTCACGTGGACGAGATCCGGGAGGAGCTTCGCGTGAAGGAGGTCGAGTTCGGCCCCATTGAAGCGATGGACGTGTTGGTGAAGCCCAATTTGCGGCTGCTCGGGCCGAGGCTCGGCAAGGGGCTCGGCGAGGTGCGCCGGGACCTGGCGGACGGCCGGTTCGAGCGGCTCGACGGCGGGCGGGTCGCGGTCGCGGGGCACACGCTCGAGCCCGAGGAGGTGCTCGTCGAGCGAACCGCGCCGGAGGGCTGGGCGATCGCCGAAAGCGACTCGCTGACCGTGGCGCTCTCGACGACGGTCGACGACGAGCTGAGGCGGGAGGGGCGCGTCCTCGACCTGATCCACCTCCTGAACTCGATGCGCAGGGAGGCCGGGCTCCAGCTGACCGACAGGATCGTCGTCACTCTGACCCGCGCTGAGGCGGATCTCATCCCTTACAGCGACTGGATCCAGGGCGAGACACTGGCCGCCGAGCTTCGCGTCGACGAGGCCGCGCCCGAGCTGCGGATCGAGAGAGCGTCTGGCTGATCGTCGTAGCCCAGGCGCGCGCGCCTGGACGAGTCGGGGCTACGACCAGATCGTTGTCTCGGGGTCGAAGCTCCGCAGCGTTACGTCCTTCGTCGCGAGCAGCGCCCCTTCCGCACGGCTCGTGGCGTAAATGATCCGGTCAGCCGGGTCACCCGTCAAGCGGTCACGCGGCAGGAGTGCAGCGTCCATGGCGAGCTTCGCGGTCAGTGGGAGCGCCCTGATTTGCTCCCGGGCGAGCGCCTGGTGGATCCAGACCGAGGCGTCGCGATCGACGGAGATTCGACCGCGTTCCGCGAGCATCGCAACTTCCCAGCAACTGATCGTGCAGACACCGAGAGCCGCCTCCGCCCCGAGCCGGTGCCGCAGCGTCGGCGGGAGCTTCTCGGGCGCGGCGGTCCACCACAGCCATACGTGCGTGTCGAGGACGATCACTCGCCGTCGGCGTTCCAGCTCTCGAGCGGAGACATCAGCTCCTCGTCCGAAACGTGAAACTCGATCGAGCCGACGAGCGGAGTCGGCGCCTCCACCGCCACGACTCGCGCAACCGGCTTGCCGTGCTTCGTCACTACGAGCGGCACACCGGTTCGACCGACGTGGTCGAGCAGCGCGAGGCACTCGGCCTTGAACCTGCTCGCTGAGATCGTCATCTCCGTCATGACCATGGTCATCATACCATGGTCATTATACCGAGCGAGCTGTCAGCCGCTTTGAGCTTCAGCGAGCGCCAGCTCTCGTCGCAGCTCGACCGGCAGCTTGAACACGACGTCCTCGTCCACCGACGCGAACGGCTGCACGTCGTCGACGCCCTGCGTCCGAAACCAGGCGCAGACGCGCTCGACCAGCTTCTCGGGCGCTGAGGCACCCGAAGTGAGCCCAACCGTCTCGACACCTTCGAGCCAGTCCTCATGGATCTCCGTCTCGTCGTCGATCAGGTGAGCGGCGACGCCGGCGGCCCGCGCCGCCTCGACGAGCCGGTTCGAGTTCGAGCTGTTGCGCGACCCGATCACGAGCAGCAGGTCGATCTCGTCGAGCATCTCCTTGACGGCCCATTGCCTGTTCGAGGTGGCGTAGCAGATGTCTTCACGATGCGGCGCTCGGATCTGGGGAAAGCGTTGGCGTAGAGCGGTGATGATCGCGGCCGTCTCATCCACGGAGAGGGTCGTCTGGGTGATGTAGGCGAGCTTCGCGTCAGCGGAGAGCGTGAGCGAGGCGACGTCCTGGACGGTCTGCACGAGCAGGATCGAGCCGGGGGCCTCGCCCGTCGTGCCGACGACTTCCTCGTGACCGGCGTGCCCGATCAGGATGATCGTGTAGCCGGCCTCGGCGTAGCGCCTCGCCTCCACGTGCACTTTCGTGACGAGCGGACACGTGGCGTCGATCGTCTGCAGCTCGCGCGCCGCCGCGTTCACGTGCACGCTCGGGGCGACGCCGTGCGCGGAGAGGACGAGCGTCGAGCCGGGCGGGACGAGCTCCTCGCTGTCGACGAACACTGCGCCGCGCTCCTCGAGCTCCCGCACGACGTGCGCGTTGTGCACGATCTGCTTTCGCACGTACACTGGCGGCCCGTAGAGGTCGAGCGCACGCTCGACGGTCTCGACGGCACGCTCGACACCGGCGCAGTAGCCGCGAGGAGACGCGAGAAGTACCCGCTTCACCACCTAACCCATGGTAACGCAGAGCTCCCGCGATACCCCTGACGCGGTCCACAGTTCATGAGGCCGTCGGTGACCGCGCCCCAGGACTCGCGCTCGACACCCCTAGACACCGCGCTCGAGCGCGAGCACGTGCTCACAGCCATCTCGCAGCAGGTGCGCTCGCGCGTCGACGTCGATGCCGCCCTGGATGACACCGTCGAGCTGGTCGGGCGCGCACTCGGCGCGCTCCGCGCGTTCATCCGCATCGATGGTGACGAGCCGGCCTCGATCATGGTCGAGTGGACCTCGCCCGGCGCCCCACCTGTGGCGGCGCTGGCCGAGCGTCTCGCCGGGACGAACCTCGCCGCTCGCTTGGGCCATACGATCACTCTCGCCGACATTCGGCAGGCCCCCGAGCTCGATGACCCGTCGCTCGGCGGGCGCGAGACGCTTCTCGCGGCCGGCGTGCTGGCGGTGCTCGCCACCCCGATCGTCGTCAGGGATGCGATCGTGGGTGTGCTGACCTTTCACCGCTCCGAGGCCGGAGTGTGGTCGCAGGGCGACATCGACCTCGCGGAAGGCGTTGCGAGAGAGGCAGCGGTCGCGATCCATATGGCGCGCCTGCTCGAGGAAACCGAGCACCGGCTCGCCCAGGCGACGGCGCTGTTCGAGGCCGCTCGCGTCGTAACGGGCGAGCTCCGCCTCGAGCTCGTGCTCAAGCGGCTCGTGATGGCGCTGGCACGCCTCCTCCACGCCGACGCCGCCGACTGCTATCTGCTCGACACCCGGCGGGACACGCTCCGCTGTACGGCCGCCTTCGAGCTTGACCCCGTGCTCGTGCAATGGGAGTTCCCTGCCGACGAGGGGCTCGCGGGAGAGGCGCTCCGCAGGGGTCGCTCGCTTCTCTCGCGCGACTATCCCGCCCTTCAGGCACCCGGACCTCACCCTGCCTACCGGGATTTCGCGTCGTACCTGGTCGCTCCAATGTTGCTGGCAGGCGAGAAGCAGGGCGTCGTCGGCGTTGCCACGAGGGACCAGAATCGAGTCTTCACCCGGGGCGACGCGGACGTGCTCGAGGCATTCGCCGGGCTCGCCTCGGTCGCACTGCGAAACGCGGCCGCATTCGAGCAGAGCGCCCAGCAAGCCCGTGCTCAGCGGGCGTTCTACCGGATCGCGGCGGCGCTCGCCGCCCCGCTCTCGCAGGACGAGACGCTGGAAGCTGTCGTCGAGGCCGCGAAGGACGCAGTGGGAGGCGTGTTCGCGGCCGCGCTCCTGCCTACCCGCATGAGTCTCAGGCTCGTCGGGTCGCGTACTCTGCCCGACGCCCTCGCCGACGCCCTCGCTCGAGCGCCTGCCGGGGCGCTCAACGATGCGGCGCGGGACGGGCGAGTCCTGACCGCTCAAGCGATCGGCTCGGACGATCGGTTCGACGCCGAGTGGAAGAACCTGGTTCTCCGATCCGGCGGCAAGGCCTTGCTCGCGATCCCGCTCGGCGAGGCCGTGTCCGGACCTGCAGGCCTGGTTGTGGTCTTCTTCGCCACGGAACGCGCGTTCGGAGACGACGACGTGGAGCTGGCGCGTCATCTGGCGGCCGCCGCGGCCGGCGCGCTCGTGCGGAGCGAGCTGTTCGAGACCGAGCGAAACTCCCGTGCCCTCGCGCAGCACCTGGCCCGCATCAGTGGCCTGCTCGCTCCCGAGCTCGACCCGTTACTGGTCCTGAGGGAGGTTGCCCGCGAAGCTCCCCTCCTGCTCGGCGCGGATGCCTGCGTGGTGCATGAGCTCCTCGACGGGGAGCTCGTCGTCAGTGCCGCCGAGGGCGAGGGTGCGGCCGCCGCGGCAGGCTCGCGCGCGGTTCTGCGCGGCTCGCCCGCCCGGGAGGTTCTGGAATCTCAGGCTCCCGTCGTGAAGGACGCGGCCGGTCCCGACGAGCGCAGTGCCGACCCCCTGCTCGCCGGCGGCTATGACGCCTATCTCAGCGTGCCGCTGACGGCGAGCGAGGGGGGCGTCCAGGGCGTCATCTCGGTCTATTCCAGGAGCCCGAGGCCGTGGCGCCCGGACGAGGTGGACGCGCTACTCGCGGTCGCGGGAAGCGCTTCAGCGGCGCTCGCGAACGCGCAGCTCTACCAGCGGGTAGCTCTCGAGAAGGAGCGAAACGAAGCGATCCTGGCGGCGATCGCAGACGGAATCGTCGCAACGGATGCTCAGAGCCGAGTGGTCCTCTGGAACGCGGAAGCCGAGCGGATCACCGGCGTGCCGGCTGCCGAAGCGCTTGGGCGACAACCGAGCGA
>JBBRYW010000158.1:0-7707 GCA_038237235.1 Gaiellales bacterium
GCAGGTGATGCAGCTCCACGAGGCTAGCGAGATCGCGGAGCAAGCGTGGCCCTGCGCCGGAGAGCCGGGGCGCCACAAACACGAGCAGCTTGTCCACGAGCCTCTCCTCGAGAAAACCGGTCGCGAGCGTCGGGCCTCCCTCGAGCAGCAGCGACTGGACGCCTTCGCCGCCGAGAAGCGTCAGCTCATCGCCGAGCGCCCCGCTCAGCAGCTCGAGCGTGGAGCCCTCGGGCAGCGGCCCGTGCCCGAAGGCGAGACGGCGCGGCTGCCGCGTCGCGCCCACGTCACGGGCGCTCAGTTCGGGATCGTCGGCGCGAGCCGTGCCGGTGCCAACCGCCACGGCATCCGAGCGCGAGCGCAGCTCATGGACGAGGCGCCTGCTCTCCTCCCCGGTTACCCACCGGGAGCCCGGAGCCGTCACGCGCCCGTCGAGCGTCGCCGCGACCTTGTACGTCACGAACGGGCGGCCGAGCGCGATCCAGGTTCGCCACGCCTCGTTCTGCTCCCGGCAGCGGAAGCCGAGCTCGCCGCCGGCCAGCTCGACGCTGACGCCGGCCTCCCGCAACCGCTCGAGCCCTCCCCTGCTCGGGCCAGGATCGATTGAGCCGGCGACGACACGCGCGATGCCGGCCGCGAGCACGGCGTCGATGCAGGGTGGAGTCCGGCCCTGGCGCGCGCACGGCTCGAGCGTCACGTGCAGCGTCGCTCCGCGCGCCCGCTCATCTGCCGCAGCGAGGGCGCTCGCCTCGGCGTGCGGCCCGCCGGCCCGCTGGTGCCACCCCTCGCCAACGACCTCGCCGTCGCGCTCGATCACTGCGCCGACGACTGGATTCGGATGCGTCGTGCCGCGGCCCCGCTCGGCCAGCTCAACGGCCCGCTCGAGAAACGTCATCAGGCGGCTTGCGTCAGCTCCCGGTAGGCCGACGCCGGATCGCCATGCCCGAAGATGCTCGTGGCCGCGACGAGCAGGCTCGCACCGGCCTCGCGGAGGTCCCGCACGTTGTCCCCGCCGACGCCGCCGTCCACCTGGATCCGAACTTCGGCCGGGAGCAGCTCGCGCAGCCGCCGGATCCGCTCGATCGACTCGGGCATGAACGCCTGACCCGAGTAGCCCGGATTGATGCTCATGCAGAGGACGAGATCCGCTCCTCGCGCCGCCGCGGCCGCCGACTGCGGCGAGCTCTCGGGATTGAACGCAAGGCCGGTGCCGAGGCCCTGGGCACGTGCCTGGGCGAAAACGTCGGAGACGTCCTTGCACGCCTCGAGGTGGACGGTGACGCTGTCCGCGCCGGCTTCGGCGAGCTCCTTGAAGTGACGCTCCGGGGCCTCGGTCATCAGGTGACAGTCCATCCAGCCACCAGCGTCGCGAACGCGCCCCGAGATCCACTTGAGCACGATCGGCCCCATCGTGACCGGTGGAACGAAGTGGCCGTCCCCCATGTCGAAGTGGAACACCCGCGCACCGGCCGAGAGCAGCACGTCCACCTGCTCGCCGAGGCGCGACATGTCCGCCCCGTACAGCGACGGCTCGATCTCGGTCTTGCGGGCCAGGTCGTTCAGGAGCACGGGGAGATCTTAAGGGCCTGTCCCGAAAGTGGCCACGCTGTCAGGCGCGCTGGTCGACTTTGGGGACAGGCCCTTGGTGCGCACTCTTGCGATGAAGAACCCGGACGTGCCGTGACGGTGCGGAAGCGTCAGGAGGAGCTCCGGCCGCCGGGGGTGACGGAAATGCGGCCACTCCGCGCCGAGATCGTCGAGCTCGAGGCCCGATGCGTCGACCACGTTCTCCCCTTCGGCCTGGTTGATCGTGCAGACTGAATACAGGATCGTGCCGCCCGGCCTCACACGTGCCGCCGCGGCGCGGAGCAGCGCGAGCTGGAGCTCGGGATCGGGTTTCGCCCGCCAGCGGGCGTCGGGACGCGCGGCGAGCACGCCGAGGCTGGAGCAGGGAGCGTCGACGAGCGCTCGGTCGAAGCCGGTCAGCTCCGCGGCCAGATCGAGACCGTCCGCGTTGACGACGGTGACGTTCGAGGCGCCGAGTCGCTCGCAGTTCGCCTGCAGCTCGCGGGCGCGGCCCGGGTGCTTCTCGACCGCCACGACGCTGCCGGCAAGCTGGGTCGCCTTCCCCCCAGGCGCGGCGCAGAGGTCGAGCACCCGCTCGCCCTCGTGCGAGCCGACCGCGAGCCCGGCGAGCTGCGAGCCGAGGCTCTGCGGCCAGACGAGCCCGGCCGCAAGCGCGTCCTCGTCGACCCGGTCGACGTGGAGCGCGTCGGGGAGCAAGTGATCGGGGCGGCCCTCGACCGGGCCGGCCTTGCGCCTGTTCAGGCGCACGACGGTCTCGGGCGGCTCGTTCTGGGCGCGCATGAGGGCGAGCGCCTCCTCTGCTCCCAGCTCGCGCCACCAGGTCTCGGCGACCCAGTCCGGGTACGAGTGCTTGAGCGCCGCCTCGCTGGGAGTGGCCTCGTCCAGCCCGGCCATCAACTCACCGATGCCGGCCGCCAGACGGCGCATCACAGCGTTCGTGAAGGCGACCGCCCGCTCGAGCCCCGCCTCCCGAACCAGCTCGACCGACTCGTCGACCGCCGCGTGCACGGGGATCCCACGCGCCTCCGCGAGCTGGTAGGCACCGAGCCGGAGTGCGGTGCGGACGGGCGGGTCGAGCTTGCGCACGGGCCGGCGGCCGAGCGTGCCGATCGCATGATCGAGCGTTCGCATGCGCTGGATCGTCCCGTAGGCGAGCCGCTGCGCGAGCGCGCGGTCACGCCGCGAGAGATCCCGGGCGGCCGCGCGGAACGCCCGGTCCGCATACGCGTCTGCCTCGAGCACGCGCAGCACGACGTCGAAGGCGACGCGGCGGGCGGGAGCGACACTCACAGCCCGCGCAGCACTCCCCGATCGGGCCAGCACGAGTCCACGACCTCGCCGTGGAGGGCGACAAGCTCGGTGAAGCGAACCTCCGGGCTCACTGCAGCCCTCGCAAGAACTCGTCTCCAGTCATCCTGCGCCGTGCCTCCGGCTGCACCTCGAGCAGCTCGAGGCCGTCCTGGACGAGCCTCGACTCCGGCCTTCCGGCCCGAGCACGCCAGACTGTCACCCGCCGCCCGCGCACCACGCCGCGCGCACCGATATGCGGTGCGAGCGCCCTGATCCGGTTGAGGTTGTCGAGTGGCGAGCGCGCCCAGTCGAGCTCGCGATCCGCCGGTCCGATCTTCTCGGCGTACGTCGCGCCCTCCTCCGGCTGGGGCGTGAAGGAAGGGTTCGGCAAGACCTCGGCAACGAGCTCGACGGCCAGCCGCGCTGCCTTTCCGAACACTTCTCCGGCGTCGTCCTCAGGCTCGATCGGAAAGGGCCGCCGGGCAGCGATCGGCCCCGCGTCGAGCTCCGGGATCGTCCGGTGGATCGTGACCCCGGCCTCGGGGTCGCCGGCCATGATCGCGCGCTCGACGGGGGCGGCTCCGCGCCAGCGCGGCAGCAGCGAAGGATGGACATTCAGCCACAGCTGCCGCTCGAGCAGGAGCGCCGGGATCAACAGCCCGTATGCCGCAACCACCATCACGTCGGCGTCGAGTCGCAGCTCCCCGGTCAGCCGCTCGGGCTGCAGCGTTGGGATGCCGAGCCGGTCGGCGGCCGCTTTCGCCGCCGGAGGGCCGACCTTCCGCCCGCGGCCGCGCGGGCGGTCGGGCCGCGTCAGGCAAAACGAGACCTCGAACGAGCGGTTGAGCCCGTCGAGCACGTCGGCCCCGAACGGCGCTGTGGCCGCGACGCCTATCCGCACGCGGTCAGCGAAGGGTGAGAACCGGCTGCGGGCGCAGGATCGCCAGGGCCTCGCGGCGCCTCTCAGGAGTCGTCCGGTCGATGATGAGCACACCGTCCAGATGGTCGAGCTCGTGCTGCACGACGCGCGCCCCATGGCCGGTCAGCTCGATCCGCTGGTCGTTGCCGTCCGCGTCCCTGGCCTCCAGGATGATCGTCGTGTGCCGCTCCACGGGAACGCCGACTCCTTGCAGGGAGAGGCAGCCCTCTTCGTCCACCTCGGTCTCGGCGCCGCGGTCGACGATCGTCGGGTTGACGACCGCCCTCACCTCCTCGTCCTCGAGGAAGACGAACACGCGCTGCAGCACCCCCGCCTGATTTCCCGCGAGCCCCATCCCGCTCGCCTCGTACATGAGCCCCGTCATCCGGCCGATCAACCGGCGGAGGTCATCGTCGAAGCTTTCCACCTCGGCAGCGCGCACGCGGAGTGCCGGATCGGGGTACTGGCGAATGCGGGCAAGCGCGAGCCGACGCCGCGCTTCGCGCTCGGGATCGCGGGCTTCGTCCTCACGCTCGGGCATGGGGCCAAGTGTAGTAACGGCACGCCAAGAGGCGAGAACGCTTCCTCGGTGTCAAGCGCTGGCCAGCCGGCGGAGAGGAACTCCCGGATCGCTGCCGCGAGTTCGTTCGGAACCTCCTCGGCCATGTGCTGACCCGACTCGAGCCGAAGACCCGTGACGTCTCGGGCCCACGATTGCCACACGGAAGCGGGGTCTCCCCACAGCTCCTCCAGATCGTCACGGCTCGCCCAGATGATCAGGGTCGGGCACCCGATCCGCCGTCCCGCTGCCCGATCGGCGTCGTCGTGAGCCCGGTCGATTCCAAGACCGGCGCGGCAGTCCTCGCACACCGCGTGCACGACCTCGGGATCGTGGAGCGCTCGACGGAGGTCTTCGTACGCCTCCGCGCCCATCCGCCGGGCGTCGATCTTGTACCAGGCGCCGGGATCTGCGGAGATGACCCGCTCGGCAGGCTTCGCTGTCTGGCCCAGAAAGAACCAGTGCCACCAACTGTTCGCGAACTGTGCGTCGCACTGCGCGAGCGACTCGCCGACGGTACGGCGTCCATAACGACGAGGTGCGTGACCAGCGCGGACTGCTCGGCAGCCAGACGTTGGGCGACGTAGGCACCGCGGTCGTGGCCGACGACGGCGAAGCGATCGTGGGCGAGCATCCGCATCAGCGCGACGCAAGTCGCGGGCCATCGCGCGCTTCGAGTACGGCGCGTGGTCCGGCGTCGTCTGCGCTTCGACGACTCGGCGTAACCCCGGAGGTCAGGGCAGGCGACGGCGCGATCCTCGGCGAGCAGAGGCGCGACCCGCCGCCAGGTGGCAGTCCGCGGATGCCCGTGCAGAAGGAGCACGGGGGCGCCGCTGCCGCCGTGCGAACTCGAAGCACGGCCTCCCCCACGTCTACGTGCTCCAGCGCGAATCCTTCGAGCTATCTAGAAGCTCTGCGGGTCGACGTCTACGACGGCATGGACGCCTGCCTTGCCCATGGCCGGCGCCGCCGCCGACAGCAGCCCGGCCACACGGGCGGCGACCGCTCGGGGCCTGTCCGTCTTCGCAATGAGCTGGGCCCGGTAGCGCCCGCGCAGGCGCAGGAGCGGCGCCGGACCGAGGAGATCGGCACCCGGCAGCCGGGCCTGAACCTCGGTCAGGAGCTTCGTCGGAGCCTTCTGATCGGGGCCGGAGGCGAGGATGCGGATCAGGTGGCGGAAGGGCGGGTAGCCGAGCTCGCGTCGCCGCTCCAGCTCGCCGTCGAGGAAGCCCTCGACGTCGTGGCGGGCGGCGTAGCGCACGGCACGTGAGTCCGGCTGGAAGGTCTGGACGATCACTCGCCCGGGCCCCTCCCGGCCGCTTCGCCCGGCGAGCTGCGTCAAGAGCTGGAAGGTCCGCTCCTCGGCGCGAAAATCGGGCAGCGCGATCCCCGTGTCGGCGTCCAGCACAGCCGCGAGGGCGACTCCGGGGAAGTGGTGCCCCTTCGCCACCATTTGCGTACCGAGCAGGACCACCGGATCGGCCCGTGCGAACCGCGAGAGCGCCGCGGCGGTTGCACCGGGCTTGGACGCAGCGTCTGCGTCGAGACGGATCACCTCGAGCTCGGGAACTCGGGCGGCAAGCTCGCGCTCGACGCGCTGGGTGCCGGCGCCGAGGCGGGCGAGCTCCGGTGAGCCACAGGCCGGACAGGTCTCGGGCGCCAACTCGCTGAAGCCGCAGTGGTGGCAGCGCAGGCGGCCGTCCGAGTGCAGCACGAGCGAGACGTCGCAGCTCGAGCAGCGGAGCGTCTCGCCGCACGCTCGACAGTGCAGCGCAGGCGCCATGCCACGTCGGTTGAGCAGCAGGATCGCCCGTCCCCCACGCTCCGCCAGCGCGCCGAGCTCGGTCAGAAGCGGCGCGGAGAGCGGGTAGCCGGTGCCGCCTCGGAGGTCGACGACCCGGACGGGCGGAAGCGGCGCGGCAAGCCTCGCACCCAGCTCGATCCGCTCGAGGGAGGCCCAGCTCTCCGGCCGGGGGGTCGCGGTACCGAAGACCGCGACCGCCCCCTCGAGCGCCGCCCGCTTGGCCGCGACCGCGCGCGCGTCGTAGCGCGGATCGGACTCCTGCTTGTACGACGCGTCGTGCTCCTCGTCCACACAGATCAGCCCGAGCCGCGGGGCGGGCGCGAAGACGGCCGATCGAGCGCCGACCACGATCGGGGCCTCGCCGCTCGCGATCCGCTCCCGCTCGTCGCGTCGCTCGGCCTCCGTGAGCCCGGAGTGAAGGATCGCGATGTGCTCCCCGAAGCGAGCCCGGAAGCGGCCGAGCGCCTGAGGCGTCAGCGCAATCTCGGGAACGAGCACGATCGCCGAGCGGCCCAGCTCCAGCGCGGCGGCGCAGGCTCGCAGGTACACCTCCGTCTTACCGCTGCCCGTCGCGCCGTAGAGAAGGACATGTGTGCTCTCACCGCGCTCGATTGCGCCGCCGATCCGTGTCAGGGCAGCCTCCTGGGACGCGCTGAGCGATGCCGGGGGCTCCTCACCCGACAGCGCGTCGCGGCTTGCGGGCGACGAACGCTCGCCGCGGCGCACACGCTTGGGGGGAGCGACGAGCGCGAGCGCCCGTGCGGGCGTCGACCCGTAGTAATCGGCGAGCCAGAGCGCCAGGTCGACGAGCGCCGGCGGCAACTCGTCGAGAACGCGCCCGGCCGGGACCGGCTCGACGCCGGCGGGCGCCGCGCCGTCCACGGAGACGACGACGCCGCGCCGGCGGCTGCGCCCGAACGAGATCTCCAGCACCGCGCCCTTCTCGATTCCTTCCGGCACCTCGTAGGTAAATGGTCGCGCCAGCGCGCGCGCGGACACAAGAGGGTAGATCGAGGCGAAGCGCCGCTCCACGAAGCGAGGCTAGACAATCGATCGGAAGAGCTGATCGATCGTTGAGCAAACGTAGGGAGATCCCCGTTTCCTCTCCGGACGGTTCCCCCTAGCGTGGAACGCGATGAGCAAAACCGAGCTCATCGTCCAGGCAAGACAACCGAAGACGCAGCGGCGTTCGAGCGCTTCCGCGAAACATGGCTCGAGCCGACCTGCGACCAGGTTGCAGCTCCCCGGCCGCGAGTGCAGCAATTCGAGGTTCACAAGCTCCTGCAGCACTGAGCGCCCCGCGGTGCCCGCTGCGGAACGCACGGAGCCGGAGACACGATGACGACCAACCTCATAGTTGAACCACGGACGACGTCGGCCTCGCCACCTGGCGCTAGCAAAGGAGAATCGATGGCTGAGATGGGATCGGCAATACAGGAACTCGACCCCGCGGCTCTGAGTGGGGTCGTCGCAGGCACCGTGGTGAGCCCTGCGGACGAGGCGTGGGACAAGGCGCGTGCGGCGTGGAACCTCGCGGCCGACCAGCGGCCC
>JBBRYW010000159.1:0-7635 GCA_038237235.1 Gaiellales bacterium
GTTCCCGGCACGGATGGAGCTCGCCGTCTTCTGCGCGAGGATCGCCCCCATCACCGCGATGCCGAGTGAGCCGCCCACCTGCCGCATGCTGTTCAGCACGGCGGAGCCGACCCCTGCCTTGTCGACGGGCACCGAGCTCATCGCCGCAGCGGTCGTGGGGGTCATCGCGCTGGCCATGCCGATGCCGCCGATTACGAGACCGGGGAAGATCGCCCAGTAGCCGGAGTGAACGTCGAGCCGCGAGAAGATCAGGAGCGAGGTCGCGACAAGGGTCATGCCGCCGCCCATCAGCCAGCGGGAGCCGATCCGGTCGGAGAGCTTTCCCGAGATGGGTGCGAGCAGAGTGATCATCACCGTCATCGGCAAGAACGCGGCCCCGGCCTGGATGGCCGAGTAGCCTAAGACCTGCTGCATGTAGAGCGAGATGAAGAAGAAGACGCCGAACATAGCGAGCGCCACGAGCAGCATGACGGCGTTCGCCCCGGCGAACGTGGCGTTCTTGAAGAGGCCCAGGTCGAGCATCGGCACGCGCTGTCGCAGCTCGAGGGCGACGAACACGCCGAGCGCGACGCCTGCGAGGACAAAGAGCCCGATGATTCGCCCCGATCCCCAGCCGTAGCTGTTCGCCTCGATCAGGCCGTACGTGAGCGCGAAGAGGCCGAGGGCGGAGGAGAGGAGGCCGGGCAGGTCGAGCCGCTGCTCCTTTGAGGTATCGCGCGACTCCTCGATCACGAGGCGGGCGAGGATCATGCCGATGAGCCCAACCGGCACGTTGACGAAGAAGATCCAGCTCCAGCTGATCTTCTCGGTCAGGACTCCGCCGACGAGCGGGCCGATCGCGAGCGCCATGGCGGCGGTGCCCGCCCAGATGCCGATCGCCATTCCGCGCTGCCTCGGTGGGAAGGTGGCCGTGATGATCGAGAGGGTCGCCGGGTTCATCAGAGCCGCGCCGATCCCCTGCACGATGCGCGCGGCGATCAGGACGGTTGCGCTTCCGGCGAGCCCGCAGGCGAGCGAGGCCGCCGTGAAGACGAACAATCCGACGATGAACATGCGGCGGCGTCCGAGCAGGTCTGCCAGCTTGCCGCCGGACAGCATGAGCACCGCGAACGTGAGGGCGTAGCCGTTGACGATCCATTCCAGCTCGGAGACTCCGATCCCGAGATCCCGCTGGATCGACGGCAGCGCGACGTTCACCACCGTGTTGTCCAGCATGATCATGAACAGGCCGACCGCCACGGAGGCGAGCGTCAGCCACTTGCGGTTCTCGGGGGCGAGAATCCGAGCTCTCATACAGTCTCCTTCAAGGTAGTCCGAAACGTAGTTAGCGCACACTAGCAAGGTCGCCCGAGGCGACTGCTCTAGGCTTGGCGCCCGATGGCCGAGTTCGCCTGGACCCCGAGCGAGGAGACGCTCCGCCACGCGAACGTCGTGCGGCTGATGCGGCGGCACGGGATCGACGACTACTGGGAGCTCGTTCACCGCTCGCAGGCCGATCCGGAGTGGTTCTGGCCGGCGGCAATCGAGGACATGGGGCTCGAGTTTGCACGGGGCTGGGAGCGGGTCGTGGACACCTCTCGTGGCCCCGAGTGGGCGACCTGGTTCGTCGGCGGCGCGCTCAACATCGCCTGGAATTGCGTCCACCGCTGGGCGGCCGGCGAGCGGGCCGAGGTAGAGGCCGTCGTCTGGCAGAGCGAGGACGGCGAGCGGCGCTCGCTCACCTACCGGGAGCTCTCGCACGAGGTGACGACGCTGGCCGAGGGGCTCGCCTCGCTCGGCGTGGGCAAGGGCGACGTGGTCGCGACCTTCCTGCCGATGGCGCCCGAGGCCGCGATCGCCTCTCACGCGTGCGCGCACGTGGGCGCCGTCCAGGTGCCGATCTTCTCGGGCTTTGCCGGGCCGGCGGTGGCGTCGCGCCTGCAGGACTCGGCCGCCAAGGTCGTGATCACCGCCGACGGCTCGCTGCGACGCGGGCGCGAGATCGCGATGAAGTCGGTCGTCGACGAGGCCGCGCGAAGGGCGTCTGCGCTGGAGAACGTCGTCGTCTGGCGGCGGCTCGACGGCGCGCATACCACGATGCAGGCGGGGCGCGACGTCTTCTGGGACGAGCTCGTGGCGGGCCTGCCCGGCGAGCTCGAGCCGCTGGAGGTCGAATCTGAGACGCCGTATCTGCTCACCTATACGTCGGGGACGACCGGCCGGCCGAAGGGCGTGCTGCACGTACAGGGCGGCTTTCTCGTCTCGATCGCGCGCGAGGTTGCCTACCAGGCCGACGCACACCCCGAGGACGTGATCCACTTCGCGACCGACATGGGCTGGATCATGGGTCCCTGGACCGTGGTCGGCGGCGGAGCGCTCGGCTGCACGCTCGTCTTCGCGGAGGGCGCGCCCGACTGGCCGACCGACCGCCTCTGGTCGCTGATCGAGCGCGAGCGCGTCTCGATCCTCGGCATCTCGCCGACGCTTGTCCGAGCGTTGATCCCGCACGGGGAGCCGACGGCGGACCTCGGCTCGCTGCGCACGATGGTCACGACCGGCGAGCCCTGGAACCCGAGCCCCTACCGCTGGCTGTCGGAGCACGTCGGTGGCGGGAGGTGCCCGATCATCAACTGCTCGGGCGGGACCGAGGTCGGCGCGTGCTTCCTGTCGCCGACGCCGGCGATCCCGATCAAGGTGTGCTCGCTCGGCGGCCCTGCGCTGGGGATGGCGATGGATGTCGTCGACCCAGATGGGCGCTCTGTGCGGGGAGAGGTCGGCGAGCTCGTCTGCCGCAAGCCGTTCCCCGGAATGACACGCGGTTTCTGGAACGACCCAGAGCGCTATCTCGACTCGTACTGGCGGCGCTTTCCGGGCGTGTGGACGCACGGCGACTGGGCCTCTGTCGACGAGGACGGCTACTGGTTCCTGCACGGGCGCTCTGACGACACGCTCAACATCGCGGGCAAGCGGATCGGGCCGGCCGAGCTCGAGTCGGCCGCCGTCGGCCACGCAGCGGTGCAGGAGGCGGCGGCCGTCGGGATCCCGCACGAGGTCAAGGGCGAGGTCGCCTGGATCTTCTGCGTGCTCCGGCCGGACCACGAGGCCAGCGAGCAGCTCGCGCGCGAGATCGCGGATGCGGCTGCCGCGGAACTTGGCAAGGCGTTCCGGCCTGGTCGCGTCCTGTTCGTCCCCGCGCTGCCGAAAACGCGGAGCGCCAAGATTGTGCGGCGCGCCGTGCGCGCGAAGGCTCTCGGCAAGGATCCGGGTGATCTGTCGTCCGTCGAGAACCCCGACTCGCTGGACGCGATTGCGCGGGCGCTCTAGATCCGGCCATGTGCGAGACTGAGTGCCTGTACGTGCCCACTCACCCAGCTGGAAACGTTGTGGCGGCTGACCGCCTTAAGGGCTGATGCCCGAGCTCGACGGCCAGGTCGCGCTCGTCACGGGCGGTGGGCGCGGGATCGGAGCAAACGTCGCCCGCGAGCTGACCGGAGCAGGCGCTCGCGTCGCAGTTGCTGCCCGCTCCGCCGACCAGGTACGGGAAGTCGCCGGGGAGATCGGCGGCATCGCTCTGGCAGTCGACGTGAGCGATCGCGCCTCGGTCGAGCGGATGGTGCAGGACGCCGAGCGTGAGCTCGGCCCGCTCGACCTGCTCGTCGCGAACGCCGGCATCGGGCTGCGCGAGCCGGCGGCGTGGGAGGCCGATCCCGACGAGTGGTGGCACGTGCTCGAGGTGAACGTGCTCGGCGTCTACCTGTCGTGCCGCGCCGTGATCCCCGGAATGCTCGAGCGCGGACGCGGCCGGATCGTGATCACGGGCAGCGGCTCGGGCTATCTGCCGGGGTTGACGCAGACGGCATACAGCGCGAGCAAGGCAGCGGTATACCGCTTCGGCGAGACGCTCGCCGCGCAGCTGGAAGGGCGGATCCCGGTGTTCGTCTATTCCCCTGGGCTCGTTCGCACCGCGATGACGGACGGTTTCGGCGACGACCTGCCCTGGACGCCGCCGGAGCTGGCGCCCCGCCTCGTGCGCGCGCTCGCCTCGGGCCGGGTGGACGCGCTCGCGGGCCGCTACCTCCACGCCGAGCACGACGACGTCGAGGATCTGATCGCGCGCGCCGACGAGATTCGCGACAACGATCTGAACGCCATTCGCCTGCGCCGGTAGCGCGTGCCGCAGCGGCGTAACATACACTCACTTCAAAAGCAAAAGTAATAGGAGGGCGCATGCCTAACGGATACGCAAAGCCCGTCCTCGTCGACACCGACTGGGTCGCCGAGCACTCCGGCGACGCGGACGTGGTGGTCGCCGAGGTCGACGAGAATCCGGATCTCTACGAGGAAGGTCACATCGCCGGCGCGGTGAAGCTCCACTGGCGCGAGGATCTGCAGGACTCTGTGAAGCGGGACCTCGTCGACCGTGAGGAGTTCGAGGGTCTCCTCGGCGAGCGCGGCATCGGCAACGAGACGACGGTCGTGCTCTACGGCGACAAGAACAACTGGTTCGCCGCCTATGCCTACTGGTACCTGAAGATCTACGGTCACCAGGACGTCCGCATCCTCGACGGCGGCCGCCAGAAGTGGGTCGACGAGGGGCGTGAGCTGGTCACCGACGTACCCTCGGTCACGCCCACGACGTACGGCGCCCGCGAGCGCGACGAGTCGATTCGCACCTACCGCGACGCCGTGCTGCAGGTGATCAGCACCGGCAGCCAGGCACTCGTGGACGTGCGCAGCCCGCAGGAGTTCAGCGGCGAGCTGATTGCGCCTCCGGGCTACGAGCAGGAGGGAGCGCAGCGCGGCGGTCACATTCCGACGGCGCAGTCGATCCCCTGGGCGCAGGCAGTGCGAGACGACGGCACATTCAAGTCGCCCGAGGATCTGCAGTCGCTCTACGAAGGCAAGGGAATCACGCGCGACAGGGCCGTGACGGCGTACTGCCGGATCGGCGAGCGAAGCGCGCACACGTGGTTCGTCCTGCGTGAGCTGCTCGGCTACTCCGAGGTGCGAAACTACGACGGCTCGTGGACGGAGTGGGGCAATCTCGTGGACGTGCCGATCGAGAAGGGCGCGTGAGAACGTCGGAAGGGTTGGCGCGGGAACGGTCGAACTAGGGGGCCACCGGAAGCCCGCAAGGGCTTCTCCTCCCCGGCGAAGGCGGCGGCGCTTACGTCGCCGCCTTCTTCTTTTCGGTAACGATGGAGTCGTGGGAACCTCGACAGGCGTGACGAAGCTGACCGAGCTGACCGTGGCCGGGGGCTGCGCGGCCAAGTACTCGGCCGCCCGCCTCGAACAGCTGCTCGCGGGCTTCGTGCCGGTCGAGGCCGAGAATCTTCTGGTCGGACTCTCGCCGGCGGATGATGCGGCGGTGTACCGGCTCGACGACGAGCGCGCGCTCATCTTTACGCTCGACTTCTTTCCGCCGCTCGTCGACGACCCGGCCGACTACGGTGCGATTGCGGCGACGAACGCGCTCAACGACGTCTTCGCGATGGGGGGCGTGCCTCTGCTCGCGCTCTCGATCGCCGCGTTCCCGGAGGAGCTGCCGATTGAGGTCCTGGCCTTGGTCTTCGCCGCGGCCGACGAGCAGGTCCGCGCCGCGGGGGGCCTGCTCGCAGGCGGCCACACGATCCGCGACGACGAGCCGAAGTACGGGCTGGCCGTGGTGGGGACCGTCCACCCGAACGGGATCTGGCCGAAGAACGGCGCGAAGCCGGGCGATGCGGTGTTCCTGACCAAGCCGCTCGGCACGGGGCTCGTGCTAGCCGGCGGTGCCAAGGGGCTCCTCCCGCCGCACGAGGTCGACGGCGCCGTCCGCTGGATGCGCACGCTCAACAGGAACGCCGCGGAAGCGCTGCGCCCCTTCGAGCCGAGCGCCGTCACGGACGTCACAGGCTTCGGCCTGCTCGGCCACGCGCACGAAGTTGCCGAGCGAAGCGGCGTCCGCCTGCTGCTCGAGGCGGACCGGATGCCGGCCATGGAGGGCGCGCTGGAGGTCGCGCGTGGCGGCGTGCGGACGGGGGGCGACCCGCGAAACCGTGATTTTGCCGGCGCTCACGTGACGCTCGACGCGGTGCCGGACGACCTCGTGGCGCTGGGTTACGACCCGCAGACGGCGGGCGGCCTGCTTGTCTCGCTGCCCGCCGACCGCGCTGCCGTGCTCGAGGCCCGGTTCGCCGAGGCGGATCTCTTCCTGCGGCGAATCGGGTCGGTTACGACCGGCTCGGGCGTCGTCGTGCGCTGACGCGCTTCAGTCCGACCGGCTGCAGAGCTGCCTCGTCGCTGCCCCTCCCCGGCTACGAAGCGGCGCCGCATGCGCCGCAGAAGCGAGTGCCGACGCGGCGCGGAGCCTCACAGCGAGCGCAGGGGGCGAGCACGTCGCGCCCGCAACCTTCGCACGCGGCGTTGCCACCGGCCGGATAGCCGCAGAACGGACACTGGCGTTTGCGTACCCGCCTTGCCGGCAACCGCCGCGAGAGGTAGCGCTGGAGCGCAAAGAAGGCAACGAGCGTCGCTGCCGCGCCGGTCAGGGCGAGCACGAGGACGCCGAGATCGAATGGATCGAAGTAGTCGGTGACGTAGTCGCCCGCGAGGACGAGCGCCATGATCGCGGCGAAGGCGACGACGGAGCCGGCGAGCGGAAAGTACCGGGAGTTGGCTCGGCGGAGGAGGGCGAGCAACCAGTATCCGGCGGCGATCGACACGAGCACGAAGAGAAGTCGGAACCCGAACGTGAAGCGCTCCCGACGCCGCTCGACGCGGTCGACTCGCGAAAAGGCCTCGAGGCGGGCTGCGGTCGCTGCAGGCCGCGCCGCCTCTGCGGCTCGATCGGCGGCCGACCGCTCGCGCTGCGCCCGCTCGTAGGCCGCATCGGCGAGCTTGTACCGGCGCTCGAGCCGCCGGGCCGGCTCCTTCGCCTCGAGAGCCGTCCGGTACGCCTCGCGCCGGATCTCGAGATCTTGACGGGCGCGCTGCTCACGTTGGTGCGCTCGGAGGGCCTGCTCGCTCGCAGCGCGCTCGCGCGTGATCGAAGGCTCCCGCGCCAGCTCGAGAGCGGGCCTGGGAAGGTCTACGCGATCGCGGACGTAGTCGTCGATCTTCTGGTACGTCCAGATACCACCGATCAGTAGGAAGACGACGAGAATGACCGCGAGCAGCTTCTCGCTCCTCGTCGTTTGAATCGCCTCGACGTCGACCCGGCTCATGGGGCAGCCATTTGAGGCTCATGCGGAGCGAGCGACCGACGACCATAGGCGTCACTCCGGCGATCCCAGACGCGTAGCGTGCTCACGTGCCCTTCCTCCTTGGTGTAGTTCGTGGACGCAGCTCCACAAGGAGCTCGCAGTCGAGCGCGGTCGCCACTCGCAGCAACGTGTCGATGCGCGGTGGTCGTCCACCCGCCTCGAGGCGAGCGATCGCCGACTGCGATGTTGCGCAGAGCTCCGCAAGCTCCTGCTGGGATAGGCCGCGCGCGATTCGCTGCTCGGCTACTTGATCCGCTAACGCGGCGAAGAACCAGCCGTCCTCGCTTACCTGCGCGAGCCTCTCGCGCAGGCGGTCGACAGCCCCGCTCGCCCCGATTTGTCGCTTGCGGTTCATCTCAATCATGCTATATAATATCTCAACTGTGAGATACTACACGAGCGACCGGAGCTA
>JBBRYW010000160.1:0-7480 GCA_038237235.1 Gaiellales bacterium
CCCGCAACCGTCGGAGTGCTCGACGGCAAGATCAGAATTGGCCTGACGGGCGAGGAGCTCGCTCGAATCGCCGAGGCTGGTTCGGGTGCCCGGAAGCTCGGGCCGCGCGACCTCGCAGTCTGCGCCGTGCAGAACGCCGTTGGCGCAACCACTGTCGGCGGGACGCTCGCCGTCTGCCGCGCCGCCCGCATCCGCTTCATGGCGACCGGCGGCCTCGGCGGCGTCCATCGAGGCTGGACGCAGGGTCAGCCTGACGTGTCTGCCGACCTGGCCGAGATTGCGCGTGCCAAGGTGCTGGTGGTCTCCTCGGGTGTCAAATCCCTGCTCGACGTCAGCGCTACCGTCGAGATCCTCGAGACGCTTGGGATCCCGATTCTCGGCTGGCGCACCGACGAGCTGCCATTGTTCTACGCGGCCCGCGGCGGCCCACCGGCCCCGGCGCGCGTCGAGTCCACAGCTGAGGTCGCCGCGATCGCGCACGCACACTGGGAGCTCGGCGGCTCGGGCCTGCTGCTCGCGCGCCCACCGGACGAGAGCCTGGACGACGTCGAGCCGCTAATCGAGCGGGCGCTAGCGGAGGCAGCGCGAAGAGGTTTGGTCGGCCAGGCCGTCACGCCGTTCGTGCTCTCGCGCCTCCACGCCGGAAGTGACGGACGGACGCTCGAGGCAAACCGGTCGCTCGTCGTCGCGAACGCCGGGCTCGCAGCCCAGGTGGCTGTTGCCTATGCTCGCGAGCGGCGCTGACGATTTGCCCGTTTGGGCGCCTGACGAACGATCTCTGGCCGAGCTCGTGCCGCGTCGTCTAGGAGCTCTCGATCGCGCCGAGCAGCTCGTCGATCTCGAGAGCCATCAGCGTCTGCAGCCTCGAGCTGCCACGGGCGCCCAGGGCAATCGAGACCTTCGCGATCGTCGCGGCGTCGGGCGCCTCGATCACGTTGACGAAGTCGAACGGCCCGAGTGTGGCCCACTGGTGCAGGACCTTCGCGCCGAGCTCCTCGACGTCACGGTTCACCTCTCGTAGCCGCTCCGGGTTCGAATTAAGCGTCTGAACGCCCTGCGCGGTCAGGGTCGTCAGCATGATGTAGGTCGGCATTGCTCCTCCTCTTCTCTAGGATCGGGAGCGCGAGCTTACAACCCGGGCGGCCTGGTCGAAGTACAGCATGGCCGAGCCCAGAAGGAAGAGCGGCGAGAGCACGAGGAACGCGATCATCGCGGCAGCGCGAAGCGCCTGGTCACCCGTGCCGCGGAGGAGCGCGACGAGCACGAGGCCCGTGAGCAGGATCGTGATCACGAGCGTAGCGAGCGAGCCCAGGATGTGGACGTAGTCGGCCCGCGCGAGCTGAATGCCACGCCGCAGGGCCGCTCCGACACCGAGCCCCTCCGCAACCGCTGCGGGCACGGCGAGGCAGACGAGCCCGAAGTACGCAAGCGTCACGAGATCGAATCCGGGCAGCACCAGGATCCGCTGGATCACGAGCGGGAGAAAGGCGATGAACGCCGCAGCGAGCGCGACCGGCAGGTTACGGCGCACGTTCAGGGCGATCACCGACGCGCCCACGAGCGACCCGGCCCACGCCAGCGTGCCGACGACGGGGACGATCGGCCAGACGAGCCGCCGCGGCAGCTCCACGAGCAGTACGGCGGCAGCGGCCGGGCCGACACCCAGCGCGAGCGACGGCCAGAAGCGCCTGCCGTAGAGCCGGATCGACTCGGCGACAAGCTGCCCAACCGTCCGCGTCTTGTGCGGAAGCGGCGGGGGCAGCCCGGAACGAGTGCGCGGGGGGACCGTTCTCGGCATCCTCTGAGACGGTAACCGCAACCCGCCGCCTACTGGCCTTCGGTCAGCCGGAGCTCTCGGCCTCGATCGTCTGAGGCCCCGATCCTCCCCCGACCGGCACGCGCCGTGGCTTCGCGGCCTCTGCCACCGGGATCGTCAGCGTCAGGACGCCTGACTCGTAGTTCGCCTGGATGTTGTCCGCGTCGAGCGTGTCGCCGAGGAAGATCTGACGCGAGTAGGTGCCTTGCGGCCGCTCGGAGACGATGACCTCGTCACCCTCGTGCCTGTCGAACCGACGCTCCGCACTAACGGTCACGACGTTGCGCTCGACCGTCAGCTCGATCGAGTCTCCGTCGACGCCCAGCAGGTCGAACTCGACGACGAACTGGTCGCCACGGCGGAACGCGTCCATCGGGGAGCTGCCCCGCCCCCGCCTGCTCTGCCAGGCGGTCTAGCTCGCGAAACGGATCGAATCGCATCACCATCGTAGTGCCTCCTTGACCCGAAAGGGTTCACCTTCTTGGTAGCCGGTACGCGCCTCCTCGAAACGGAACCCTAAGAGCTCGAGAGCTCGGACGCGAGCGCCTCGGCCTCGTCCACGAGGTCGGAGATCGCATCGAGTCCTTGCGACCAGAACGCGGGATCCTCGACGTCGAAGCCGATGCGGCGCGCGAGCTCGACCGGTGGCACGGAGCCCCCGGCCCGAAGGAGATCGAGGATGGGCTCGACGAGCGCCTCCCCCTCGTCGACGTAGCGGCGGTAGATCGCGAGCGAGAAGAGGTACCCGAATGCATAGGCATAGACGTAGCCGGGCGCGAAGATGAAGTGCGGCACGTAGCTCCACCACGTGCGGTAGCCGCTCGTCACCTCGACCGCCCCGCCGAGCATGCGCTCCTGCTCGGCGGCCCAGAGCTCTCCTACTCGCTCGACCGGCAGCTCTCCCGACGTGCGCCGGGCGGTATGCACCGCGTTCTCGAAACGGTTCATCGCGATCTGCCTGAACACGGTCGCAAGCGTGTCCTCGATCCGATTCGTCAGGAGATCGAGCCGGGCCTTCGGATCGCCCTCGCGCTCGAGCAGGATCTGGAACGTGATCGCCTCGCCGAAGACGGACGCCGTCTCCGCGAGCGTCAGCGGCAGGCGGCTGTTGAGCAGTCCGAGCGGCCCGGAGAGCGCGCCGTGGAGCCCGTGCCCGAGCTCGTGCGCGAGGGTTAGGACGCTTCGCCGCTCGCCGGAGTAGTTCATCAGGACGTACGGGTGACGGTCGGCGGCATCCGCGCAGAAGGCCCCGTTCATCTTCCCCGGGCGAAGCGCAGCGTCGATCCAGCGCTCGTCGAAGAAGCGGCCGACGGCGTCGCCGGCGAGCGGCGAGAACGACGAGAACGCCTCGAGGACCGTCTCCCGCGCCTCCTCCCAGGGCACGGTCGCCGGAACTCCTTCGAGCGGCGCGAAGCGGTCGTAGTCGGCGAGCCGATCGACGCCGAGCAGGCGTGCCTTCAGTGCGTAGTAGCGGTGCGGGACGTCGTAGCGGGCGACGATCGCCGCCACGAGGCTGTCGACTGCCTCGTCGGTGATCTGGTTCGACAGGTTGCGCGTGGAGATCCAGGTCCCGTAGCCGCGCAGCCGATCGTCGATCGCGCGCTCGTTCAGGATCGTGTTCAGGATGAAGTTGCGCGTCCGTAGGCCCGGCCGGAGCGTCTCGGTGATCGCCTCGGCCGTCTGCCGCCGCTCGTCGCCGTCGGGAAACCGCGCGAGCCGGGCGGTCGCCTCGTCCAGTGACACCTCGTCCCCGTCGACCCGGACGCGCAGATCGGCCGTCAGCTCATAGAAGAGCCGCGTCCAGGCACTCGCGCCGGTGAGGCTCTTCTCCGCGTCGAGCCGCTCCTCGGGCTCGGACAGGAGGTGCGGGCGGTAGCGGCGGCGAGCGCGCAGGACGTTCGCATAGCGCGCGAGCGACACGTCGGCGAGGAGTTTCTCAGCGTCCTCTTCGCCGATGCCGGCCCACTCGAGATCGAAGAAGAGCACCTCCGTCTCGATGGCCGTCGCGCCCTCGCTGAGCCGCTGAACGAGCGCACCCCTCGCCTCGTCAGAGGTATCCGCTGCGAAGCGGAGCTGGGCGAACGCCCCGGCGCGGTCGACGATCGACTCGATGCGCTCGAACTCGACCGTCGCCTCGGCCAGCTCCCCCGCGGAGAGGTCCGCGAGCCGGCCGTGGTAGCGCTCGCGGAAGGCCCTGGCCGCCGAGAGGGCCTCCTCCATCTCCCGCTGGAGACGCGGGTCGTCCGGGCCCTCGTAAAGGTCGGAGAGGTCCCACTCGATCGTCTCGGCACCCGTCGCCGTCGTCGTAGCCACGCCGAGACCCTACCGCGCGCCGAATTGTCTGGGACTCCGGTCGGTCTCGCGCTCGTGACAGTTGCGGCACGGGCGGTGGGGAGATCCGACTACTGCCGCTTGCGACCGCGCCCGAGGATGAGATCCACGCGGCCCCCCGAGAGAAGTCGCGTTCGGGGACCGGGGCGCTGGCTGAGCACGCGTCCACGTTTCCGCCTTATCGCGTAGGCAGTCTCGACCCTCCCGGTTCGACAGTGCGCCTTTGAGATTGCCCCCTTTGCCGAGCCGAGCATCATCCCCTTGACGTTGGGCACGACACAGGCCGGAGCCGGCGGCGGTGGTGGGGAGGGCGGAGGTGGAGGCGGAGGTGGCGGTGGTGGCGGTGGTGGAGGAGGCGGCGGCGGCGGCGGAGGTGGAGGCGGTGGTGGCGGAGGTGGCGAAGCGGCGAAGACCACGTACGCCGAGCCGGAGTCGGTGCGTTCGTTGTTGCCGGCACGCCAAGCGCCCACGATCACGTCGGCGCGGCCGTCTGCGTTCATGTCACCGGCGCCGGCGACCGAGAGCCCCGCGAGATCGTCGTCGGCCGCGCCGTCGATCTCGAAACCGCCGAGACCGAGAGCGAGCAGGTCGATGCTCGTCGTAGACGTCTTTCCGAAGACCACGTAAGCCGAGCCCGAATCCGTGCGGCCGTTGTTGTCGGCAACGTGAGCGCCGACGATCACGTCGGGGCGTCCGTCGCCGTTCACGTCGCCCGCGCCGGCGACCGAGATTCCGGCGGAATCGCCGGCCGCGGCGCCGTCGATCCGGAAGCCGTCCGTGCCGAGCGCGCTCAATTCGACGGTCGAGGTCGAGCTCTTGCCGAAGATCACGTAGGCCGAGCCCGAGTTGGCGCGACCGTTGTTGTCCGCTTGAGAGGCGCCCACGATCACGTCGGGGCGTCCGTCCCCGCTCACGTCGCCGAGGCCGGCGGCCGAGACTCCGGCGCCGTCGGCGGCGGCCGCACCGTCGATCCGAAAGCCCGCGGCGCCGAGCGCGAGCAGGTCGACGCTCGTCGTGGACGCCTTGCCGAAGACGACGTAGGCTGAGCCGGAGTCGGCGCGGCCGTTGTTGTCGGCCTTGGCGGCGCCCACGATCACGTCGGGGCGTCCGTCCCCGTTTACGTCACCCACGCCGGCGGAGGGGCGTCCGGCACCGTCGCCGGCCGCGGCGCCATCGATCCGAAAGCCGCCGCTACCGAGCGCGAGCAGGTCGACACTTGTCGTGCACGCCTTGCCGAAGACAACGTAGACCGAGCCGGAGTCGGCGCGAGCATTGTTGTCCGCCTGGTACGCGCCCACGATCACGTCGGGGCGTCCGTCCCCGTTCACGTCGCCGGCTCGCGCTACCGAGAACCCTGCGGAATCGCCGGCTGCCGCGCCGTCGATCCGGAAGCCGTCCGTGCCGAGGGCGTTCAGGTCGATGGGCGCGGGCACCAGCCTTCCAAACACGACGTAGGCCGAGCCCGAGAGGGCGCGGCCGTTGTTGGAGGCGTCCCGAGCGCCGATGATCAGGTCGGGGCGGCCGTCCCCGTTCACGTCGCCCGCGCCGGCGACGGCGATCCCCGCCTCATCGCCGGCCGCAGCGCCGTCGATCCGGAAGCCGCCCGTGCCGAGCGCGTTCAGATCGACGATCGTCGTCGTCGTCCTGCCGAAGACGACGTACGCCGAGCCGGAGTCGGCGCGGCCGTTGTTGTCGGCACGGGACGCGCCCACGATCACATCCGGGCGGCCGTCCCCGTTCACGTCCCCCGCACCGTCGACCGAGAACCCCGCGCCGTCAGTGGCCGCCGCACCGTCGATTCGGATGTTCGCTTCTCGCAGGAGATCGACGACGCCGCCGGGAGTCGGCGGCGCCCCCGCCGGCTGCGCGCCGGACAGAGCGAAGCCGAGCCCGACGCAAAGAACGGCTGCCGCTCTGCAGAAGGCAGACATCCGCATATGTATCTAGGAAACGTTGCCGGTCGTCAAGTTCGCGATTGAAGCCACACCGGCGATCGTCGCTCCAGTCCTGGCTCGAAGCCGCGGCCGCGTGGACCCCTGCTCCCACCGCGCGGCACGGCGCCGTGCTCGGGTCGCTCCTCTCCCAGACGGGAGCCTCGGCGGAGCTCGTCCCCGACGCGCATCTGGCTGCGCTCGCGATCGAGCACGGCCTCGCGCTCTCGCCTCCACCAACCGCGACTTCGCCCGCTTTCCAGGCTTACGCTGGGAGAATCCGCTGGCTCCGTAGCGGCTCCGGAACATCGAGCGCCGCTCGGGCGTCCGCCGGGCCAGTCGACGCAGGCTCGTGTCGTCGACGCGTCCCGCTGACCGACGGCCGGATCATCGTCGAAGACGACTGCGAGCGAAAGCTCGGGCGGACGTTGCCGCCCGAGCTCGCGCTTCTACTCGAAGCCCGCTATGAGCCGTTCCGGGAGATCACGCGGGCCGGCCCGTACCACTGGCGGGAGTCCGTCGAGATTGACGACCTGGATCCAGTAACGGAGAGCCTTGCGCCTCGGCGCCGTGCGGTCCAGGTAGGAGTAGGTGCGGCCGCTCGCGCCCCGAGCTGGGACGTGCTTGCGGTCGACCCGCACGCGCCGGCCGCTGACCTCGCGGTAGACGTGGAAGCCGAGCGTGTCGAGCTCCGAGGCAGTGCGCCAGCGAGCGAGCACGCCGTTCGCCGCCGCGCGCTCAGGGAGCGGAATATCACGGCCACGGGCGCCGCGTAGGTGATCCGCACCAGCCCGTCGCCGGTCCGAACAGCTTGCACAGCGTGCCGCCGGCGGGCACAAGGCCCCGAGCTGCCGCCGCCAGAGGAAGGCGCCTGCGCTGCCGCAGACGCCGGAGACGCCGCCCGTTACGGCCGCCTGTGTGGAGGCCACCCTGCCCGCCGACGCGCAGTATCGCGTCGATCGGGTCAGCCCACGCCTACCTCTCCTGGTGGGCGAGGAACGATCGCGCGTGCTCGAGCGCCCGTCCAGCGTGGCAGCCGCGTCTTCGGCGTCGAAGGACTCGCTCGGGTCGCCACCCGCCGGCAGCCCATTCGGGTAGCGGGTCGTTACGTAGTAGCGGTCGCTTCGCGACCTCGGCTCGTAGCTCTTCATACCCCTGAGCTCGCTCGGCGACGCGGGCGCCCAGCTCCGCGAGTGAGTGGCCGAGGACGACCCGCTCGCCGGCCGCATACAAGATCGCCTTCAGCGCCTTCTCGGCCGGGGCGTCCGGGACCGCAATCACGCCGCTACCCGCTCGTCCGCGTTCTCGAACGCGAGCTCCCCGTCGCGCACGTCGACGCGAACCGCGTCGCCGTCCTCGAACTCGCGCTCGAGCAGCTTCATGGCGAGCGGGTTCTCGATCA
>JBBRYW010000161.1:0-7327 GCA_038237235.1 Gaiellales bacterium
AGCGAGACATGCCTACACGCGTCTTCGGTTGGATTTCGTTCGTGGCGCTCGCCGCGGCCCTCGTGCTCGTAAGCGGGCCGAGCGCCGTCGCGCATCCGCGATCGAGCACGCCGGGTCTGCCAGTGCCGGGGGTGGCGCTCCAGAACACGCACCTGCGTCTGATCGTCGCTGGGAACCCGCCTATGGCCGTCGACGTCGACGCGCGCGGCGTCTCTGCGATCAACGTTCCCGGCGCCTCCAGCGATAGCCCACCCTCGTCGGTGATTCAACTTGGGCCGATTGCGGCGCTCATTGGTAGCGCCGCGTGTGCGAGCTGCGGCCGCAACCAGCCCGTGTTCTTCGTACGACCGGGCGATCTGAACGTGACTCCAGTCGGTCGGGCGCTACAAGTGGCGCCGGCGGGCCCGAATCGGGGCGGCTGGTTCTTGCGCTTCGACGGTTCCGGACATTGCGCGATCCAACGCGTCGGCATCGACGGGCAGGCGCAACGGGCGCGACCCAGCCGATGCACTAGCGAGCTCGGGGGTCAAACGCCACCCGGTTTGATCGTGAATCGCACGCTCCTCGAGGAACCGGCGAGCGGACGCGTGCTGCTGCGTGCGTCAGGGATGCGCGCAGCTTCAGGCGCGTACGTGCTGCGAAGTCCTGCGAGCGATCGGCTCTTGTTGCAGAATTTTCGCACCCGTATGCAGCATCGACTGCGGTGGCCAAGCGGGGAGTAGCATCGCGGTCGTGCCCGATCACAGCCCGAGTTTCCTGTTACCTACTCCGCTCCGGCTTACACGACCCCGCGGCGCCGGGCGGGGCTAGAGTGAGCTCTCCGATGCGAAGCGCCACCAAGCCCGAAAGCAGAGTCTCGCAGCCCTTCCGCTTCGAGTCAGACATGGCAGATCTCGTCGAGGCGCTCGTCCGCCGGCTGACGCCGGGTCAGAAGCCGCCGGCGCACGTTCTGCGCGAGATGCCTGCCGGCCAAGGTGTGGTTGACCTGCTCGCTGTCGATTTCAACGACGACGTTCTCTCGCGTCGAGTTCGCGCCGGTCTCGGGCCGATCGAGTTCCCTCTTCGCATTGAGGTGCTCTCGCACCTCCGGGCCGATCGCTTCTCCTCGCTCGACCGCCTCGCCCGGCTTGTGGGATCCAATCCTCCCGCGCTCACACGCTCGACGCTTCGTCCGCTCGCTGATCTGGGCGTCATCGAACTCGAGCGAACCCACGCTCGGGCGACCGGCATCTGGATACCCGTGGCGAAGAGGATGACCGCGGTCGAGTTGAAGCTGTCGAAGTGGCGGTCGGCGGCCCGGCAGGCCGACAACGCGGCCTGGGCGGCGGACCGCTCGTGGGTCGTGCTCGACGCGCGCAAGGCTGGCGCCGCGGTGCGCAATCACGACTATTTCGTCGAGTTCGGGATCGGTTTGGCGGTTGTAAAACTCGGCCGGCGTCCTTCGCGTGATGGAACGTCCGCGCCGATCTCGCTGCATCCCGTGGTTGCGGGCGTGGCTTGGCGAGCTAGCGTGGGCCCGAGTCGTCGCGAACACCGACGCCGCGAGCGCGTTCTAGACGAGCGCGAGCCACGTGTCGAGGAAGCCGGCCGCCGCGCAGGTCGTTCGACAGTTGGTGCTCGAGGGACTCCGTCATCCAGGTTGTCCACATGGCAGCGTCGGTCGGCCGGTCGTACGTGGCGTCGAGCCACGGGTAGTTCGCCGCACGCTGGGCCGTCGGGTCCCTGTCGAGTAGGAAGCCGGACGGATCGACGAATGCCTCGCCGCGATCGCGCGCGTTACGGTACAGCCGCGCCAAACGAGAGGACGCACCGACCGGGGCGAAGACGATGCCGGCCTAGGCCCGTCGACCGCCAGGTCATCAGCCAGAGCGACGACTTCGTCGGCTCGCTGCGCAGGGTACTGAAGCCAGAAGCCGCTCTCCATACTCACCACGTCTCCTCGAGGATGCGAACGGATCTTGCGGCGTTAGGACGCTGATATGCGCGGTACGCGGCCCCAGAGTTGGTCCAGTCCCGGAGCGCAGCAGGCCGCGATCCCGCAACGGCCGGCCCGGCGCGCAGGCGGTTGTCCCAGTCATGCGGGATCGAAGCCTCGCCGCGGAAGAACGGATGCGCTCCGGCGGCGAGTTCGGCCGCGATGACAGCTGCGGCCCACACATCAGTGCGGTCGGTCGCCCGCTCCATTCGAAGCTGCTCCGGTGCCATGTAAGGCCATGTTCCGGCAGCCCAGGGGTAGATCGTGAAGGTCGTTGCGTTAAGGAGGCACGAGAGGCCGAGGTCAATGATGACCGGGCGGGCCGGGCCCAGTCGTCGCCGCGCAGGATGACGTTCTCCGGCTTCAGGTCGCGGTGCACAATCCGCATATCGGCCAATTCGGCGAGGCCGCGTAGCAGCTCGATCAGAAAGCTCCGGATTGTCCCGTCGTCCGGGGCGGGAACCGCCGCGAGGTGCTCGCGGAGATCACCGCCGGGAACGTACTCGCTGCGCAAGTAGGGGTAACGGCCGCTCGCGGTATCGATCTCGCCGTGGTCATGAACTTGCATCACGCGCGGGGAGCTGAGTCGTTCGAGCGCCCTCACCTCCCGCTGGAAGCGTCCCGGTTCGTGCTCGTGACCGACGATCTTCAGTACGAGTTCGCTAGTAGCGCCGGTGCGCATCAGCCAGCATTCGCCGCTTCCGCTCTGGGATCCGATGGGTTGAAGTGCGTCGAAGGGACCGAGGACCTGTTCGACTTCCTGCGCACTCACGCGGCGCGGGTACGGATTTCCTCCGGGAAGGCTCGGCATCGTGTGCTCTTGGTCACCGGGCCGGGCACGCAGTTGACACTGGATAGCCCATCCGGAGATTCGTGATGGCCAGAGGCTAATCGAGTGCAGTAAGGGCGCGCGAAGTTCGGCGCGTGCCGTGGCTAGCTTGCGGTGCCTACCTGAACTCGTAGGGTGATGGGGATGATGCCCCCCGCGTTCGATCCGACGCCCGCTGACTACGAGGATGGCGTGGCCGCGCTCCTTACGGAGAAGTTCGCGGAGCGCGGAACCGTCGAGCGAAACGTGAGACTCCCGAGCCGGAGCGGTGGGCGTAAGCGGCAGATCGACGTTCTGATCCGACTTCCGCTCGCAGACATGGGGGAGGAGTTGATGGTCGTCGACTGCAAGCGATATGGGAGCAAGGTCGACGTTAAGGGCGTGGAGGCCTTCGTCGGACTGATCGAGGATGTCGGTGCGGCCATGGGTCTCCTCGTGACGACCGAGGGTTACACGCGTGGGGCTCTCGCTCGCGCTGCCTCCGTCCGCGGGATTCGCGTCGAGGTCATCAGGGTCGAGGATCTTCCGGGATGGGCGCCGCCGCTGTTCGACTGCGAACTCTGCGTGGATTCCGTTCCCGAGGACGCGATCCCGGGGATGGTCTACGTTCATCAGCGGGAGGAGCTTGAGACCGAGGATGGCGGAGTGCTTGAGGTCACGCTCGGTTACTGCGAGAAGTGCGCGGGCCTGCACCTTGGATGTCCCATATGCGGGACGATCAACGCTGTAAGTGAGTGGCGCACTGGCGAGTGGATCGAGTGCGAGGGTGGGTGTGGCTTGGAGCTCCACCGTCGTAGGGAGATGACCAAAGACGATCTTTCCAATCCGGCGCACGATCGTCTGACGCTCAGGCCGAGTGCATCGTAGGGGCGCCCCGCGAGACTCAGCACACCCGCCGATGAGGTCATCCGCGCGACCGGGGGCCGTGCGTCATCGGTTCACGGGCTTCCGCACCTCAGACTGGCCATGGAACCTGCGTTTCGACCGAGATCGCTCGGTCGCTAATGGTCCATATCCTGCCCTGCATCAAGACCCGTGCATGTCTTTTCGTCCGACTCGTTGCCGCATCGATTGCAATCCCCGCGGCGCTCGTCGCCACCGGTGCCCACGCGCGATCAGTGCCGCGGACGAGAAGGCACCAACGGGAATTTCCACGCTGGCGTCACATGAGGTGTCTCCGCATTTCGCAGATGAACTCGCGGACGACCGACTCCGCATCTCCCTCTGCCCACGGCCGCGCGTAGTAGGGACGAACCTGTGACGCGATTGCCTCGTTTGCCTCCCGGAGCAGCGCCCGGCGCTCTGCAGGCGTCTCGGCACACGGGCCGTCGGTGAGTGCCTCCGCAAGCAGCTCCTCGACCGCGGCGACCATCGCCTCGACGTCGCGCGAGCCGTCGACGGTCAGCGTCGGCGCGCCGTGCTCGCTCGCTTCGTGTGCCTGATGTGGGGGCCAGCTGTACCGGGCCATGAGCCGGTGGCGAGAGTTTCGGCGGAAAGCTCGTCGCGAGCGTGCTCACGATTTGCTTACGAGCGGGAGCTATCGTCGGCAGAGATCTCAATCGAAGCGGAGCGAATGCCGTGCGAACACGTGTAGCCGGGTTGGCCACACTGCTGCTTTGCCCCTTCTTCACGGGCGCGAGCGCGGGGACGGACGCGGCTGCCGGCAGCGGCCGCTCCTGCTACGGCCAAGGCTTGCGGGTTGGCGCTGCGCGCTTTCGGATCGTCCACCTGCGCGCGGGCGGCCCCATCCACGTCGGGCAGGCAGGCCGTGGTGAGCTCGTCCGCTGCATGCTCGCCCTCGGCGGCTGCCCCGAGTCGACCCCGCCAAGGCAGCCGCACGTTGACTGCGTCGTCGAGGAGGAAACACGAACCGGCGCCCAGGTTCCGCTCGAGCGACTGAAGGGAATCGCCCCGCGTGTAGCGCTTGGCGACCGTTCGCAGCGACAAGTGCTCTACGTCGAGGGAGACAGCTGCGCCGCCGCAAGGGGCGACGCCGCCCTCCTTCGTTGCCTGCGCAGCCTTGAAGAGCCGCCGCCGAGCCCCGGCGCTCACCCGCCGGAGGCCTATGCGATCATGGGCTCGCGCATCGTCGAGCTCGCGCAGGGCAGCTACTGCTGGAGCTCCGAGCTTGCGGCGCTCTGCGCCGACATGATCGCGCCCTGGCAGCGCGGCGATATCCCCAGGCTTATGCTCGCCCCGGGGCAGCTCGTCCGGTTCCGGCTCGGCTTCCAGCCCGGTGAGCTGCAGCTCGCGCTGGTCACGCGGGCAGGCCCCGTGCACTCCTTCCAGCTGCCGCCGCAGGCGACGACGGACTGGCAGGTGCCGCTGCTCCCGGCCGGCGCTGGTCCTTTCTACCTCTCGCTCTTTGCCCGCGCCGCCAGCGCGCCCGGTCAGCCGTCCCGCGGCGACGCCGATTACCTGGCGCGCGTGGAGTAAGCGCGGTGAGCAAGCCGAGAGTCTGTCGCGGCGCAGCGCGCGTCGCTTCGGCAGCGGTCGCTGCAGCTCTTCTCCTCGGCCTGCTCGCGGCGGCCGGGGCCGCGGGTCGCGAGCGGCCCTCCGCTGGGGGCAGCGCGTCCACCGCGGGACACTGGGATCCGCTGCCGCCGATGCCTGAGCCACGTCTGGGGCTGGCGGTAGCGGCCGCCCGCGATGGGCGCATCTACGCCTTCGGGGGCGACAGGGCCCCTAGCCGGGTCGACTGGTACGACCCGCGCGAGCGCCGCTGGGGCCGTGGCAGCGACATGCCGACGCCGCGCTCGCTGCTTGCCGCGGTTCGCGCGCCCGACGGACGCATCTACGTGATCGGCGGCGCGACTGGGCCACGCGGCTCGGATCCGACACGCGCGGTCGAGGCCTACGACCCGCAGAGCGACCGCTGGCTCCGCCGCGCGCCGCTTGGAACGCGGCGCGCCGGCCTTGCCGCCGTGCTCGGCGGCGACGGTCTCATCTACGCGATCGGCGGCGACAACGGTCGCGGGCGGCTGAGGACCGCGGAGGCCTACGATCCGCGCGCCGACCGCTGGCACCCGATCGCCGCGATGCAGACGCGCCGCGTTTTTCTCGCCGCTGCCGCCGATCGCCTGGGAAGGCTATGGGCAATCGGTGGCTCGCCCGGCAAGTTCGCGATTCGAACCGTCGAGCTGTACAACCCGGCGAGCCGACGCTGGCGCTTCGCTCGTCCGCTTCCGCAGCGCCGCATCTTTCATGCCGTGGTGAGGGGCGAGGATGGGCGGATCTACGTGCTCGGCGGCGAGCTACCAGCACCCGACGGGATCAGCGGCAGCGTCCTCGCCGCAGATGCCAGCTCGGGCCACTGGCGCGCGATTTCGCCCATGCTGACCAAGCGGATCCAGCCGGCCGCTGCCGTGGCCGCCGATGGCCGTATCTACGTGCTCGGCGGCTGCATCTGCGAGCAGGAGCCACTCGCGGAGGTCTTTACGCCCGCGGCGGCCTGACGGCGCCCGACGGGTCGAAGCCGAGCCCCGTACAAGCCCCTTGGCATCTGCGACGCTTGCGAGCAATGTCCGTCTCGCGGTATCTGCGCGCAGGCCCGGTTCTGTTCCTCGTCCTGCTCGTTGCCCTCGTCGCAGCGCTGATCACCCGTCCCTGGGATCCCCGCATGAGCGCCGACCGCGCCGCAACGGCCCTAGCCACCTATCTGGGGCGCGCCCGCGTCGGCTGCGGCGCTGGGCCGCACCTGACGCGGCGGGCCCGGCGAGCCTGCGCGCTTCAGCGGAGGGCCCGCTACCGTTGCAAGCACAAGGAGAACGACGGCTCGATCGTCGGCATGAAGGACGTCGACTATCTCTGCGAGCCGGTCCGGCAGCCCTCGCTCTCCGGCTACTGGATCGGCACGAACGATGATGCAATCACCGAGATCCAGCCCACCGGCTGAAGCCTCGAGCGACCTGACGCGCCTCCGGAGCGGGAGCGGAGGCGGATGTCTCGCGAGCGCGGCTGTCGCGATACGCGGCGTTGGTCGCGGCGCTACACCAGCGATGCACCCGCCCCGACATTCAGGCGAGCGTCCGGCACCGTCGACTGCCCGTAGACAGCGACTCGCGGAGGAGAGCGGCTTGCGCACTTCCTCTGCTCGCTTCGGCGGACTCTAATGTCGGTGGCGTCGCTGCGTGCGAACGTGCCGGGCCCCAGCGGCGTGACAGCCGGACTGAGGAACGCAGCCAAGATGCGACGGCGACGACGAGTACGCCGACACCTGGACGCACGAGTTCTCGGGGCACCCAGTCAACACCGTGTCCCACGGCGGTAGCGGGGCGTCATCGCCGGCTCTCGCCTGCGCCCCGCCTGCGAGCGCCGCGAGCGCGGCGATCACGACAGCGACCCTCTTCATCGATCCCACCTGCTAGACGCCGCGCGTTGAATCAGCGACGTCGCCGGGGCGCCCGACCGACAGGAACAGCAGAGCAGCCGCCGTAAGACCAGAGGCGAGGATGCAAAACGCAGCTGTTAGCCCGGCCGTCGCGAGCAGCGGGCCGGCGAGCGCGTAGCTCAGCGGGCGCGCG
>JBBRYW010000162.1:0-7291 GCA_038237235.1 Gaiellales bacterium
CAAAGTGCTGTCAAATCTCGAGATCCAGGCGATGATCACCGCGATCGGTACGGGAATCGGCGACGAGTTCGACATCTCGAAGCTCCGTTACCACCGAGTGATCGTGATGACGGACGCCGACGTCGACGGCTCGCACATCCGAACTCTGATTCTGACGTTCCTCTACCGGAACATGCCGGAGCTCGTCGAGCGCGGCCATATCTACATCGCGGTCCCGCCTCTCTACCGCGTCAAGTTCGGCAATCAGGAGCAATACGTCGAAAAGGAGTCTCAGTTCGAGGACCTGTTGGTGCGGGAGCGGGTGAAGGACATGACGATCGCGGACTTCGGGGGTGAGGAGGCAGTCTTCACCGAGGCTCGCTGGGGCCGCTTCACGCGTGGCCTCACCGAGTTCGACGGCTGGCTGCAGCGGCTTCGCGCCGACTTCGGCAACGCGCCGGCCGACTTCGTAGTCACACACCGCCTGGTCGAGCTCGACACTGCGACCCCGCCGGAAGTGAAGGGGGCGCTGGCCGGCCTTGACGCCGACGGGTACGACGTCGAGGTGGTCGAGCACGACCTCGCGAGCTTCCGGGCGAAGGTGATCGAGCGCGAGACGAGCGCGGCCTCGTTCGTCACGGTTCCGGCCGAGCTGCTCGCCTCACCGGTGTACGCGAACCTGCGCCGGGCGTATGCGAAGCTCGCGGCAATCGTCGGCCGCCCGCCGTTTCGGATCATCCACGGCAAGAAGAGCGCGGCGGCGCCGACGTTCGACGCCCTGCGTGCCGGAGCGCTCGCCCTGGCGAAGGAGGGCACGCAGGTGAGCCGCTTCAAGGGCCTGGGCGAGATGAACGCCGACGAGTTGCGCGACACGACGATGGATCCCGCCCACCGGATGCTGATTCGAGTCGACGTCGAAGACGCCGCAATCACCGATGAGATCTTCTCCAAGCTGATGGGGGATCAGGTCGAGCCGCGCCGGGAGTTCATCGAGCAGAACGCCCGCGACGTGAGGTTCCTCGATGTTTAAGGGCCTGAAGGGCCGAGGAGCCTGTCCGGAAAGTCGACCAGGGCGCCTGACAGGCACTGCGCCTGTCATCCACCGCGGCCACTTTCCGGACAGGCCCCTAGATCGCGCCGCAACGCGTGTCTGAGCTGGGGACCGGGCCACTCGGGGCCGGACGCATCGAGCCGCGCGAGCTCGAGCAGGAGATGCGCTCGAGCTTCCTCGACTACGCGATGAGCGTAATCGTCGCACGCGCTCTGCCCGACGTCCGAGATGGGTTGAAGCCGGTTCACCGCCGCGTGCTGTTCGGGATGCACGAGGCGGGCATGCAGCCGAACCGCCCGTACAAGAAGTGCGCGCGCATCGTCGGCGACGTGATGGGCTCCTACCACCCGCACGGCGATACGGCGATCTACGACACCCTCGTTCGGATGGCGCAGCCGTTCTCGCTGCGATATCCGCTGGTCGACGGGCAGGGCAACTTCGGGAATCTGGATGACGATCCCGCGGCCGCCATGAGGTACACCGAGTGCCGCCTCTCGCGCATCGCCACGGAGCTGCTGCGAGACATCGACGCGGACACGGTCGACTTCAAGCCGAACTACGACGAGTCGCGCCGCGAGCCGACGGTGCTGCCGTCGCGCTTTCCGAACCTGCTCGTCAACGGAGCCTCTGGGATCGCCGTCGGGATGGCCACGAACATGCCCCCGCACCATCTCGGCGAGACGATCGACGCCGTTCTGGCGATGATCGACGAGCCGGATATCGACGTCGACCGGCTTTCCCGGCTCGTCAAGGGGCCCGATTTCCCGACGGGGGGGATCATTCTCGGCCGCGAGGGTATCCGCGAGGCCTACCGATCGGGCCGTGGGCGCATCCTCGTCCGCGCGCGGGCTCACATCGAGGAGCTGCGCGGCGGCAAGACCGCGATCGTGGTCAGCGAGCTGCCCTACGGCGTCAAGAAGGGCGGTGACGGGGGCGTGATCAAGAAAATCGCCGACCTGGTGATCGAGAAGACGCTGCCCGAGATCTCCGACGTTCAGGATCACTCGGACAAGTCCGGGATGCGAATCCAGATCGATCTCAAGCGCGACGCTGTGCCGCAGGTAGTCCTGAACAAGCTCTACAAGCACACGCCGCTCCAGAACACCTTCGGCTACAACGCGGTCGCGCTCGTCGAGGACGTACCGCGCACGCTCTCGCTGCTCGAGCTGATCCGGCACTACCTCGACTACCAGCGCGAGATCGTGACGCGGCGCTCGAAGTACGAGCTCCGGCAGGCGGAGAAGCGCGCCCACGTCCTGCGGGGCTACCTGATCGCGCTCGACAACCTCGACGCTGTCATCGCCCTGATCCGCGGAGCTGCCGACACGGATGACGCGCGCGCCGGTCTGATGACGAGCTTCGAGCTGTCGGAGATTCAAGCCCAGGCCATCCTCGACCTCCGCCTGGCGCGCCTCACCGGCCTCGCGCGGAAGGAGATCGAGGACGAGTACGCCGATCTGCAGGAGCGAATCGCGGAGCTCCGCGCGATTCTCGGCGAGCCCGCCCGCATCGACGGCCTGATCAAGGAGGAGCTGCTCGAGATCAAGAGCATCTACGGCCGAGCCGACGATCGGCGGACGGAGATCATCGCCGCTGAGGGCGAGTTCGACCTCGAGGACCTGATCGCCGAGGAGGACATGGTGATCGCGATCACTCGCTCCGGCTACATCAAGCGGCTCCCGGTGACGACGTATCGCGAGCAGAGGCGCGGGGGCATCGGCGTCATGGGCATGGAGCTGAAGGACGACGATTACATCGAGCATCTCTTCGTCGCGTCGACGCACGACTACCTGCTCTTCTTCACGTCGGTCGGCAAGATCTATCGGCTGAAGGTGCACGAGCTGCCGCTCGGCTCGCGCCAGTCGAAGGGTCGCGCGATCGTCAACCTGCTGCCGTTCCGACAGGATGAGAAGACCCGCGCCGTGATCGCGACACGCGATTTCGGTGAAGCCGAGTATCTCGTCCTCGCGACGAAAAAGGGTGTCGTCAAGAAGACGCGCTTCCAGGAGTACAACACTCCGCTCAAGGCCGACGGGATCATCGCGATTCGCCTCCGCGAGGACGACGCGCTTGTCGATGTCCTGCACTCGACCGGCGACGAGGACATTCTGCTCGTCTCACGCAAGGGCCAGGCGATCCGCTTCCACGAGACGGAAGCGCGTCCCATGGGCCGCTCGACGGAGGGCGTCCGCGGTATGAAGTTGCGGACAGGAGACGAGGTCATCAACGCCAGCATCGCGCGAAACGACGCCGAGCTGCTGGTCGTGACCGAGAACGGCTTCGGCAAGCGGACACGGATCGACGAGTATCCGGTGAAGGGTCGTGGAGGGCTCGGAGTCAAGACGGTTCAACTGACCGAGGCGAAGGGCCAGCTCGCCGGCGCGCACGTGATCCGCGAGGGGTATGCCGTGATGCTGATCTCGACCGGCGGCACCGTGATCCGGATGCCGGTGGAGGGCATTCGCCGTACCGGGCGCTCGGCGCAGGGCGTGATCGTGATGAGGCTCCGTGAGGGCGAGCGGGTCTCGAGCCTGGCTCCGGTTGTCGAGACTGAGGACGTCGATGTGATCGATGCCGCTGTGACGGCCGGCGAGCAGCCGTTCGGGGAGACGCCCTAGGCGGCGGCCCTCAGGATTTTCGCCGCCTGCTCGGGCGCGAGTGTGTTGACGTACACACCCGCACCAAGTTCGAGGCTCGCCGGAATCGTCAGGCGAGGTACGACCTCGATGTGCCAGTGCCCCTCCACCCCGAACGGCGCGGTGTGCAGCCATGCGTTGAGCGGAACCGGCCCGCTGACCACGTGCAGACGCCGCACCACCTCGCCGAGCAGGCGCAAGGCTGCGGGCAGGTCGCTCCCGAAGCCGTCGCTCTCGTGAGCCCGTGGGGCAATCAGGAGCTCGTAGGCGGTCCGACCGGCATACGGGCACGTGACGACGAGACCGCCTTCCTCGATCACAACGCGCTCGGGCGTGTCGAACCGGAGCAGTGAGCAGACAGCGCACCCGCGTGCGTCCCGCTCGGCCGCCACGAGCGGCGGCTCGTAGGGCAAGGGGACGAGCTGCGAGTGAGAATGCGGCAGGCTGGCTCCGGCGTCCCGCCCCTCGTTGAGGATGGCCTGGACGTACGTGAAACCGGCCGCCGAGGCCGCCCGAGCCCGCTCGCTCCAAGCGCGTGCGACGAGCTCGAGCTCGTCGTCGCGCAAATCGCCGACCGAGCGAGCGTGCTGCGCCGAGTGGATCACCACCTCCTGCCGGTCGAGCGCCGGGTACTTGTTCGGCACGACCCGGACCTGCCAACCGGGGGTGTTCGGCGCACGGCTCGCGCCGGCGACCGCGATCGCGTATGTCTCGGGCGGTGTGCGCTCCTCGCGCCCCTCGCAGAAGGGGCAGGCGTCGAGCTCCTCCTGCGACTCGGCCTCGATCTGCCCGCGAGCGGCGCCGGGGCGTAGCTCTCGCTGCGGAGCGACCGCGACGAGGCGGCCCGAGAGCGGGTCCCTGCGGAGGACTCCCGTCAGGTGCTCGAATCGCTCCGCTGGCGCGCCATGAACGGCTTGATCAGGTCGATCGGAGCCGGGAAGACGATCGTCGTCGCCTGCGACGACCCAAGCTCGAGCAGCGTCTGCAAGTACCGCAGCTGCAGCGCGATCGGATGATCCTCGATCACGAGCGCCGCGTCCTTCAAGCGCTCCGAGGCCTGGAACTCGCCCTCGGCGTTGATCACCTTCGCCCGCCGCTCGCGCTCGGCTTCCGCCTGGCGCGCCATCGCGCGCTGCATGCCCGATGGAATCTCGACGTCCTTCACCTCGACGATCGAGACCTTGATCCCCCACGGTGAGGTGGCCTCGTCGATGATCTCCTGCAGGATCGCGTTGATCTTGTCCCGTTCGGAGAGCAGCTCGTCCAGCAGGTGCTGGCCGAGCACCGACCGCAGCGTCGTCTGCGCTATCTGGGACGTGGCGTTCATGAAGTTCTCCACCTGCACGATCGCGGCCTTCGGCTCGACGATCCGGAAGTAGGCGACCGCGTTGACCCGCGCTGGCACGTTGTCCTTCGTGATCACCTCCTGCGGCGGGATATTCAGCGTGATCGTCCGAAGGTCGACCCTGACCATCCGGTCGACGATCGGGATGAGCAGGAAGAGGCCCGGCCCCTTAGGCGGATCGAGCAGCCGGCCGAGCCGGAAGACGACTCCGCGCTCGTACTCCCGGGCGACCTTGAGCGCCGAGAAGAGAAAGAGCAGGACGATGAAGGCGATTGCGGCGAGGACGATCAGGGCGGCCACGGAGAGTCCTTTCCAAGCGGGGGAAGTGCCGGGATCCTACGCCGTCACACCCGCACCCGCATCGAGACGCTCGACCGGCCGGACGTCGAGCACGAGCCCGTCGCCGACATGCTCCACCCGGACGCGCTCGCCTGGTGAGAGCTGCGCGCCCGCCACGGGTCGCGCCCGCCACAGCTCCCCGCGCACGAAGACCTGGCCCCCGCCACGGACCTCACCCAGCTCTCCGACCATCGTCTGCACCCCCACGGTCACGGGCTGACGCCTGACGGCGACGGCCTTGGAGACGGCAAAGGCCCAGAGCCCGCCAAGCGCGACCGCGGTCAGCACGACGAGCGGCGTGTTCGTGTGATACGGCGAAGGCGCGTTCCTGAACAGCATCACCCCTCCGACCGCCAGGCTCGTCAGGCCGGCCACGGTCAGGGCGCCGTGGCTCGCCACGTGCGCGTCGGCTACGAGCAGGGCGACGCCGAGCAGCAGCAGGAACAGCCCGGCCCAGCTGATCGGCAGCACCGAGAAGCCGAAGAGGGCCGTGAGCAGCGACACGGCTCCCAGCGCACCGGGCAGAACGACCCCCGGGTGGAAGACCTCGTACCCGAGCCCTGCGAGTCCTGCGAGGAAGAGCAATGTGATGATGTTCGGATCGATGAGAGTGTTGAGAAGCCGCGTGAAGAAGCCCGGCCGCACCTCGACGATCTCGGCGCTGCGCGTGTGCAGCACATAGTGGTTCGGCTTGGTGACGCGGCCGTCGATCCGGTCGAGCAGGGTCGGCAGGTCGGGCGCGACGAGGTCGATCACGTTCATGCGGAGCGCCTCGTCCGCGGTCAGGTTCGAGGCCTTCCGCACTGCGGCGTCCGCCCACTTCGCGTTGCGGCCGTGCTCGCGCGCCAGCGCGCGGAGCTTGGCGGCGAAGTGGTTGATCACCTTGCGCCGAAGGTCGCTGCCGAGGTTCCCGCCGCTGCCGTCGATCGGCGTCGAGGAGCCGATGTTCGTCGCGGGCGCCATCGCGAGAACGTCGGCGGCCTCCGCCACGAAGACGCCCGCCGAAGCCGCACCGGCGCCCGCCGGCGACACGTACACGATCACAGGCACCTTCAGGGAGAGCTCCTTCTCGTAGATCTTCTCCATCGAGCTGGAGAGGCCGCCCGGCGTGTCGAGCAGGATTACGACCGCGTCGTAGTGGCCCTTCTGCGCGCGGTCGAGCTGGTGATTGACGAAGTCCTGCGTTGCCGGGTTGATCTCGAGCCCGAAATGGACGGCCAGAACTCGAGGTCGATCCTGGCCCAGGGCCGGAGCAGGGAGAACAACGAACGCGGCCACGAGGAGCGAGGCCCAAAATCCCCGCAAGAGACGGCGTTTCACAGCTGTAAGGATTCTATCATTGCGGACATGGGGACTTGCGTCCTCCGAGTGGCTTTGCGACCGTGGTCGTCGAGCAACGTGCGCCGCCTCGCCACCGCATCCATAGCCGCTCTCGCGCTTCCCGGTATCGCCTCGGCGACTCCACCGCTCTTCGTCGCCCGCGATCTGCCGATCCACGGCCGCACGCTTGCTGCTAGCCGCCCGCCGATTCGCTTCGATCTCGTCGGCCTGCACTGGCAGGGCCGGGGGACCGTTCGCTTCCGCACGCACTCCCTCGGAGGGCACTGGAGCGCCTGGCAGCGGGGTGCTCCCGAGGCGGAGGATCAGCCAGACCGGGGCAGTGCCGAGGCGCGCCGCCGTCAGGGCTGGCGGCTCGGCAACCCCTACTGGGCGGGCCTGTCGGACCGAATCGAGTATCGCGTCTCCCCCGGGATTCGCCGCCTCCGGGGGAACTACGTTCGCAGCGGGGCGGTGGACGTCCCGCTGCGGGCGGCCTCCGTAGCCTCCTCGCCGGCGATCATGACGCGCTCCACGTGGGGCGCCGTCGAGTCGATTCGGCGCAATCACCCCGAATACGCGACTTCACTGCGCCTCGCGGTCGTCCACCACACGGCTGGCTCG
>JBBRYW010000163.1:0-7157 GCA_038237235.1 Gaiellales bacterium
CCTCGAGCAGCCGGGCCGGGCCGCGGAGGATTGGATTCCTGACCTCGGATGCGCGGAAGCGCTTGTGATCGGCCTCGACCTTGATGCGCCCGTCCGGTAAGCGCACGGCGCAGGCCCAGGCGGTCGGGCCGTGAACCAGGACCCCGTTCGAGAGCGCCATGCCGCCGAGACGAACCTTGTCGGCCATCCTGAAAAGGGTAGCCAACGGCTTCTCGGCCGGGCCGCGCGACCTCGCTCGTTGCCATCTGGCTCGCGTGGCGTATTGTCAGAGGTGACAACAGCATGGCTGGACCTGCGACGTGCCTTCCTTCCGCTATCGGCGAAAGTAAGCACGCCCTGCCAAGCATTTTCAAGCGGAATGTTACTTGCTTTTTAGATTCAGCACCACAGCTTCACGAATGAGATTCTTCAGTGCACCTTCGTTAATCTTGTCGTCTTCTTTAAGGTCGATGGCACGCCTGACCTTCCCGTCAAGGCTGGAGTTGAATAGACCTGAAGGATCGTTCAAAGCAGCACCCTTGAAGAATGTCAGCTTGACCACGTTCTTGTAGGACTCACCAGTACAGATACCCCCGTTGTGGGACCAGACCGGTGTTCCGGGGTTCGTGGGTTTCACCCACTTCCACTCCTCGACGATATCGGAATCCGCTTCCGTGATGATTCCTCGCACCTTGCTAAGCGTTTTGCCGCGCCAATCGCCCAGCTCTCTAATCCTCTTGTCTATCAGTTTGGAAGCATTCGTCTCGTTATTTACCATTTGGTATCCCCTAGCAGTTGACCGCAGCTCAGGTAAGGCTCGCTGCTGGCACTGGATGAGGCATGGTAGATACTACGCCAATACCACGATCACGCCATTTGTAGGCTCTCTTATGGAGCTCAAGACACGTTCTAAGATGGCCGACGAGCTGCCACGGGCAGATCATGCCGATTGTGCCCCGCGAGAAGCTCGAAAGCTACCTCCTCGATCCGCAGCACGACGTGGGACGACACAAGGCGCGAGTCTTCGCCTCGGCCCTGGGGATTCGGCAGCGGGACTGGGAGTACCTCGGCGGACCGAATGATGAAACGCGTCGAAGGATGACCGTGTGGCTGATCGAATCAGACATCGATCCGCCACGGATCGTGACGGCGTACGTCGTCGGAGAGGCTCCGGGCGCATAATGGGAAAGGCGATGAAGCGCAAGCTTGATCTCCCGGACTTCGTCGCGCCGCCGGGTAGGCAGGACTTCGTTACCTGTGACGGGTAGCCGTCCTCTTGCGCCGTGACGAGCTTCAGCTCGTCTACCCTCATGCGCGGCTTGTCGGGCTCGGTTGGTGGCCTCTGCCCTGCGGGGCTCTCGTCTTCGCGGTGCATCTCGATTGCCTCGATCAGCGCTTCCTGCAACTCGTCGCGGTTTCGACCGGACGCAAAGCAGCCGGGAGCTCCTGGACTTCGGCCCAGTACATTCCGTCGTCGTCTTCGTGGATCGAGGCGCGTAATTCCATAGCCGTGTACCTGAGTTTAAAGTCAGAGCAGCCTGCGTAGGTGCTGTGACTCTTACGTCAACTCCGCTTGCTTTCCGTATCGCTGCTGAGAGTCCTTTCCCGTAGTCCTTCCCCCCATGGTGCGGCAGCGTGATTGTTTCTCGCTGGGCTGCACGTCGTCTTGATTGGAGGCCGCCCGGCCTAACCGAGCGAGCCGATCTCCCGGGCGGCGTGCCGCAGGAAGCGAACGCCGAGCTCGAGATCCTCGACCGCAATCCGCTCGTCGGCGGAGTGGATGAGGCGGGCTGCGAGCTCCGGATCCATGGTCCGCATCGGGAAAAACCCGTAGGCCACCGTGCCGAACGCCTGGCGCACCCAGTGGCTGTCGGTGAAGCCGGCGACGGTCACCGGCACGGGGCTCGCGGCCGGCTCGGCCTCCCGTACGAACGAGTCGACCGCATCCCAGAGCGGCGAGCTCATGGGCGAGCGCGTGCCGCCGTAGCCGTGGAGCCACTCGAGGTCGTAATCCCCCTGGCCGATGCACGCCCTGAGGGCGGCCTCGGCCTCTTCCCGCCCCTGTCCGGGCAGCAGGCGGCAGTCGACCGTCACCTCGCAGAGTGCCGGCACGACGTTTCGCTGGTGTGAGGCCTCGACCATCGTCGGTGAGACCGTCATCCCGAGCAGCGGCTCGAGCAGCTCGCCTGCCAGCGGGTCGACGGCGAGGGCCCGCTCCAGCGCCTGTCCCGGCGGCGGGACATCGCCGCCGGTGATGGCGGCGAGGAGCGCCTCCGTCTCGGGGCCGAGCCGAGGCGGCACCGCGAACCGGCCGAGGCGCTCGATCAGCGCTGCTGCTTTGACGAGGGCGTTGTCGGCGATCGCGGGCACCGACGCGTGGCCGCTCCGGCCGTGGACGAGGAGACGGAACGGCGAGCTCATCTTCTCGGCCGTCGCGCACAGGTAGAGGACGCGGTCGCCGAACTTGACGCGCTCGCCGGCGCCCTCATTGACCGAGAACTCGGCACGCACCGCCTCGGGGTGCTCCTCGACGAGCCACTGGAGGCCGAATGGATCCCCTTCGCCGACCTCCTCGTCCGCGCACGCGGCGAAGATCAGATCGCCGGCGGGCTGGAATCCCTCCCGCGCGAGGGAGGCGATCGCGACCGCGCTCGCGGCCACCTCTCCCTTCATGTCAAGTGCGCCGCGGCCCCAGATCTCGCCGTTCCGGAGCTCGCCCGACCACGGGTCGACCTTCCACTCGGCCGGATCCGCGAGGACGGTGTCGGTGTGGGACAGGAAGAGCAGCCGCGGGCCTCCTCTCGAGCCGGGGATCCGCGCGACGAGGTTGGCGCGTCCCGGCACCCGTCCGTACAGCTCGCAGGGCACGCCGGCTCGCTCGAGGTACTCGCGCAGGAGCTCGGCGGCCATCGTCTCGTTGCCCGGCGGGTTGACGGTGTCGAGGCGGATCAGCCGCTGCAGCAGCTCGGTCGCCTCGTCGCGCAGCGAGACGGTCGCCGTCACGAGCGCCGGCGCCCAGACGTGAGCAGGTACGTGCGGGAGAACTCAACGCGGCCGTCGCGGCCGCCTTGCCCGTGCAGCTCGACGCCGCGGCGGTCGAGCTCCGCCCGCTTCTCGGCGTCGAGAGTATCGAGCAGCGATTTGAGCGGTCCGAAGTTGACTGACATCAGCTCCCACACCTTCTGGGCCGAGTCGGCGACGAGCGTCGAGTCGAGCCCCTCGAACGAGAGCTCGAAGGCGTCGCCGAGCAGGCGCTCGACATGCTCCTCCCGACCCCACTCGAGCGGGTTCCCGGCGCCGGGCGGCGGGGGAGGCCCGAACGATCCGGTCAAGCGGAAGAGGTCCCCGATGCCGCCGCCCGGCCGCCAGGTCGCCAAGCCGAGGCGGCCTCCCGGCCGGCAGACTCGTGCGAGCTCCCGCCCCGCGGCCTCGTGATCGGGGGCGAACATCGCCCCGAACGAGGATGTGACGACGTCGAAGCTCGCGTCCTCGTACGGCAGCTGCTCGCAGTCGCCCACGTCGTAGCGAATCGAGAGCCCTTCCTCGGCGGCGCGCCGCGTCGCCGTCTCGATCAGCGCCGGAGCCAGGTCGACACCCGTCACGTCTGCCCCCGCTCGCGCGAGGCGCATCGAGATTGCCCCTGTTCCGCACGCGACGTCGAGCGCGGGCTCGCCGCCCTCGACGGCGACCCGCTCCACGAGCGCGTCGTGCACGTCGGCGATCATGTCCTCGACCCGCTCGAAGGGGCCCGAGCCCCACATCACGCCCTGCCTCTGCTTCAACTCCTCGAACGCCATCTCATCCTCCTTCAGCTGCCGTGCCCCGGTACCTCTGCCTCGTCGCCCGGCGCCTCCACCTTCGCGAGTGCGGTCAGGTCGTTCCGCGCCCGCCACAGCTCGGGGTAGAGGCGGTGCTTGATCAACCCGCCGAGCAGCTCGACCGGAGTGCCCTGCGTGCCGACGACCTCGTCGCCGATCTCCCTCGCGACCACCTGGTAGTGGCGCACGCGCCAGAGCGTCACGCGCTCGTCCCACTCCGTCAACAGCTCGGCAAGCTGGTAGAGCCGCTCGAACTCGCGGCCGCGCCGGTAGACGTCCGTCAGCGAGAGGCCCTCGGCGCGCCGAAGGCCGTGGAACGCCTCGCCGAGCGGCGGTGAGACCCGCCGGATCCCACGGAAGCCCGGCGAGTCGAAGCCGCTCCCGTGCCCGAGCACCGGGCGGATCCAGCGGGTGTACTCCCACGGCGACATCTGCTCGAGCGGGTCGAGCAGCGAGTGGGCGAGCCGCATGCACTCGATCGCTCGGCGCAGGAGCCGGATAGCTGCGTCGACGTCCTCCTCGCCGAGCAGGCGCGTCGCCTCCTCGACCTCGCTCCAGGCGAGCTTCAGCCACAGCTCTGACGACTGGTGCACGGTCTGGAAGAGCAGCTCGTCCCGGTGTGCCCACTCGTCCGGCGTCTTCTGCAGCGAAAGCAGCTCGTCGGTTCTCAGGTAGCGCTCGTAGTCGCTGGCCCCGGCGCCGGGGAGGACCGGCTGGGAGAGGTCCCCGACCGTCTCGGTCACGCGGGCGGCGGCTGGAAGAGGTGGACGACGCCGATGGGTGAGACGAGCGGAGAGCTGTCGATCGCCACGCCGGGGAGCATACTTCGCTCCCATGGGCGACCTCTTCTCCGACGCGGCAGGCGAGCGGATCGCCGAGGTGGCGCCCCTGGCTCTGCGGTTGCGGCCCGAGTCCCTCGACGAGTTCGTCGGCCAGCGGCACATGCTCGCGGCCGACTCGGCGCTTCGCCTCGCGATCGCCGAGGACCGGCTCGGCTCCACGATCCTCTACGGGCCGCCGGGCACCGGCAAGACGACCCTCGCCCGCATCGTCGCCCGAACCACGGGCGCGTCGTTCGAGGAGCTGTCGGCCGTCTCAGCGTCGGTCGGTGACGTCCGGGGCGTCCTTGCCCGAGCGCGCGAGTCGCTGGGAGCGCAGGGCCGGCGCACGATCCTCTTCCTCGACGAGATCCACCGCTTCAACAAGGCCCAGCAGGACGCGCTCCTGCCCGGCGTCGAGGAAGGGCTCTTGACCTTGATCGGCGCGACGACCGAGAACCCGTACTTCGAGGTCAACTCGGCGCTTCTCTCCCGCTGCCAGGTGTACGAGCTCGAGTCCTTGTCGAACGAGGATGTGGCGGTCATCGTTCGACGCGGAGCGGCGGAGCTGGGGGCGGTTGCTCCGGCTGCGGTGGCCTCGCTGATCGCCGAGCGCGCGGGCGGTGACGGGCGAACCGCGCTCAACATCCTCGAGCTCGCCTGGCAGACGGCCGAGGCCGAGGCGGAGCCGCTCGCCGAGAGCCACGTCGAGGACGCCGCCCGCAAGCGTCCTCTTCTCTACGACAAGACCGGCGACGCCCACTACGACTTCACCTCCGCCTTCATCAAGTCGATGCGCGGCTCCGACGCGGATGCGGCCGTCTACTACCTCGCCGCGATGCTGGAGGGTGGAGAGGACCCCCGCTTCGTCGCGAGGCGCATGATCGTGCTCGCCTCGGAGGACGTCGGCAACGCCGACCCACGAGCTCTGCTCGTAGCCGTCGCCGCGGCCCAGGCTGTCGAGCACGTGGGCCTGCCGGAGGCGCGGCTGAATCTGGCGCAGGCCGCCATCTACCTGGCGCGCGCACCAAAGTCGAATGCGAGCTACAAGGCACTATCGAGAGCTGCGAAGGATGTCCAGGAGCGTGGGAATGCGCGACCGCCGAAGCCGCTCCGCAGCTCGGGGTACCCGCTCGCCGCACGTGCGACGGGGCGCGGCCAGGGGTACGTCTACCCGCATGACGACCCGTCCGGGTTCGAGGTGGACTACCTGCCGGACGAGCTGAAAGGGACGAGGTACTACGAGCCGAGCGGCGCCGGTGAGGAGGCCGACGAAGGCCCTGCCTGATTGTGCGAGGCCGCACCCCGTGGCCCCGACCATGATCGCGGCTTCCCAGCCGGACGAGCCCAGCCAAATAGGGCGCGCAGGCGCCAATGCCCGCGGCAAATATGGCGACCGAGGGACGCGCCGTGGCGAGGCGCCAAGGTTGCAGGGCGGTGTTCACAACCATGATTGTCCTCGGCCCCTCGATCGGGCTAACAGCACTAGTTCAGGATCTCTTGTATTCGTGACCCCAACAAGCGACAAATGACCGATCCAATATTTACACTACGAATACGACGTTTGGGGCGAACCGGCCAAAAGCCGCTCAGAGATGTTCACACTCGTCGTTCAGTCTCTCGCATACGGATGAGGAACCGCCCTCCGTGCGGGTAGGTGCCGCTATAGAATGCGGGCGCCGAGCGCACTCGCGATCAGCTCGACCGCGAGTCGCGCCGTCTTGTTCTCGACGTCGAGGATCGGGTTGATCTCGACCACGTCGAGCGAGCGGACGAGGCCGGATGCCGCGACGAGTTCGAGCGCCAGGTGCGCCTCGCGGTAGGAGAGACCGCCCCTGACCGGCGTGCCGACCCCCGGCGCGATCTCCGGGTCGAGGGCGTCCATGTCGAGGCTCACGTGCACGAAACCGCTGCCGGCGACTCGCTCGAGCGCATCCTCTACGACGCGCTCGAGGCCCCGGCGGTCGATGTCGCTCATCGTGTAGACGCCTAGCTCCCGCTCGTGAATGAGCCTGCGCTCGCCGTCGTCGAGCGAGCGCGCGCCGATGACGGCGGCTCGGCCTTCCGCCACGGCGGGCAGCGACCAGGCGTCGCTCTCGAAATCTGGGCCGCCGAGCCCGAGTGCCGCGGCGAGCGCCATCCCGTGGACGTTGCCGGTCGGGCTCGTCTCGGGCCGGTTCAGGTCGCCGTGCGCGTCGATCCAGAGGACGCCGCCCGGCCCACGGCCGGCCGCAAGGCCGGCGAGGCTGCCGAGCGAGACCGAATGGTCGCCCCCGAGCACCAGCGGAAGGCTTCCGTCGCGGTTCGCCCGTGCGACGAGGGTGGCCACGCGCTCGCACACAGCCTTGATCTCCGCCAGGTACCGGACGCGCTCGTTGCCGACCGGGGCGCCTTCCGGCTCGGCGGCGACGACGTTCCCCCAGTCGCGCGACTCGTAGCCGAGCCGGGCGAGCCGGGCCTCGAGACCCGCGTAGCGGACGGCCGACGGGCCCATGTCGACGCCGCGGCGGCCGGCGCCGAGGTCGAGGCTCGCGCCGATGAC
>JBBRYW010000164.1:0-7064 GCA_038237235.1 Gaiellales bacterium
ACTGCGTCGCATTCCCCGCCTGCCGGATGCCGTGATCAAGCGGGTCGTGTCCGGCCTCGACGGCCTCGAGGCAATCGTCCGCGCGTCGCACCGCGATCTCGAGTCGGTCGACGGCGTGGGCGCGATTCGAGCGCAGGAGATTCGCGAGGGCCTGCGACGTCTCCAGGAGCACAATCTCGTCGACCGCTACCTGCAGCTGTAAACGAGCCATGTTTCCAATTCAGGCGACGAACCCCGGCTTGAGCAGGGATTTTTGTGCGCCGAATGGGGGACTAGCGGTTCTGGCGCGGAGAAAATGCCTGGAAACAGTGGCATTTTTGTTAGGGATTCGTTATACTGAGCGTAGTTCGCCGGCGGCACTTTCTGCGCCGGCTGTTTCATGAAACCAGCTCGAAAGGGGAGGGCGACTTGTACGACGTTGGCGACAAGGTCGTGTATCCACACCACGGTGCAGGAACCGTCGTGAAGAAGGAAGTGCGCGAGGTCCTCGGGGATCAGCGCGAGTATCTGACTATCCAGATCCTGCACAACGACATGACCGTCAACGTGCCATGCGAGAGCGTCGAGAAGGTCGGTCTCCGCAAGGTGATCGACGAGGAGGCGGTTGTTCTCGTCGTCGAGGCACTGACCGGCGACGGCACGACGATGCCGAAGAACTGGAACCGGCGCTTCAAGCACAACCGGGACAAGATGAAGACGGGCAACATCTTCGAGCTCGCGGAGGTCGTGCGAAACCTGTCGCTGCGCGACCACGAGAAGGGGCTTTCTACAGGCGAGAAGCAGATGTTCGTGAAGGCGAAGAAGATCCTCGCGAGCGAGCTGATGTATGCCAAGGAGATGGACGAGGACGAGGCGTCTGTCTGGCTCGACGACGTGCTCTCGGACTTCGACGCGTCCGAGACGATGAAGGTCGCGGCAACCGCGTAGCGGAATTCAGCTTCGAGGGGGCGCCCTCAGCTCGCTCAGCGGGCAACGCCAGAGCAGCTGGAGTGAGCTTCTCATGAGCACCTGGGCCGTTCTTGCCGCCGCCGGGCGCGGTGAACGACTTGGTGCCGACCGTCCGAAGGCCTTCGTTGGGCTGGGGGGCAGGCCGCTGCTCGCCGAGAGCCTCGAGCGACTGGAGGCCTCGGATTGGATCGAAGCGATCGTGGTCGCCGCTCCCGCCGGTTGGGAGGAGCCGGCGATCTTGCTCGCAGAGGAGCTTGGCTGTGGCAAGGTGAGCGCGTCCGTGGCAGGCGGCGAGCGGCGAGCGGATTCGGTGGCAGCCGCTCTCGAGGAGGTTCCCGAGGATGCCGCCGCCCTGCTCGTACACGATGCCGCCCGCCCACTCGTCTCGGAGGAGATGATCGAGCGGGTCCTGACTCCGCTCGGCGAAGGGTGGGACGGCGTCGTACCCGCGCTTCCCCTCGCCGACACCGTGAAGCGAGTCCGCGGCGACGTCGTCGTCGAGACCCTCGCGAGGGACGAGCTGGTGGCGGTTCAGACGCCTCAGGCTTTCGTGGCTCGGAGGCTTCGGGAGGCGTTCGAGGTCGCATCCTCCCCGATGGCCGGCGACTGCGCCTCGCTCGTGGAGGCGCTCGGCGGCCGGATCAAGATCGTCCCCGGTGACACAAGGCTGCTCAAGGTGACGACTCAGGCCGACCTGGAGCTGGTCGCCTCGTGGCTGTGACCGGAACCTCGAGCCTACGCCTCCGAGCGGGAGCCTGCCCGCATCGGATCAACTCGTGATCGTCGATTACCACATGCACCTGAGGAACCGGCCCGAAGACGAGCCGACAGGCCGATACGCGATCGAGCGACTCGAGCGCTACGTCGAGCGGGCGATCGAGACGGGGGTCGACGAGATCGGGCTGTCCGACCATCTCTACCACTTCGACCAGAGCCGTCCTCTCTGGGAGATCCAATGGATGCTCGATCGATCGGGCGACGACCTGGACGAGTTCGTCGCGACGGTCGAGGAAGGCAAGCGCCGCGGTCTCCCCGTCAAGCTCGCGATCGAGGCCGACTACCTGCCCGAAGCGGAGGAGGGGCTCGCCGAGCTGCTCGATCGCTACCCCTGGGACTACGTGCTCGGGTCGGTGCACTTCGTTGGCGGCATCCCCGTTGACATGCCGCCCGCGCTGACACACGTCCTGCCCGCGGAGGACGCGTGGCGCCGCTACTTCGACGCGCTGCAGGCTGCCGCCTCCAGTGGGCTCTTCGACGTCCTGTCTCACCCGGATCTCGTCAAGATCTTCGGAATTCGACCTGCCGCGGAAGTTGTCGCGGAGCTCAACAGGACGGCCGCGCAGGCTGTCGCGGCCGCCGGCGTCGCACTCGAGGTCTCGAGTGCCGGCCTGCGGAAGCCGGTAGGCGAGCTCTACCCGGATGCGTCCTTTCTTGCGGAGGCTGCCCATCGTGGCATTCCGATCACGCTTGCCTCGGACGCCCACGAGCCCGACGACGTCGGGCGCGATCTCAAGGCCGTGGTGGAGCTCGCGCGCTCGGCCGGGTACCAGACGGTGTCGGTCTTCGAGCGTCGGAATCGGCGTCAGGAGCCACTCGGATGAGCACGCTACGCGTCCGGGATCGCCGGAGTGACGCCCGCGGTCGTCGGTCGCCCGCTCCGCATGAGCCTCACGAGGCTGACCGATGAGCCGGCTACGCGTCCGGGATCGCCGGAGTGACGCCTACGGTGGTCAGTCGCTCGCTCCGCATGAGCTTCAAGAGCTTGCCCCATGAGCACGCTACGCGTCCGGGATCGCCGGATGGGCGCCTGCGAAGGCCCGGCGTCGGCCCCGCAGGAGCCGCAGGAGGTTGGCTCATGACCGAGCTTCGCGTGGGGGTCGGCGTCGACGCACACGTCTTGAGCCCGGAGGTGCCGCTGGTGCTGGCGGGGGTCGACTTTCCCGGCGAGCCCGGCCTCGTCGGTCATTCGGACGGCGACGTGATCTCGCACGCGTTGATCGACGCCCTGCTCGGCGCCGCCGGCAAGGGCGACATCGGGGAGCTCTTCCCCTCGGCAGATGCGCGCTGGCTCGATGCGTCGTCGATCCGGCTCCTGCAGCGCACCTACGAGGTCGTCAAGGCCTCGGGCTTCGAGCTCGCGAACGCCGACTGCATCCTGATCGGCGAACGACCCCGAATCGCCGACGTTCGCGTGGCGATGAGCGCCCGTCTAGCCGGTGCGATGGGCGTCGAGCTCGACCGTGTCTCGGTCCGCGCTACGACGACCGACGGCCTGGGCTTCACCGGGCGCGGAGAGGGTCTGGCGGCTCAGGCGATCGCCCTGCTCCGGCGGCCGCAGCGGGCGGGCTGAAGTACGCGGGCCTTATCCGGTCGCCGCCGGCAGCGTGAACGACACGCGGGCCCCGCCGCCCGGCCGGTTCTCGGCCCAGATCCTGCCGCCTTGCGCTTCTACCAGGCCCTGCGCGATAGCGAGGCCCAGCCCCGCGCCCGCCTTCCCGGACGATCGCGCCCGGTCACCCCGCCAGAAGCGATCGAAGACGCGGAGCAGTGAGTCGGGCTCCAGGCCCTCGCCCGTGTCCTCGATCGTGACGCGTACCTCGTTGGCTGCGGGCTCGACCAGTACCGCCACGGAGCCGTCCGAGGGCGTGTGCCGAAGCGCGTTCGTGAGCAGGTTGAAGAGAACGCGCTCCACTTTTTCCGGCGCGCACAGGGCCGTCGCCCGCGCCTCGACCCTTGCCTCCAGGCGGACCTGCTTCGCGTTGGCCTCGGCCTCCAGCCCGCGCAGGCAGGCCTGGACGACGCCCGAGAGCTGCGTCTCCTCCAGCTCGAGCGTCAGTGCGCCGGCATCGATCCGCGCGAGCTCGAAAAGGTCGTCGACCAGCATCCCCAGCCTCCGAGCCTGATCGCGCAGTGCCGGCAGGTAGTGCTCCGGCTCGGCCAGCCCGTCCTCGAGCGCCTCGATCATCGCCTGCATCGAGGCGATGGGAGTCCGGAGGTCGTGACTCGCCCAGGCGACGAGCTGGCGCCGCGCGTCGAACAGCCGTTCGACGTTCGTCGCCATCTCGTTGAAGGAGGCGCCGAGCTGGGCGAGCTCGGTCGGGCCCTTCTCCGGGGCCCGGGCCGTCAAGTCTCCCCTTGCGAGGAGGGCAGACGCAGCGCCCAGTCGGTCGATCCGGCGGGCGATCGAAGACGCGAGGAAAAGCGCTGCGCCCACGGCGGCCGACGCGGCGATGGCGGTCACCGCGAGAATCGCGACGTCGTCGCCCATGTGGAACATGACGAGTCCGGACAGGAAGACGGATGCGAGAGGAACGACGACGGCCAGCAGCGCCAGGCCTACGAGCTGCAGCCGAACGGTCGGAAGCAGCCTGAGCGCGAGCGCCGTCGAGAAGCCGGCGACGAGCGTTCCCAGCGCGACGACGAGACCGAGCTCGATCATGGAACGAACCTGTAGCCGACTCCCCAGACGGTCTCGAGGAAGCGTGGCCGCGACGGCTCGTCCTCGATCTTCTCCCGCAAGCGCCGGATGTGCACCGTGACCGTCCCCGTGTCCAGCGCCGCCTCGTAGCCCCAGACGCGGTCCATCAGCTGGTCACGCGAGAAAACTCGGCGCGGGTGGCTGGCGAGGAACCAGAGCAGGTCGAACTCCTTTGCGGTCAGGGAGAGCCGAGTGCCCTCGCGCGTCACGTCTCGGGTCGTCGCGTCGATCTCGAGGCCCTCGAAGGAGAGTCGCTCCTCGCGGAGCTGGGCGGGCGCGGCGCGGCGGAGCACCGTGCGAACGCGAGCGATGAGCTCGCGGGGTGAGAACGGTTTCGTCACGTAGTCGTCTGCGCCGAGCTCGAGGCCGACGATCCGGTCGGCCTCCTCTCCGCGCGCCGTCAGCATGATCACGGGTAAGTCGGATCGCGAACGGATCCAGCGGCAAAGGGCGAGGCCGTCCGTGCCCGGCAGCATCAGGTCCAGCACGACGAGCTGCGGCGCCTCGCTCTCCAGCAGCTCTCGCGCGCGCGTTCCGTCTCCCGCCTCGAGCGTTCGGTAGCCCTCACGGGCGAGGTAGCGGACGACGACGTCCCGCACGATCGGCTCATCGTCAACGACGAGTACGGTGGTCACGGGCTTATCTTGCGCCGGCATCCCTTGCGCACAGGTTAAATCGTGTTACGCGGGCAAGGCCACGATGCCGGCAGTGATCGTCACTAGGCCGTCCTCGGCAAGCGCTCGTGCGCTCGCCGCATCGAGCTCGCCCAATGGTCGCGGCTTCGCGGCCACGAGCCGGAGCGTTCGCGACCGCCGTTGGCGGAACGAGCCCTCGAACGGGCTTTGCCTCCGAAGCGGCTCGTATCGGCTGCCGCGGGATGGGCACCCCTCCGCAAGGGGGCAGATCTGGCAGCGCGGCACGCGCGCGAGGCACACCGTTGCCCCGAGATCCATGAGCGCGTGGGCGGATGCCGGCCCGAAGCTGCATCGCGAGCGCTCGCGCACGCGCCGTACGTTCGTGTCGACGGGCAGGACTGCGGCCCCGAACGCGAAGCGACCGACCGCGGCGGCGGTATAAGGCCCGACTCCCGGCAGCTCGCCGAGATCGTCCGGCCAGCCGCGCTCGGCGATCGCGCGCGCCGCCCGCTGGAGGCTCACGGCTCGGCGGTTGTAGCCGAGACCCTGCCACTCGCGGATCACGTCGGCGGTGGGTGCCTCGGCCAGCGTCTCCACCGTCGGCCAGCACTCCAGCCAGGCGAGGTAGCGCGGGACGACGCGTGACACCTGGGTCTGCTGGAGCATGACCTCGCTGACGAGGATCGCGTAGGGATCGCGCGTGCGGCGCCAGGGCAGGTCGCGCCCGTTGGCGGCGAACCAGGTGAGGAGCGCCGGCTCCATCATTTGCGACTCTAGTCCCAACGCGCGACGATGCCGTCATGAGCACGCTACGCGTCCGGGATCGCCGGAGCGACGCCCGCGGTCGTCGGTCGCCCGCCCCGCATCTGCCTCGAGAGGCTGACCGATGAGCCGGCTACGCGTCCGGGATCGCCGGATCGACGCCCGCGGCCGCCTGTCGCCCGCTCCGCATCAGCCTCGAGAGGCTGCCCGATGAGCACGCTACGCGTCCGGGATCGCCGGAGCGACGCCCGCGGTCGTCGGTCGCCCGCTCCGCATGAGTCTCACGAGGCTGACCGATGAGCCGGCTACGGGTCTGGGTTCGCCGGCGTGACGGCGACGGTCGTCAGTCGCTCGCTCCGCATCAGCCTCACGAGGTTGGCCTATGAGCACCGCCCTGCTCGTTCGACCCGCGGCGGCGAAAGATATTCAGACCCTGGTTGGGATTCAGGAAGCCGCCTCGGTTCGGGCGTTCGCCCACATCTTCCCACCCGAGCGGTATCCATTTCCGACCGAGGCGGTGCGGGAGCGCTGGCAGGATGCGCTCGGTGACTCCGAAGTCGAGGTCCTGGTCGCCGCGCAGGGGGGTGAGATCGTAGGTCTGGCGGCCGTGCGGCCCGGGTGGCTGGACGGGCTCTACGTCCTGCCCGACCGTTGGGGTAGCGGCGCCGCCCAGAGCCTCCACGACGAAGCCGTCGAGCGTCTGCGCGACCGCGGTTTCAGGTCGGCTCGGCTCTGGGTGCTCGAGCGAAACGACCGGGCACGCCGCTTCTACGAGCGCCGCGGGTGGCGAGCAGACGGCCGAACGCGCGTCGTCCCCTTCCCGCCGAGGCCACTCGATGTGGGCTACACGCTCGAGCTCGTCTAGGCACCGTTTGCGGTGCCGACCTCAGGAGATGCGGGCTCCGCTCGCGTTTCCGTCTGCATCGACCGTTCGAGCGCAATGGATAGCGACCCAGGCTCCAAAGGCGGGGTATCGTCGGGAGATGGTTCGCGTTCGTTTCGCTCCGAGCCCCACGGGCTCGCTCCAGCTCGGCAACGCGTTGACCGCCGTCGCCAATCGGAGGTTCGCTGACGAACGCGGCGGGGTCATGCTGCTGCGAATCGACGACACGGACGTTGCTCGGTCGAGCCGGGAGAGTGAGGCGGGGATTTTGCGAGACCTCGGGTGGCTCGGTCTCGGCTTCGACGAGGAACCGGTCCGTCAGAGCGAGCGAGCCGAGGCCCACCGCCAGGCGGTGGAA
>JBBRYW010000165.1:0-7026 GCA_038237235.1 Gaiellales bacterium
GGCGACGAAGGTTTCCCAGCCGTTCCCGGGCGTCACCCCGTTTGCCCACTCCTTGTCGGTGAAGGTTCCCGTCGAGCCGAACGGCATCACGAGGATCATCGGCTGGATCCTCCGCCGGGCGAGCAGGATGTCCTCGACCACACCAGCACGCACGGTCAGCATGAACGCGCTGGGGCGTCCGGGGAACCCGTGCAGCAGGTAGAAGACCGGATACCGGCTGGCCGGATGCTCGGCGTAGCCTGGCGGCAGGTAGACGATGACCTCCTGACTGCGCCCGCCGAGCGCGGGGCTCGCCACGGAGATGGTCTGGGTTGTTCCGATCTTCTTGACGAAGGCCGGGTCCTTCGGTGGCGGAAAGCCGCGGTAGAGCCAGAAGTTGGTCAGGTAACGAGCGGTGCCAAGCAGGCCGAGCGGGACGAAGGAGGCGACGAGCAGCACCACGAGGGCCCAGAGGGGAACCGCGCCGAGTGCACGGCCGGACTGCGGTTGGATCGTGACTGCGCTCACGTGCGCGTCGACGTGGAAGCGACGCCGAGCCCGAGCGGGAACATCTGCGCGAGGGCCACCGGCCTGCCGCTTCTCGTCACGTCGGCAGCATGCCCAGCCGAGGCTGAACGGCTCCTGAACGGTTCGGGCAGGCTTCCCGGCTGCCGCACTCGATCTCAGACAGCCGGGAGGCGGACGAGGAACCGTGCGCCCGCTGCGCCCGCGCCGACGGTCACGTCGCCACCGGCCGCTCGGGCAAGACGCCGTGCGAGAGCGAGGCCGAGCCCCACGCCGGTGGCGGAGCTGCCGTCGGTAGCAGCGCTGCCGCGGACACCCGGCTCGAAGATGCGATCGTGCTCGTCTGCGGCAACGCCGGGCCCCTCGTCGTCCACGCTGAAGACGACGCCTGCCCCGTTCCGAGCGAGCGCGACACGAATGCGACCGCGACCGTAACGGCACGCGTTCTCCAGTACAGGCTGGAGGATCCGCTCGACGAGATCGCTTTCGACGCCGACACGCAAGGGCGCGGCCGGAGCTTCGAGCTCGATCGCAATCCGTCGCTCCTCGGCGAGCGGCGAGCACGCCTCGATCGCCGCGGCGGCGGCAGCTCGCGCGTCGGCGGTAGAGCGTGCGAGCCCCGCCTCCTGGCGGGCCGCGGCGACGAGGGTGTCGACCGTTCGGGTCATCTGGGCAACGTGCTGCTGCACGACCTCGAGGGCAGAGCGGTACTCCTCACCCTTGCGAATGCGCCGCAACGCCAGCTCGGCCTCCGCGGCGATCTTGGCGAGCGGTGTGCGCAGCTCGTGTGAGAGCTCGGCGGTCAGGCGCTGCTCGTGCCGAAGGCTCGCCGCCAGCCGGTCGAGCAGCCGGTCGAGTGTCGCCGCGAGCCGGGTGAGCTCGTCGTAGGGCTCGCCGAGCCCGAAGCGGCGGTCGAGATCGCGCTCGCTCCAGGCATCCGCGTCGGCGGTCATCCGCGCGACCGGTCGCAGCGCAGCCGCGAGCATCCAGCGTGCGGCGATGCCGACGGCGACGAGGAGGCCCACGCCCAGAGCGATCGACGCGAGCAGCGAGACGTTGCGCGTGTCCTCGTACGGCGCCAGCGAGACGCCGGCGACCACGCTTCCGACCGGACGTCCTCTCGAGACGATCGGAACCGCAGCGAGTCTGGTGTCGGCCTCGTTGACATCGGCCGTCCGACGATCAGAACGGGCGAGCGCGCGGGCCGCGGCACTGACCTGCCTGTGCCGGGACTTTGGCTGCTCGAGCGCGCGCGCCCCTTCGAAGATCCACACCTGACTGTCGACGGCTTCGTTGTCGGGCGCCTCGCCGACGACGACGTGGCCGCGAGCAACGCGGAGTGTCGAGAGCTGTGCCGTCGCACGTGCGCGCGCGATTGCCGTGGCATTGGCCGAGAGACGCTGGGCAAGGAGCAGGTTGAAGCCCACGATCATGGTGGCGAGCGCGACGGCGACCGCAACGACGACCGCGAGCAGCAATCGAGCCCGAACGCTCAGCTTCGGTGGGCGAAGCTTCACCGCAGCGAGTAGCCGACGCCGTGCACGGTTGCGATGGCCGGCGCGCCCGCCAGCCCGCGCAGCTTGCGGCGCAGACGGGCGATGTAGACGTCGAGCGTGTTGTCGTGGACGATCGCCCCGTGGGGCCAGGCCGTCTGAACGAGCTCGCGCCGGCGTACGGCCTCACCGGCGTGGGCCGCGAGACGCGCGAGGATCCGGAACTCCGTCGGCGTCAACTCGACGCTGGCCTCGCCGGCCGAGATCGCGTGAGCGGCCGGATCGAGGCGAAGATTGCCGACCTGCTCGACGAGAACGGCACCACCGCGGCGCACCAGCGCCCGCAGACGCGCGACGAGCTCTGCGAAGGCAAACGGCTTCGTCAGGTAGTCGTCACCGCCGGAGGCGAAGCCGGCCAGGCGGTCGGGGAGGGCATCTCTCGCGGTCAGGAAGAGGACCGGGACGGCGATCCCGCGCGCGCGGAGTGCCTGGCAGGCGTCACGCCCGTCGGCGTCGGGCAGTCCGATGTCGACCACGAGGGCGTCCGGCGCCGCGATGGCCGCGCGCTCGAGCAGTTCCGCCGCGGTTCCGACCGCCTCGACCGTGAATCCCTCCTCGCGCAAGCCGCGTACGAGCACGGAGCGCAGCTCGAGATCGTCTTCGACGACGACCAGCTTTGGTTCGATCACTGCTCGCGCAGTATCGCACCGAGCTTCAGGCGGCCGATCCCGCGCACGGCGAGCGCGCTTGCCAGAAACGCTGCGAAAATTGCCGCGGCCACGAGCTCCCCGAGGAAGAGCCACGGGATCGCGAGGTGGTCGGGCGGCGGGTCGAAGACGTGCTGGAGCATCGCCACGAGCATCTCGGCGAGCAGGAAGCCGAGTCCCGCAGCGAGCGCAAGTCCAGCACCGAGGACGAGTGCCGCCTCGCTCCAGAGGAAGGCGCCAATCTCGCGCAACGAGGCGCCGAGGGCGGCCATCGTCGCGAGCTCGTGCCGGCGCTCGCCCAGCCCGAGGGCGACGAAGAGGCCCATCGCCGCTGCGGCGAGAATGACCGCGAACGCCTCCTCGATTCGACTGATCCCGGTCAGGTCGACCGTCGTGATCGAGCTCACGGTTTGCTGCGTCTGGTCCCGGATGTTCTTGACCAGCGTTCCGTCGCCGCTCGTCGCGGCCGCGATTCGCGCGCCGGTGGCGGTGGGATCGCCGCTCGTCTTGACGAAGACGACGTTCGGACCGGGATCATGGGCGACCGCGCGCAGGTAGGTCAGGTTGGTGACCATGAACGAGTCCTTCGGCGCCGAGGGGAACTCGACGACGGAGCCGACGACGTGGAACGGCACGACGCGGAACTTCGCCGTCGCGCGATCGAGGACTCGCAGCTTGAGCAGGTCGCCGACCTTCAGCGAGTAGTCGGTGATCGTCTCTTTCGAGACGAGGATTCCGTCGGCGGTCGAGCGGAGTCGATCGAGCATCGTCTTCGCGCTGCCGCCGATGAAGTAGGAGTCGCGCAGCGTCGTGGTCCGCGCGAGGCTCGCCGCGTCGATGCCGTAGGTGTCCTGCAGGTCCGGCCCGACGTAGGCGTAGGAGTGGTCGACCGCACTCGTCGCCGACACGCCCGGCACCCTGCTTATCCGGCCCGCCAGGTCCTGCTTGGCCGCGACGCCGGGCGGCGCGCTCACGACGATGTCTGCCCCGAGCGTCAGCTGGGCATCGACACGCGCCTGCTGGTTATAGGTGGCGGTGAAAAGGCCGAGGTTGACCCCGAACGCGAGCAGGAGGCCCACGACGACAAGGCCGCGGTTGATGGCCGCCCCGCGCCGGCCGGCGCTTGCAAGCAGGAAGCCGCGAAGGGTCGTCGGACGATTCCCGGCCCCCCGCTTCGCGAGCCACGCGAGCGCCCCGCCCCGCAGTCGGACGAGCAGGAGCGTCGCCCCCAGCCAGAGCAGGGCCGGCGCGAAGAACATGTAGACCGAGAGCGACAGCGTCGGATTGGAATCGGGGTTGACGACCGCCGAGAACCCCGTGCGCGCGGTCAGCCAGTAGATCAGGCCGCTGATCGCAAGCGCGAGCAGGTCGAGGTAGAGGCGCTGCCAGAGTGGCCGGCGCTCGCGCCTGACGCTGCGGCGACCCTCGGTGACGCTCGTGCGGAAGGCGGTGAGGCCGGCCCCGACGCGTGCCGCCATCGCCCCCAGGGCGGCAACGCCGATGCAGACGCCGACGGTGGCCAGCCCGCGGCCGACTGTGAGGCCCACGCCACCCTTGACGAGAGTCGAGACGGCGAGGAAGGCGCCGCCCGCGCCGAGCAGGCCGGCGACGAGCCCGACGACGGAGCTCTCGACGCCGGCCAGCGCCAGCAAGTCTCGGCGGGAGGCCCCGCGCGCTCGCAGAAGCGCGAGCTCGCGCCGGTCGCGCTCCACGGTGCCAAGCGCGGCCAGGTAGGCGAGTCCGAGCGCGATCAGCGCGCCGGGGACGGCCAGCATGATGTAGAGGGTCTGGGCGTAGAGTGCGTCGCCCGCGGCGGTGTTCAGGCTGTCGGAGAGGTTGTCGACGAACTGCACCTGGCCGGGCAGCGTCCGCTCGACCCGGTTGCGGATCTGCCCGGCGAGCCTGAATGCCTGACCGGGGCTGGAGCCGAGGCTCGCCGGTGCGACCTGAGCCTGCACCTGCCACTGAACGCCGTTCTGCGCGCCCGGGACGGCCGAGCTTCCGATCGAGGCCGGCGTGAGGGTCTTCAGTGCCGGCGCGAGCGTGCGGGCGAACGTCCTGAGCGGCATGATCGCGATCTGCGCCGGCGGCTGCGCGGGTGCAGGCCCGAGCGCCGGGTTCAGCGGCTGGAAGAGCACGTCGGGCGCGGTTACGAGCACGACGCCGCTGACGCGGAACGACCGCGGCTTCGTGCCAGCTCGCGCGGTGAGCGTTATGCGGTCGCCGAGCTTCGCTTGCAGCGTCGCGGCGAGCTGCTGGTCGAGCATGATCTCCCCGGGTCTCAACGACCCGTGGAGGAAGCGGAACGTCTTGATGTGCCGCAGGTAGCCGGGCGGGACGGCGAGAATCGAGCCGCTGCCGGTGCGGATGTTGCCGACTGCCGCGTGGTGCTGGGCGCTCGCGAATGGCCCCGTGGCAGTCGCCGACGCCTGAAGGATTCCGGGCTGCCGAGCGACGGCCGAGGCGACGCGCAGGGCCTGTGACCGCGAGCCGACCGGTCCCTGCCAGTCGAGGGGGACGCTGCGCGTCGCGCTGGCCGTCTGCGTCCGCAGCGAGTTGCCGATGAACAGGATCATCGCGCCGAGCAAGCCGACCGCTGCCGCCAGCACGACCACGCGCACGAGCGCTTTCCCCGGCGCGTGCAAGAGGCCGGAGAGGCCGAGCCGCGCGGAACTGATCACGAGTCACCCCCTTGGGTCTGCTGCCGCGCCGACGAAAGTTGATCGCGGCCGCCAGTCCGGCCGTCCCAGACCCCTAGGCGACTCATCGCTGCTCTTCCCGCACGATCCGGCCGTCGAGCAGCTCGACGTGGTGGCGCAGGCGTGAGGCGACGTCGGCGTCGTGGGTTGCGATCACGAGCGTGAAGTCGAGCTCCGCTTGCAGCGCATCGATCAGGTCCAGCACGCGCTCGGCGGTATCGGAGTCGAGATGTCCGGTGGGCTCGTCACAGAGGAGCAGTCGTGGGTCCTGAGCCAGGGCTCGTGCAATCGCCACACGTTGTGCCTCACCGCCCGAGAGCTCGGCGGGGAGGCTGTCGAGCTTCGTTTTCAGACCGACGAGCTCCAGCAGCGCGGGCGGAGTGAGACCGGATCGGCGATCAGCGCCGGCAACTCGGGCAGCGAAGGCGACGTTCTCGTAGGCGCTGAAGTGGGGCAGCAAGTTCGCTCCCTGGAAGACGAAAGCAATTCCGGTTGCTCGGGATCGGCTTCGTGCGGCCGCATCCAGTGAGGAGAGCGGCTTTCCCTGCCACTCGACGAATCCGGCTGTCGGCGCGACCAGCCCGCCGAGGACGTGGAGCAAGGTGGTCTTGCCGGATCCCGAACGGCCCCAGAGGGCGACCGTCTCACCGGCTGAGAGCGCGAGATCGATGTCGACCAGCGCATCCACGCGAGTCTCGCCGGCGCCGTAGGACACCGCGACGCCGCGGCAAGCCGCCAGCGGCGATCCGTCTGTCCGGGTGTTTAGGGGTCCCTTACTTTGCGTTGGCCCAGGGCGGTGGAGAGCTCTCATGAATGAGATCATCGTCTCGAGCCCCTGAAAGCCTCCTGAACGTGCGCGCCAACTCGGGCGACAGGAGTCAGTTCGTGAAGGTCACGACGCCCGGTCAAGCGCCGCTGTGGCCACTCGCAGCGTGCCCGACCGGCGCCAGTGCAGGGAGCCGGTCAGATGCAGCAACGCCCCGGCGCCGAGCACCACGTCGGTGAGCGCTGTCGCCGCCTGCATCCCGATCCCGAACCCGAGCACCGTGCCCGCGGCGCTTGCCGAGAGCGCGACGACGAGCATCATCTGCTGGGGGCCGGCACCACCAGGCGTGAGTGGCACAGCGGCGGCGACGAGCTGCACGACGACTACCAGCAACGCCGTGAGCAGTGTCGCGGGGAGGTGAAACGCGACGAGGAACCAGTACACCGAGCCAACGCGTAGACCCCATGCAAGTGCCTGCCAGCAAACAACGCGGCGAGCGTACTCGGCGGGGTTCGAGAACACCGCGAGACCCCTTCTCGCCTCGGCGAGCGCCGAGCGCAGTCGCGCGCGGAAGCGGACGGCGAGGAATGTGAGGCCGATGCCGACCGCCCCGGCGACGAGTGCCACGACGACGGCATGGCCTCCGATGAATCTGGGGAGCAATGCCCCGCCGGACAGGCCGAAGCCGAAGCCGATTGCCGCGCCGACGAGAACAACCGTGAGCAGGACGTTGAAGACGGACTCGGCCAGCAGCGTCGAGGCGAGCCCCGCCAGCGTCGAGCTCGGCAGGCGCTGCCTGAGGAGTCCCAGCCGGAGGAACGTGCCCGGCCGGGCTGGGACGACGGCGTCGACGCCCA
>JBBRYW010000166.1:0-6964 GCA_038237235.1 Gaiellales bacterium
AACCGGAGCCAAGGAAGCCTGGGCGACCTTCCGCTTCGAGGCACAGCCCGCGCGCGGCCCGATCGTCGCCAGCTGGTATGCACCGAGCGGACAGCTGATCGGCAGCGTCAAGAAGAACAACCGGCCCACGATCAAGACGGGCATCGGCTCTGCAGGCGGCCTCGGTGCAGGCCTCTTCCGCGTCGAGCTCAGCGCTGGGGGGAAGACGATCCGGCGGCTGAGCGTGCGGGTCGGCTGAGGCTGGCTCCAGGATTGGCATGCTCGCTGCCCTTCCCCTTCGGCGCCGGTCCACTCGAGAACCCCTCGGCGAGACCGAAGCGGTCCGGCGCCGCGCCGGCTTCGGCCGCGCGCACGAAAGCCGCCGCGACTCCGCCCACGCGCATGGCCCCCGCCCAGCGCGGATGTAACGTGCGGGCGAGGAGCTCAACTGCAGCTGCGCCCACGCTGATCGTCCGCGCCGGGCTCGATGCGGGCAAGCGCTACCCGATCTTCTCCGACATCGTGTTCGGACGCGAGGCCGCCGATGTGACGATTCCGGACCCGGAGGTATCGAGGCGCCACGCAACGATCAGACCGACAAACGGCTTGCTCGAGATCAGCGACCTCGGCTCTGAAAACGGAACGCGCGTCAACGGCGCGCGCATCCAAGCCCCGACGATCCTGAAAGCCGGCGACACGATCTCGATCGGCCGCACCGAGTTTCTTGTGGAAGGCCTCCCCCGGGGCCAGGCCACGACGAGAGTGCCCTCGCCGGCTCGGAGGTCGATGCTGCGCTTCAGGGATGGATCGCTGGCCGGCCAGCAGTTTCCGGTCTCCTCCGAGTGCGTGCTCGGCAGGCAGGGTGCGGACATCATTGTCGAAGATCCCGGAGTATCCCGCCGACATGCAGCGGTATGCCAGACGAGCGGCGGGCTCGAGGTTCGGGATCTTCAGTCGTCCAACGGAACCTGGGTGAACGGTGACCGAGTGGAAGGATCGCGCCGAGTCGTGCCCGGTGACGTGATCAAGGTCGGGAACACGACGATCGAGGTCGGAACGCTAGGCGACAGCCAGGCAACCGCGCGAGCGTGACTTAGCCGAAGCCGATCTGGCCTAGCCCGGAGATGGACGCCTGCAGCCCCGCTTCCGCTTGCGCCGCCTGTCGCATCGCGGCAGCGTAACGCTTCGGGCTGCTCCCACCGGCGGCGGCGGCCAGTTTCCGGTACGCCGACGCTGCCGACGAGAAGGCTCGGACGATCTTCGTGTTCGCGGGCACGATGAAGGGTGAGCTCGTCGCCCTCTTGAGCTTGCGCGCCCCGGCGTCATAGGCGGCGGCGACGGCCCGAGCGGCACTTGCCTGCTCGCCGGGTGTCTTCGCCCGCCCCATCGAGCTGAGGCCAGAGGCGCGTGCGCTGCTGGATCTCTTCACCGCGTTCGTCACGGCGCTTGCGTACACCTGCGAGGGGGCGAGCGAGATGCCGGTGCCGCCGACTCGCGCGCCCGCGACAGTGCTTTCGCAGGTCGCTGCAAACGACGACCCGCTCGTCAGGCAGATCAGCGTCTGGCTGCCGCGCCGCTGCGGTACGACGTAGACGTTGGCGGACTGCGACAGGCCCTTGACGCCCAGTCCCCGGTAGCGAAACGCGTCGGCGCGCCCGATCTTGACGACCTCGCGCCGATTCACGGCGCTCTGAGACTCCAGCTGCTTGACGAAAGAGGCGGGAAGATAGTGCGGCCACACGCCCTGCGTCCGCCCCGCCACGAGCGTGCCCGCCGACTTCGAGGTCGGCCCGAGCGCTCCCGACTGCGTCAGCCTCATACCCGGGATCCGCGGAACGCTCCTCTCACTCCAACCCGCGGCAGCCACGAGCGAGATAGCGCCCCTGGAGACGGTACTCGCGGATGTGGTCGCAGGCGACTTCGCCTTGGATCCCTGATGTCCGACGACGAAGCCCACCCCGGCGAGGAGCAGAATCCCCGCCGCCGCCGCGAGAGCAAGCGGAAGGCGGGTTCGGCGCCGCGGCCGAGCAGCCTGCACCTCGGCTGCGGCCGCCGGCACGTCAACCGTGGCTGCCGGAGTAGCCGTGGGCGGTGCTGCCGCGGTCGTGGGCGGTGCTGCCGCGGTGGGCGGTGCTGCCGCGGTCGTGGGCGGTGCTGCCGCGGCCTCGGTTGGCTGCACGGGCTGGACTGCCGCCTGATCTCGGGCAGCCGCCGTGGTCACGGCCCGCTCCGGACGGCGGATCCCGATCTCCTCCGGCTTCACGACAGGTGCAGGAATGCGGATGGCAGAGCGCGCCGCAGCGCCGAGCGCCTCGTCGGCGGCGCTCACCATCGCGACGGCTGTCGGATAGCGCGCTGCTGCGTCCTTTGCCATGGCGCGCTCGAGCACCTCGTCGAGAGCTGCCAGTTCCGGCCGGACGTCCGTCAGTCGAGGCGGCGGGTCGTGCAGATGCGCATAGATCACGGCGACATCCGATTCCTTCGGGTACGGGACCACCCCGCTGAAGGATTCGTAGAGAACGGCTGCGAGGCCGTAAATATCGCTCGCCTGCGTCGCGGGCTCGCCGCGGATCTGCTCCGGCGCCATATAGTCGATCGTCCCGACAATCTGTCCCGCCCGCGTGAGATTCGTCGCGCCGCGGCCTTTCATGACGCCGAAATCGGCCAGGTAGCCGTGGTCGCGAGCACGACTCACCAGGATGTTCTGCGGTTTGACGTCGCGGTGGATCAGGCCCGCCTCGTGCGCTGTGTCGAGCGCGTCGGCGACCTGCCCGAGGATTCGCAGACTTCGGCCCGCGTCGAGCTCGCGGCCGAGGATGAGATCCTTCAGCGTGGCACCTCTGATCAGCCGCATCGCGATGAAGAGCCCGTACTTGCTTTCGCCCGCCTCGTAGACCGTGACGATGTGGGGATGGTCGATCGCCGCCTGGATCCGCCCCTCTCGCTCGAAGCGATTTCGGTACTCGAAGTCGTCACTCAGTTCGCTGGCGATGAGCTTCAGCGCGACCTTGCGGTCGAGCGAGAGCTGCGTCGCCTCGTAGACGATCCCCATACCGCCTTCACCGAGGAGGCCATCGATCCGATAGCCCTCGATGACGACGCCCGTGGTAAGGGCGCTCAACGAGCTAACCCCCGACGACCGTCGTCACAGGTGGTGGCGGGGGCGGGGGCGGCGGCGACGGTGATGGCGGCGTAGGAGACGGAGGGGGAGGCGAGGGCGAGGGCGCAGGCGAGGGCGGTGGGGACACCGCGGGCGGAGCCGGAGTCGGAGGCGTGGGAGCCGGCGGCGGCGGCGGTTGCACGAGCGCAGGAACGGCCCGAGCCGTCACGAGCCGCGCGACCCGAGGGGAGGCAGAAGAGATGACGGAGAGCGTACGCCGGCCGGCCGTAGCCGTCGTGGCCGGAGACGGCGCCGCGCTGCTCGATCTCGTCGCCCGGCCGACCGCATACGCCGCAGCGAAGCCGAGCACCGCGAGAACGGCAGCCGCTGCGACCGCGCGAACGTTCACGAGCCCTCGACTCCGCTCACGCTGCCGTCATTAGCCGGAACGCACGAGCCGACCCGCATTGTTGACCTTGAGGAGAATCGCGGTTGAGCAGGTGTCCTTCTTGATCTGCACCGTAATCGAGCTCCCCTTGCCAAGCCGACGACTTAGCATGCGGCGGCTCGTCGCAACGCCGGATGAATTCGCCCGCACAGTCTCGGCCACGCCTCGGTTGCGAAACGTCACGGTGGCGCCCGGCGGCACCCCTCTCATCCGAAGGCTGCTCAGAACGAGGACCCCGCTGCTCGTCACGCCTGCCCATCCGGGATCGCGTACGAGGCTTCCGAAGACGGTCGGGCAAGAGATCTTTGCCCGCTCGAGCACAAAGGAGTAGTCGCCCTGGTCGGGGGCGAAGTCCTTGTACGTGTTCGTCGCGTTGGGCGACCAGAACGTCCCCACGGTGTAGTTGAATCTCATGGCTCCTCGGACCGTGCTCGAGCTGAAGCGAAAGTCGACCTGTCTCTTCGCGGCCTCGAACGCACCGGCAAATCCGGTCTGCGAAATGTTGAAATCGAACCGGCCGGCCGCGCAGCGCCCGAGCTCGAACTTATCCGGTTTCGGGTCGGTGAAGCCGACTGCTGCAAGCACGTATTCGTCGCCGTTGCAGCCAGTGCTCGTCTTTCGGTCGCTGTTGATGAAGACGTCCAGTTCGTCGCCGTCGTAGAGCTTTCCCTGGTCGATGGTGACGATGACATAGATCAAGCCCGACTTGAGGTTCAGGATCGTGACGTCCGAGATGTCGGCTGCTGGGTTCCCCGCCGTATCTTTCTGTGCATCGCCGAAGGGATCCTGCTTGGAGATCACTTTCGGCTTGTACGGGGTCGCGCCGACCGGCGACGGGCGCGCAACTCGAAGGGGGCTACTGACGCCTGAGCGGTCCCTCGACGCGCCACTTGCTCCGACCTCAGCGGTCGCGACACAAGCGGCGCAGACGACTAAAATCCAGCCTTTGCGGATGCTTATCCTCTCGCTGAGCGCCTATCCCCTCATGACCTCGCATGGAGGTTGTATAAGCGCGGAAAGCCGGAGTCAAGCATAAGCCTCGGCGGCGGAAGCAGCTGGCACGAGCTCGAGCCCACGGCGCACCAGCAAGGCCTGAAAAAGCTCGAGCGGGGCGCGAGGGGGCGTGACCTCGACAAAAGGTGCGAGAATTCCGCGCGATGCCGGAGATCTCACCAGTGCCGAAGGAGGGAAAGCCCAACGGAGCCGGCCCGCAAACCGATCCGCGGGGCTGGCGCGTCGAAGGGCATGCGCCCGAGCCGGAGAGCCCGGGTCGCCTGACGCGCTGGCGCGCGCCAGGCGGCGGCCGCTTCTGGCTGTTTCTGCTCGCCCTCCTCGCGCTGAACTGGTTCATCGTCTCGCTCTTTCCCTCACAACCGAAACGGCTCGACGTTCCCTACACGTTCTTCCGCACGCAGGTCGAAGCGAGCAACGTCTCCGAGATCAGCTCCCGGGGCGAGTCGATCGAAGGCGCGTTCAAGCGACCCGTCACGTTCGCCATGGCGGGGACGCCCGCGGACAAGCGTCCCAAGCCGCGAAAGAAGTTCAAGACGGAGCGGCCGACGTTCGCCGGGGACGCCCTGCTCAACCGGTTGATCGCGAAGGACGTCGTCGTCAACGCACACCCGCCGGACCAGCCGCGCTCACTCCTCCTGACGATCCTGCTCAGCTTCGGCCCGACGCTCCTTTTCGTCGGACTGCTCATCTGGGTCTCGCGGCGAGCCGCGGGAGCCGGCGCGGGCGGGCTGATGGCCTTCGGCCGCTCGCGAGCCAAGCGGTTCGAGACATCCGGACAGCGCACGACGTTCGCGGACGTCGCGGGAATCGACGAGGCCGAGGAGGAGCTCGTCGAGATCGTCGACTTCCTCAAGCACCCCGACAAGTATCGCCGGCTGGGCGCGGCGGCTCCCAAAGGCGTTCTCCTGATGGGCCTTCCGGGCACCGGAAAGACGCTCCTTGCCCGAGCCGTTGCCGGCGAGGCGGACGTCCCGTTCTTCTCGATCTCGGCCTCGGAGTTCGTCGAAGCCATCGTCGGCGTCGGCGCGAGCCGCGTCAGAGACCTCTTCGACCAGGCGAAGAAGGCGGCTCCCGCGATCATCTTCATCGACGAGCTCGACGCCATCGGCCGAGCGCGCGGCGGCGGGGTCTCGTTCGGCGGGCACGACGAGCGCGAGCAAACTCTCAACCAGATCCTGACCGAGATGGACGGCTTCACCGGCACCGAGGGTGTAATCGTCCTGGCGGCGACGAACCGCGCCGAGGTTCTGGATCCCGCGCTTCTTCGCCCGGGGCGCTTCGACCGCCGCGTCGCCGTGAGTCCGCCCGACCAGGCGGGGCGGAAGGCCATCCTGGAGGTGCACACCCGCAGCGTTCCACTCGCCGGCGGCGTCGATCTCGGGGACATCGCTTCGTCCACGCCCGGCATGGTCGGCGCCGACCTGAAGAACCTCGTCAACGAGGCGGCGCTCACGGCTGCCAGGCGTGGGCACGAGCGGGTCGAGCTCGCCGACTTCACCGACGCGCTCGAGCGAATCGTGCTCGGAGCCGAGCGGCGGATCACGCTTTCTCGAGAGGAGCGCGAGCGGACCGCCTACCACGAGGGCGGCCACGCGCTCCTCGGGATGCTCGTGTCCGGCGCAGATCCGGTGCGGAAGGTCTCGATCATTCCGCGCGGTCGGGCGCTCGGTGTCACGTTCCAGAGCCCCGAGTCCGACCGTTACGGCTACAGCGCCGAGTACCTTCGGGGGCGAATCGTCGGTGCACTCGGCGGGCGGGCAGCCGAGGAGCTCGTGTACGACGATATGACCACTGGGGCCGAGTCCGACCTCGAGCAAGTGACTCAGATCGCCCGCAGCATGGTCGGGCGCTGGGGAATGTCCGACGCGATCGGTCCTGTCTCCGTATTGCCGCGGCCCGAGGACGAGGGCATGTTCCTGCCGGGCGGCGAGCGCGGCTCGTCCGAGCAGACCCGCCAGCTCGTCGACACGGAGGTGCGGCAGATCGTGGACGACTGTTACGACGAGGCGGTGAATCTCCTGCGGGAGCATCGCGACAAGCTCGACTCGCTCTCACGCGCGCTGCTCGAGCACGAGACGCTGGACGAGGGGGACGCCCTTCGCGCCGCCGGCATGGAGCGGCACGGGGTCGCCTCACCCGCCTCGTAGAAGCGTGTGCCTGCATGTCCATTGCGCTCGACCGGGTTGGTTCAGACGGACCCGCAGGCGAAGCAGGCGGGCTCACGAGCAAAAGCCCGCGAGCCCTCGAAGCGGCAGCGCAAGCGCCGCCGCCCCACGTCCTGAATGTCGGCGCCGCAAGCGGCGGCTGGGCGAGAGTCTGGCTTGCGCCGGGCTACACTGCGACCCCGCCCGGGCCGTTAGCTCAGTTGGTAGAGCAGGGGACTCTTAATCCCAAGGTCGAAGGTTCGAATCCTTCACGGCCCA
>JBBRYW010000167.1:0-6935 GCA_038237235.1 Gaiellales bacterium
GACGCTGGGCGCCCTGCTCACCCTCGCCCTCTTCCAGGTCGTGCCGTGAGCACGCTACGCGTCCGGGATCGCCGGAGTGACGCCTACTGTCGCCAGTCGCTCGCTCCGCATGAGCCTCACGAGGTTGCCCCATGACCACGCTACGCGTCGCGGATCGCCGGATCGGCGCCGGCGAAGACCTGTCGCCTGCCCCGCTTGAGCCGCAGGAAATTGACCCATGAGCGCAGCCGCCGATCGTGAGCTGTACGAGCAGGCGGCAACGGCGGCGGCGCGTGCGTATGCGCCCTACTCGGACTATCTGGTCGGAGCGGCTGTCAGGGCACGTGACGGTCGCGTCTTCGAGGGCGTCAATGTCGAGAACGCTGCGTATCCGCTCGGCATCTGTGCGGAGCGGACCGCGATTGCAATTGCGGTCGTGGGCGGCTGTCGGCCCGGTGACCTCGAGGCGATCGGGATCACTGCCTCGCCGTGCGGCGGCTGCCGCCAGTGGTTGCGCGAGTTCCGGATCGAGCGGGTGACGTACCGCAGCGGCTCGGGAGACGTCGTGACCCGGACGTCTGCGGAGCTGCTGCCGGACAGCTGGGAGCTCGGCCCATGAAGAGCCGGCACCGAATCGACACGTTTCCATCACACTCGCCGTGGTAGGTTCGGGTTCGCGGGTCCCCCCACCCGAGGGCGGGGAGTCGGCCTCCGTCAGAAGTGGCTTCATCGCCGTTGCCGGTCGCCCGAACGTCGGAAAGTCCACGCTCGTGAACGCGATCTGCGGCGGTAAGATCGCGATCGTCTCCGACAAGCCGCAGACAACCCGGCGTCGTATCCTCGGGATCGCGAACGACGACGACTACCAGCTGATTCTCGCCGACCTGCCGGGGTTCCAGCGGCCACGCGACGCGCTGACCGAGCACATGCAGCGGACGGTCGACGCATCCTTTGAGGAGGTCGAGGGCATCCTCCTGGTCGTCAGCGCGCGAGAGCGAATCGGCGCCGGAGATCGCTTCATCGCGCAACGAGTCTTCGCGCTCGCCGCCCCGATCGTGATCGTGGTCAACAAGGTCGACCGGCTCAAGCCCGGCCACATCGCCACGCAGATGGACGCCGCCTCGAGACTCGGGGACTTCCACGCGCTCCATCCAGTCAGCGCCAAGACGGGTGACGGAGTCGGGCCTTTGCGCGAGGAGCTCGTCGAGCTCCTACCCCAGGGCCCGCTGTACTTTCCACGCGAGCAGCGCACCGACCTGCCGCTCGAGATCCAGGTCGCCGAGCTCGTGCGCGAGAAGGCGCTCCACTTGACCCGGGAGGAAGTGCCGCACTCGATCACGGTGGAGCTCGAGGAGCTCACCGAACGGGTCGCTCGTGCGAGCATCTTCGTGGAGACGGAATCCCAGAAGCAGATCGTCGTCGGTAAGGGCGGGCGCATCGTCAAGGAGATCGGGATGCGTGCCCGGCCGGAGATCGAGCTCCTGCTCGGGCACCCGCTCTTCCTCGACCTACAGGTGAAGGTCAGGCCCCACTGGCGTCGCGACGAGGCGATGCTCGAGCGGCTCGGACTCTGAGCAGCCGCCGCGCGACGAACGCGACCACGGCTACGAGGTAGCCGCCTCCTGCAGCTGTGAGGGAGAGCTGCCAGCCCGTGCTGAGGTCGGTCCAGAACGGCACGGTCAGGAGCGTCGCGAGAAACAGCCAGCCCTTGCCGTGGGCGACGAAGGACGAGTCACGGGCCCTGGGCTGCCGGGCGAGGTACTGCAGGCCGAAGAAGGCACCGGAGCCCGCCACAGCGGCGGCGATCGCAACGAGCCAGGCGGTCGCGGTGACGTCGCGAGCCAGCCGCATGGCGACGATGCTCAGCCCAACCAGGCCTATCGCCGCGAGCGCGACGACGAGTAGGGTTCGGCCGACGACGTTCAGGGGCGGCGGAGCACGACGAGATCCTGGTGCGGATTTCCGAGCGCTCCCCCCGGAACGAGCTCCTCGAGCGAGAAGCCTTCCGCCAAATGCCCCTGCACGTAGGCCGGCGGATGGTAGGCGGCGCAGAGGTTCGTCCCGGCCACCTCCTCCCAGCGAACGACCAGCTCGCCGCCCTCGAACCGACGCCGCTCCGGCGAGGTCAGTCGCTCCAGGTAGCGCTCCCCGTGGGTCGAGGCGACGAGCAAGCCTTCAGGCCGGAGCACGCGGTGGAGCTCGTTCCGCCACGGTTTCTGGAGAGCCTCTGGCAGGTGCGTGAAGACCGAGAGCGCGTAGACGAGGTCAAAGGAGGCGTCTGCGTAGGAAAGTGGAGGCGCGAGCCCGTTCAGGGTGAAGCGTGCGAACGCGAGGTTCTCGCGGCACCACGACACAAGTCGTTTGTTCGCATCCGACCCGTGAAGCTCCACCGGAAGGCTCGCAAGGTGTCGGATCACTCGCCCGCAGCCGCAGCCGAAGTCGAGGATCGACCCGACTTCGTCGAGTCGCCGTCCCCGCCGAGCGAGGGCGCCTGCGAGGGCGTCGGCCGCGGCGTGCCCGCTCTCGAGAAACCAGCGCGCATCCGGCGTCCCCGCGACCTGCACGCGCAGCCTGGCGGGAGGCAGAGGCAGGTCGTCGGCCTGATGCGTCGACTCTCGAGGCGCCAGGCTTCGGGCCGCTTCGTAGACCCGATAGGCGCTGCCGAGAAGTCCCGCGCGAGCGAGCATGCGCAGGAACGCCGCCTTCATGCCTGGCACCCGGCCGAGGCTACACTCCGACGGTGGCCAAGGCGCCTGCGCTGCCGGCCGGATTCGAGCTTCCGCTCGAGCCGCGCCTTCCCCGCATCGGGTCGATCGACCAGGTCGCGGTCGAGGAGCGTGCGGCCACCCTGGCGCGCCGCTCGATCAAGCGCGAGGCGAAGGTCTGGGCGCTCGAGCTCGCCGTCCGCATGATGGATCTCACGACGCTTGAGGGCGCGGACACGCCGGGGAAGGTCGCCGCGCTCGCCTCGAAGGGAGTACGTCCGGATCCGGCCGACCCGAGCGTGCCCTCGGTGGCCGCCATTTGCGTCTATCCGAACCTTGTTCCGCCCGCGGTCGAGCGGACACGCGGGACGGGCGTCAAGGTTGCGTCGGTTGCGACCGGCTTTCCGTCGGGGCAGACGTCGACTCAGCTGAAGGTGGCCGAGACTCGCGAGGTCGTCGAGCTGGGCGCCGACGAGGTCGACATGGTGATCGACCGGGGCGCGTTCCTCTCAGGCCGCTACGCGAAGGTCTACGACGAGATCGTCCAAGTCAAGGAGGCCTGCGGAGAGGTTCACCTCAAGGTGATCCTCGAGGTCGGGGAGCTCGGCACCTACGACAACGTGCGCCGCGCCTCGCTGATCGCGATGGCCGCGGGTGCCGACTTCATCAAGACCTCGACGGGCAAGCTCTCCGCCGCGGCGACGCTACCGGTGACACTCGTGATGCTCGAGGCAATCCGCGACGTCTACGACGAGACGGGCCGGCGCGTCGGCATGAAGCCGGCGGGCGGGATCCGCGCCTCGAAGCAGGCCGTCCAGTATCTCGTGCAGCTCTACGAGACGCTGGGGGCCGACTGGATGACGCCGGATCTCTACCGGCTAGGCGCCTCCTCGCTCCTGAACGACGTCCTGATGCAGCTCCGGAAGGAGAAGACGGGGCGCTATCAAAGCGGGGACTACTTCACCATTGACTGAGATCGAGTCCAATCCCCGGTCGGGCCACGAGACGCCCGACGGCGACGCGAACCCGCCCGAGAAGGCGCGTGGGACGGCGCCCGTGCCCGCGGAGTGGACGTACGCGCCCGCCCTCGAGTCGCGCGACCTCGTCACGCTCGAAGAGCGCTACGGCCTCTTCGTCGGAGGCGAGCACGTCGAGCCGCTGTCGGGAGAGTACTTCCCCACGATCGATCCCTCGACCGAGGAGCCGCTCGCGGAGGTTGCCCATGCCGGAGTGGAGGACGTCGATCTCGCGGTCGGCGCCGCGCGCGACGCGTTCGAGAACGGCTGGTCGGAGGTCTCGCCGTCGGAGCGCGCGAAGTACCTCTTCCGGATCGCCCGCATCCTGCAGGAGCGCTCGCGCGAATTCGCCGTGCTCGAGTCCCTGAACGGCGGCAAGCCGATTCAGGAGTCGCGCGACGTCGACGTGCCGCTCGCCGCCGCGCACTTCTTCTACTACGCGGGGTGGGCCGACAAGCTCGAGTACGCCTTCCCGAACCGGAAGCCCCGGCCGATCGGCGTTGCCGCCCAGATCATCCCCTGGAACTTCCCGCTGCTGATGCTGGCCTGGAAGATCGCGCCGGCGCTCGCGGCGGGAAACACCGTCGTGCTCAAGCCGGCCGAGACGACACCCCTCTCGGCGCTTCTCTTCTGCGACGTCGTCCAGCAGGCGGAGCTGCCGCCGGGTGTAGTCAACATCGTGACCGGAGACGGCCGCACGGGCGCCGAGCTCGTCAAACATCCCGGCGTCGACAAGATTGCCTTCACCGGCTCGACCGAGGTCGGCAAGGCGATCCAGCGCGAGCTCGCCGGCACGGACAAGCGCCTGACGCTCGAGCTCGGCGGCAAGGCCGCGAACATCGTCTTCGACGACGCCGCACTTGACCAGGCGATCGAAGGGATCGTGAACGGGATCTACTTCAACCAGGGGCACGTGTGCTGCGCCGGCTCGCGTCTGCTCGTGCAGGAGTCGATCTACGAGGAGCTGGTCGGAAAGCTGAAGCGGCGGCTTGCGACCCTTCGTGTCGGCGCTCCACTCGACAAGAACACCGACGTGGGCGCGATCAACTCGAAGCAGCAGCTCGAGAAGATTCGCGAGCTCGTCGCCTCGGGCGTGCAGGAGGGGGCGGAGATCTACCAGCCGCCGTGCCGCCTGCCCGAGCGCGGCTACTGGTTCGTCCCCACGGTCTTCACCAACGTCGCCCAGAGCCACCGCGTCGCGCAGGAGGAGATCTTCGGGCCCGTCCTCACGGTCCTCACGTTCCGCACACCGGACGAGGCGGTCGAGAAGGCCAACAACACGCCCTACGGGCTCGCTGCGGGTGTGTGGACGGAGAAGGGCTCGCGCATCCTGTCCATGGCGCAGCGCCTGCGCGCTGGCGTTGTCTGGGCGAACACGTACAACCGGTTCGACCCGGCCTCCCCCTTCGGTGGCTACAAGGAGTCCGGCTTCGGCCGCGAAGGCGGCCTGCACGGGCTCGAGCCGTACCTCGAATTCGAATGAGCCGGCTCCCGGTCCGCAAGACACACAAGCTGTTCGTCGGCGGGGGGTTCCCGCGCTCGGAGTCGGGCCGTACCTACCTCGTGGACGGGCAGAACGTTGCCCGGGCATCGCGCAAGGACCTTCGCGACGCGGTTCGGGCGGCCCGGTCGGCGCAACCGAAGTGGGGCGCGATGACGGCGTACAACCGAGGCCAGGTGCTCTACCGGGTCGCCGAGATGATGGAGGCCCGCAGGGGGGAGTTCGCGGCCCTCTGTACCGGAGAGGCGGAGGTCGACCGGGCGATCGACCGCTGGGTCTGGTACGCGGGGTGGGCCGACAAGTACGCGCAGGTGATCGGCTCGTCGAACCCCGTCGCGGCTCCGTACTTCAACTTCACGCTGCCGGAGCCGACGGGAGTCGTCGGGATCGTCGCGCCCGACGAGCCGCCGCTCGCCGGCGTCGTCTCGCGTCTCGCGCCCGCGATCGTCAGCGGCAACACAGCGGTCGTGATCGCATCCGCCCGTGCTCCTCTCGTGGCCGTTGAGCTGGCGGAGGCGCTCGCGACCTCTGACGTGCCCGGCGGCGTCGTCAACATCCTGACCGGGTACCGGGAGGAGCTGTCGCCGTGGCTCGCCGGCCACATGGACGTGAATGCGATCGATCTCTCCGGCACCGACGACGGAGCCGAGCAGCTCGAGCGTCTCGCGGCGGAGAACGTCAAGCGCGTCGTGAGAGGCGCGACCGACGATCAGAGCCCGTGGGAGATCAGCCGCTTCGTCGAGCTGAAGACGGTCTGGCATCCGGTCGGCGTGTAGGCGAGCTCGGAAGGGAGCTCGGTCAGCGTGCCAGGCTGGCGAAGATCGCTTGCCGGAAGTGACCGTCCACGGGCGGCGACGCGAGCGCGAAGACCGAGATCGCGCGGCCGCCTGCGTACGAGGTCGAGACGTAGTCGCCGAGCATGCGACCCGCCGATGTGTCGGGCATCCAGCCGAGCTGCATCGACCGCGCCGTCAGGCGCTCGGACGCGCTCCAGGTCCTGCCCGAGCTCGACGAGGTGACCCGGCGCGCGTCCACGGTTCCGCACGGGACGAACCGGCAATTTTCGGACCGCAGAGAGTAATATGTGATCGCGAGTCGACCGCGACCGGCGGGGCTGGACGAATCGGCCGCGATCGCCGGGGTGAACGCGTTGAAATCGCTTCCCGGTAGCTGGGGCGAGACTCGGGTTGGCGTAGACCACGAGACTCCGTCCCGCGATTGGGCGAGAACGACATCGTTGACTGTGCAGCCCTTGCGAAAGCGGCAGTCGTGCCAGGTCGCGTAGAGGTTCCCGGTGCGATCGACGGCGACCGACGGGAGAGCCTCGGCGCGGATCCCCGGGAGGTCGGTCGAGTGGACCTCCGCCACGCGCACCGCTGGGCTGAAGGTGACGCCACCGTCGCCGGAACGGGTGGCCGCGAGCTCGTCGGGGTCCGAGACGTAGGCAATGACGAGGGATCCGTCCGGTCGGGGAGCGGGAAGGACGCCAACGACGGATCGCAAGGAGCCTTCGGGCGGGATCCGAGGGGTGCCCCCAAGCCTCCAGGCGAGGCCGCCGTCCGTGGTGAGCTCGACTCCCAGCTGCCGCTCTTCCTCGTCGGTGTACGCGAGATAGCAGCGGCCCCGGAACGGGCTTGTCCCCCAGTTGTCGCACGCGATCCACTCCTTGTCGTACGCGAGTGAGGCGCCCGATGCGCTGGCGGCGACGACCGGGAGGCTCCACCTCAGCCCGTC
>JBBRYW010000168.1:0-6887 GCA_038237235.1 Gaiellales bacterium
ACGTCGGCATGACGGCGATCAAGACCGATCGCGTGATCCGGCGCGCGCTCGACGGCGTCCTCTTCATCGACGAGGCCTACTCGCTGACCCCGCGCGACGGCCGCTGGGACTTCGGGGGCGAGGCCGTCGAGACGATCCTGAAGCGGATGGAGGACTACCGCGAGCGGCTGATCGTAATCGTCGCCGGCTACCCAGCGCTGATGCACGCCTTTCTCGAGTCGAACCCCGGCCTCCGCTCGCGCTTCTCGCGCGAGATCGAGTACCCCGATTACTCCACGGACGAGCTGCTCGCGATCACGGAGCGGTTCGCCTCGGATCACCACTATCAGCTGGCGGAGGGGGGCGATCAGGCGCTGCGCGAGATCTTCGGCGGGGCGACTCGGGGCGAGGGCTTCGGCAACGCGCGCTTTGCGCGGACGCTGTTCGAGCAGTCCCTGAACGCGCAGGCGCTTCGTCTCTCCGACTCGCCGCTGCGACTCGAGGACGCGCAGCGGAGCGACCTGATGACGCTCGTGCCCGACGATCTTCGCGCCGCCGCCGAGGCGCTGGGCGAGGGCGTCGACGTCGAGAACCCCGGCGCCGCCTGGGCGTTCTTCCGGCGGCGCGGCAAGGCCTCCTGAGGGCGGACAAAGTGCTCGACGTCGAGCGCGTCGACTTCGTCTCCATCCCGACTCGCGACGCCGAGCGCGCGCGACGGTTCTACGGCGAGACGCTCGGCCTGCCGCCGAGCCGCGACACGCCCGACGAGTTCGAGACGCCAAACGTGACTCTCGGCCTATGGACGCCCGAGGCCGAAGGCGTCGAGTTCGCGCCGAATACGGCCGGAGTCGCTCTTCGTGTGCCTGATGTCGCTGCGGCGCGCGGGCGGCTCGAGCAGGCGGGAGTCGAGTTCCTCGGCGAGACGGTGGACACGGGCGTCTGCCACATGGGGTTCTTCTACGACCCTGACGGCAACGTGCTGATCCTCCACCGACGCTACGCGCCTCACGCCGATCCGGGTCCTAGCTCGTAACGCGGGCGCTCTCTCGTGCCTCGTCGCCAGGGATCCCGTCCGGCGCAGAGCCGATCCCCTGGGCGTCCGGAACGGTGGCCGCGGCGATGTCACGCTCGTTCTCGAAGTTTCGTTCGGCCATCGCGGCGACGAGGCGCAGTTCCTCTTCGAGCGGTGGGCGGCGCTCGGGCGGCGCCACGTCCAGTAGATCCTCGAGCATCGCCTGGAGTCGCCGAGTCACCTGGGGCGAGGGGCCCGCGTAGTGGCGCAGCTCGTCCACGGACAGGCTCACGTACGCCTCCCACGAGGTCTGTGGAACGATGAGGCGCAGGCGGCCCTCGTCATCGGCGTGCAGGCCCGTCGGGAATGGCCGGACGACGAGCTGGCGCAGACAGTCGTGGATGCGGTCGATCGCCTGGGTCGTCGTGGTCGGGTCGACGATTGCCTGCGAGATCGAGCGGACGGCGACGTCCACCAGCATGCGGAACCCGAAGGCGACGTCCTGGTGCATCGTCCGCTCCTTGCCGATCGACAGGTGCTGGACCAGCTCCCGGTCGTCGATCCGGCCCGCACCGAACACTCGCGCGAGCGGAGCACCCTCCGGCACGAAGTCGCCGATATGTGGCACGAAGGCGACGACGACGTCCCGCTCACTGGCAAGGGTGACGAGCTTGTCGATGTCGATCCTGAAGACGACGCCGGGGCTCGGCGCTCCTACGACACGATCGGGATCGCCATCGGGCGCTTGCGCGACACCGTCGGGCTCGCGGGCGGACCGTCGCTCGGGGTACTGGTCGGCGAGGGCCCCGCGGGTCTCGTCGCCGACCGACTGGATGATCGACGCGACGCGCAGCGATTGTCCGATGTGGTTGACGTACGCGACGAGGACCATGATGCTGACGATGATCAGGACGAAGGAAACGACGATCGCAAGCGCCGGCACGTAGCCTTTGCCGCCCCCGCTCGGCTCCTTCACCTCGCGCATGACCAGGATCGAGTGCGCGAACGTCGCGACGAAGACGCCGATCGCGAGCTGGCTGGGCTTGTCGTAGAGGATCGCCCGCAGGACGCGCGGCGAGAACTGGCCGATCGCGAGCTGGACGACCACCATCGTGATCGTTAGGACGAGGCCCGTCAGGGTGACCATCGAGGCTGCAACCGTCGTGAGGATCGCCAACGCAGCGTTGGGGTCGCCCGCGAGCGACTTCGGCACGACCGAGCCGTCGAGCCAGCGGTCGAGCCCGATCGTTCCGAACGAGAGCGCGACGCCTGCGAGCACGCACAGGATCGGAACGAACCAGAGGCTCGTGCCCAGGTAGTGCCGGACGCGAAACCACGTCACGTTCGAGCGTCTCCCCGCACGGTGCCCCCCGAAACGCACATCAGCCTGCTCAAAGCGCCCGCTCGCGCGGGCGCCGGCGGCCTCGCGTTGTGGAGTCGACCGGTAGCCGGAGCTCGTCCCGGTCGCGCTACGCTTGGAGATCGGCAATGCCGAAGCCCGTCGAGAAACGCGACCGCGTCATCATCCGCTTCGCGGGCGACTCCGGTGACGGGATGCAGCTCGCGGGGGCCCGCTTCACGAGCGAAACCGCGCTCCTCGGCAACGACCTCTCCACGCTGCCCGACTTCCCGGCCGAGATTCGTGCGCCGGCAGGATCGCTGCCCGGCGTCTCGGGCTTCCAGATCCACTTCTCCGACCACGACATCCTCACGCCTGGCGACGCCCCGAACGTGCTCGTCGCGATGAATCCGGCGGCGCTGAAGACCAACCTGCGTGACCTGCCGCGGGGGGCGACGATCATCGTCAACCGCGATGCGTTCGCCGAGCGAAACCTCTTGAAGGCCGGGTACTCGGAGAGCCCCCTCGACGACGGCTCGCTCGAGGACTACCACGTCCACGAGGTGCCGCTGACGACGCTGACGCTCGAGGCCGTCAAGGAGATCGACGTCACGAAGCGCGAGGCGGAGCGCTCGAAGAACATGTTCGCGCTGGGCCTGATGTCGTGGCTCTACCACCGGCCCGTCGACGGCACGCTCGGCTACATCCAGAAGAAGTTCGCGTCGAAGCCCGCGATCGCCGAGGCGAACAGCGCGGCGTTCAGGGCGGGTTACGCGTACGGCGAGACGAGCGAGGACTTCGCGGTCACGTACGAGGTCGCACCGGCGAAACTTGCCCCCGGGACGTATCGGAACATCACGGGCAACCAGGCCCTCGGCCTGGGCCTCGTCGCCGCGAGCGTGAAGAGCGGCCTGCCGCTCTATCTCGGTGCCTACCCGATCACCCCCGCCTCCAGCATCCTCGAAGACGTCTCGCGCTACAAGAACTTCGGCGTCCGCACGTTCCAGGCCGAGGACGAGATCGCCGCCGTGGGCGCGGCGCTCGGCGCGTCCTTCGGCGGGGCGCTCGGCGTCTCCACCTCGAGCGGTCCCGGCATCGTCCTGAAGAGCGAGACGATCGGACTCGCCGTTGCGCTCGAGCTCCCGTTGCTGATCCTCGACATCCAGCGCGCCGGTCCGTCGACGGGGATGCCGACGAAGCCCGAGCAGGCGGACCTGCTGATGGTGCTGTTCGGGCGGAATTCCGAGTCGCCGGTACCGGTGATCGCGGCCGCGACGCCGGGGGGCTGCTTCTCCGCCGCGATCGAGGCGGCGCGAATCGCGATCAAGTATCGGACGCCGGTCTTCCTGCTCTCCGACGCCTATCTCGCGAACGGCTCCGAGCCCTGGCTGCTGCCGGACGCCGGCGCTCTCCCCGACATCTCGACCGAGTTCGCCACCCAGCCGAACCGCGACGGGCGGTTCTGGCCCTATATCCGCGACGCGCTGACGCTCGCGCGCGAGTGGGCCGTTCCGGGCACGCCCGGCCTCGAGCACCGGATCGGCGGGCTCGAGAAAGAGGATGGAACCGGCAACGTGTCGTACGACCCGGACAACCACGACCACATGGTGCGGCTTCGCGCGCGGAAGGTCGCCGGGATCGCCGCGGACATCCCCGAGCTCGAGGTCGATCACCAGGAGGGCGCCGACCTGCTCGTGCTCGGGTGGGGCGGGACGTATGGTCCAATCGCGGCGGCGGTACGGAACGTCAGAAAGGAGGGAGGCCGGGTCGCGCACGCACACCTGCGCTACCTCAATCCTTTCCCCCGCAACACCGGCGACGTGTTGCGAAGCTACGACCGGGTCCTCGTCCCCGAGATGAACCTCGGGCAACTGCTGAAGCTCGTGCGCGCGGAGTTCCTCGTCGACGCCGTCGGCTACAACCGCGTCACCGGGCTTCCGTTTCGTTCGGACCAGCTCGCCGAGGCGATCGGGGCAATGCTGTGAGCGGCTCGGATTTCGCGTTCAGCTCGACCAAGGGCGGCGCGGTTCGGATCACGTGGCAGGGGCGTGTCGTCGTCACGCTTCGTGGCGATCGCGCCAGCAAGTTCATGGCGGACGTCGACCGAGAGCCGGAGCAGGCCCAGCTCTTGCTGGCCCGCGCCACCGGCAACTTCAAGCGGGGGAACGAGCGATGAGCGGCGACGCACATCCGGGCGATGGGCAGGGCACCCACAGAACCGGGAATGGAAACCGCAGCGTGAACGGCAAGTTGCTGCAACTGTCCACGAAGGACTTCAAGACCGACCAGGAGGTGCGCTGGTGCCCCGGGTGCGGCGACTACGCGATCCTGGCCGCCATGCAGAGCTTCATGCCCGAGCTCGGCACACCGCGCGAGCGGACCGTCTTCATCTCCGGCATCGGCTGCGCCGCGCGCTTCCCCTACTACATGGAGACCTACGGAATTCATTCGATCCACGGGCGTGCGCCCGCGATCGCGACTGGTCTCGCCACGTCCCGGCCCGACCTGTCCGTGTGGGTCGTCACCGGCGACGGCGACGCACTCTCGATCGGCGGCAACCACCTGATCCACGCGCTGCGGCGAAACGTGAACGTGAAGATCCTGCTCTTCAACAACCAGATCTACGGGCTTACGAAGGGTCAGTACTCACCCACGACCCCGCTCGGGACGCTGAACAAGACGACGCCCATGGGATCACTCGACTGGCCTTTCAACCCGGTCTCGCTCGCGCTCGGGGCCGAGGCGACCTTCGTCGGGCGCGCGATCGACACGGATCGGAAGCACCTGACCGAGGTGCTGCGCCGCGCAAGCGCACACAGGGGCGCAGCCTTCGTCGAGATCTACCAGAACTGCAACGTCTACAACGACGGCGCGTTCGCCGCCGTCCGCGAGAAGGCGAACCGAATCGCACTCGAGCACGGCCGCCCGATCCGGTTTGGCGTCGGCGGGGAGCGAGGCGTGATCCAGCGGTCCGACGGCTCGTGCGAGATCGTCGATGTCGCGGCGGTGGGCGAGGCGGGGCTACTCGTGCACGACGAGCACCAGGAGCATCCTAGCCTTGCGTTCTCACTCAGCCGGTTAGCTCACACACCGCACGGGCCTACGCCGATCGGCGTCTTCCGGGACATCGAGCGCCCGGTCTACGACGAGCTGATGGCGGGTCAGATCGAGACGGCGAGGGAGCTGCAGGGCGAGGGAGACCTCGAGGCGTTGCTCCACGCCGGCGACACCTGGACGATCTAGGCTTCCAGCATGGTGGGGGAGCGGTGGCGCATCGCCGTGATCTCGACCGTGCCGCCCGTAGTCGAGCGCCTTTTGCCCGTCTTGGCCGATCTCGGGCACGAGCCGGTCGTCATCATCTCGGCGCGCATGCATCGACCCGACAGCGAGAAGAGGCCGCCGGCCCTGCAGCCCAGTCTTCTGCTCGAGGTCGCGCCGCCGGACGTGGCCGTGCTGTACCCGACCTCGAAGCTGCAGCTCGAGCAGCTGCTCCGTGCGTACGAGCCCGACCTCGCCCTCTGTTGGGGCTACCCCTGGAAGATCTCGATCGAAGCCCTGCGCGTAGCGCGGCTCGGCTCGGTCAACCAGCACCCCGCTCTCCTGCCGCGTCACCGGGGCCCGATCCCGCTTGCCTGGGCGCTCCGCGACGGAGACCCGCACTTCGGCGTGACGTGGCACCGGATGGACGCCGAGCTCGACACCGGCTCCATCCTCGCGCAGTCGACGGTTCCGATCGAGGACGACGACTCGACGATCGAGGAGATCGGCCCGAAGCTCGGCCAGGTCGCTTTCAGCCTTCTGCCGCGCGTGCTCGAGCGCGTCGCGGCCGGAGACCCGGGCGATCCCCAGGCGGCGGAGGGCGCCAGCTGGGCCGGGCACTTCGGCGAGGACTACGCGACCGTCGACTGGGCTCAGCCAGCCCGCGCGATCCACAACCAGGTGCGGGCGTGGCATCTCACGTTCGGCCTCGCCCCGGTACCGGGGCCGATCGCGGAGCTCGACGGGGAGCGGGTTCGCCTGCTCCGGACGAGTCTGCGCGAGCATCCCGATGCGCTCGCGCGCGTGGAGACGGGCGACGGCCCACTCTGGATCCTCGACCACGAGCAGGCGGCTGACCCGCCCGGCACGGGGGCATAGGGTTGCTCGGCATCTTTCTTGAGCGCGCGGGCTTCCGCCCGCACCCCCCGCCCCGCGGTCTCTGATTCGCGACTCTTACCGGCTTTTTACAAGCCCATGGCCGTTTCATGAGGATGACGTGGTTTTCTGTTGTTTCCTCGAAACAAGGAGATCCATGCAGACACGTACACGGAGGATTCTCACGGCGGCGGGCACCGTGCTCGTTCTCGGCGCGACGGGCGCCTTCGTCGCTAGCCCGAACGCCGACGCGGTTCGCGGCCACGCCCGCGCCGCGCACGCGAAGCACGGGAAGCACCTCAAGGGAGGCCTGCTGAAGGTCGCCGTCCAGTACATCGGCATCGACCGGAAGGCCCTTCGCCAGGAGCTGCCCGGCCACTCGCTGGCACAGGTCGCGGTTGCCCACGGCAAGACCGTGGCCGG
>JBBRYW010000169.1:0-6790 GCA_038237235.1 Gaiellales bacterium
CACGCTCATCTCGCCACCGATGACTGCGAGAACGAGCCTGAACTTGTCTTCAACAGAGAAAACAGAAGGACGTGCCACGTGCAGCTCCCTTCACGAGGAGCCCGACACTAACCCCCATGCCAGAATTCATGACGCGGGACAACAGAAACAAACCGACTCCGAGTCCCATGAAACCTCCTTGGTGTTGCCGATGCTTGTACCCATCCGGCCGGAGGGGTAATCGAGGTTCGTCAGCGCGGGATGACGCCGGCAGAGGCGCCCGCGCTTTGAGTAGGCTCGACCCGGCGTGAATCGCGGAGTGGTCATACGGCTCTCGGCCTTCGCTCTGGCCGCCTTCGCCGTCGCGCTCGCAGCTGCCCTCTTCATTCCCTGGCTGCCGGAGCAGGCCTCGCGGGAGCGCGGACGGATCGACTTCATCTTCTGGCTGACGACGGGGATCTCGGTCTTCATCTTCGCCGTCGTCGCCGGCGTCTTGCTCTATTCGGTGGTGGCATTCCGGGCTCGGCCCGACGACGACTCCGACGGAGCCCCCATCCACGGCCACACGGGGCTCGAGATCGCCTGGACGGCGGTGCCGGCGATTCTCGTGACTGTCATCACCGTCGCCAGCGCGATCGTGCTGGCGAAGAACGGGCGGGCCTCGAGCGACGCGCTGAACGTCGACGTCACGGCGCAGCAGTTCGTCTGGAGCTTCAAGTACCCGGACGAGCACAATCTGACTTCCACGGTTCTCCGGCTGCCCCTCGGCAGGTCCGTCGTGCTCCACCTGCAGGCAAAGGACGTCATCCACTCCTTCTTCGTCCCCGAGTTCGGTCAGAAGCAGGACGCCGTGCCAGGGATCGAGACGACGCTCGTGATCACTCCCACGAAGCTCGGCACCTTCCCTGTCGAGTGCACTGAGCTCTGCGGGCTCGGGCATGCATTCATGCGGTCGAGCGCGATCGTGATGAAGCCCGCGGCCTTCAGGGCCTGGACGACGCGCGGGGGGAAGGCGCTCGCAGGACCGGCCGGCCAGGCCGGGAAGACCGTCTACGCGAATAACGGCTGCAGCAGTTGCCACACCTTCTCACCGGCCGGCTCGAGTGCGAAAATCGGTCCCAACCTCGACACCCTGTCTGCAGAGGCGAAGCGCGCGGGCAAACCTGTCGACGACTTCGTCCGCGAGTCGATCGTCAAGCCCAACGCATACGTCGAGCACGGTTACCCGGCGAACGTGATGCCGCAGACCTTCGGTCAGCTTCCGAGTGCCCAGCTCGACGCCTTGGTGCAATATCTCGTGCAAGGGGGGAAGGGGAAGCATTGACCGCGCTACGAACCCGGTTTTGCCTGAGCGGCGCTCTGCTGGCCCCCGACGTCGCACGGCATAGGGTGCCAACGGATCTCCCATGAGCCAAGTCGTCGAGCACCACGTCGGAGACGGGCATGCCGTGCATGCTACGAAGCCACCGCCGCGCGGCTGGCGCTACCTGATCGCTCCGGGCTGGCTCCGGGTGCCGTGGATGACTGCGCTCTTCTTCGGGATCGGGCTCGGGATCGTGGTTGGCATCCGCTCGTGGGCCGGTTGGAATCCGGTCTGGGACTGGCGCGCGATCGTCACGGTGGGGGCCCTGACAGCGGCGCCGCTCGGGTTCCTGGCCGGACTCGGCGCGTTCGACTACTGGGCACGCTGGGCGATCGGAGCCCCGACGGAGCCCGAGGATCACTCCGGCCACGGCGCCTACAGCTGGCGCGACTACTTCCGGGTGAATACCGACCACAAGGTGATCGGCATCCAGTACGTGACGACGACGGTGTTCTTCTTCCTCGCCGGAGGGCTGCTGGCGATGATGATTCGCGCCGAGCTGGCGCGGCCGGGAACGCAGTACTTCGACCCGCAGACGTACAACGGCCTCTTCTCGGTGCACGCCTCGCTGATGATCTTCCTGTTCATCATCCCCGCGTTCGCCGGTCTCGCGAACTTCGTCATCCCGCTCATGATCGGCGCTCCGGACATGGCCTTCCCGCGCCTGAACGCGCTCTCGTTCTGGCTCCTGCCGATCGCCGGAATCATGATGCTCTCCAGCTTTCTGTACCCAGGTGGAGCCTTCGCCGCGGGCTGGACGGGCTACGCGCCGCTCTCGGTGATCGGGGGCGACGGCAACATCTTCTTCAACATGGGTGTGCAGTGGGCGGGAGCGTCCTCGATCATGACCGCGCTCAACTTCCTGGTCACGATCATCACGATGCGCGCTCCTGGCATGACGTTCTGGCGGATGCCCCTGCTCGTCTGGGCCAACTTCACGACGTCGCTGCTCGTCGTCGTCGCGACGCCGTTCATTGCCGGCTCGCAGTTCTTCGTCCTGTTCGACCGGGTCATGCACACGCACTTCTTCGACCCACAGGGCGGCGGCTTCGTGCTCGGCTACCAGCACATTTTCTGGTTCTACTCGCACCCGGCCGTCTACATCATGATGCTGCCCGGCTTCGGCATCGCCTCGGAGGTGATCTCCGTCATGGCGCGGAAGCCGATCTTCGGCTACCGGCTGATGGCGCTCTCGCTGATGACGATTCTCGTCCTCGGCTTCTCGGTCTGGGCGCACCACATGTTCGTCTCGGGCATGTCGTCGTGGCTGCGCGTGCCGATGATGACCACGTCGATGTTGATCGCCGTGCCGACGGGGATCAAGGTCTTCTCTTGGCTGGCGACGCTGTGGGAGGGAAAGATTCATTTCACGACGCCGATGCTGTTCGCACTCGGCTTCGTCTCGATGTTCGTGATCGGCGGGCTCTCCGGCATCTACCTCGGCGCTGTTCCGATCGACATCCACGCCTCGGACACGTATTTCGTCGTCGCGCACATCCACTACGTGCTGCTCGGCGGATCTCTCTTCACGATCTTCGCCGGGATCTACTACTGGTTCCCGAAGATGACCGGTCGCATGTACAACGAGCGCCTCGGCAAGCTCCATTTCTGGCTTACCTTTGTGGGGTTCAACCTCACTTTCTTCCCGATGCACCTGATCGGGATCGAAGGCATGCCGAGACGTGTCGCCGACTACGATCCGCAGTTCAGCGGCTGGAACATGTTCATCTCCATCTCGTCGTTCTTCCTCGGCGCATCGTTCATCGTGTTCGTCTACAACGCGATCGTCAGCTGGGCGCGCGGGGAGCCCGCCGAGGCGAATCCCTGGCGGGCGCTGACGCTCGAGTGGCAAGTCTCGTCACCGCCGCCGGTCTTCAACTTCGACGAGATCCCGCAGGTCGTCGGCAGCCCGTACGAATACGGCGTCCCCGGGGCCACGCACGCTCTTTTGAACGGCGGTCGAGCCAAGGTCGAAGGAGAGGCCGAGGTGCCCTCCCGATGAGTCCGCTCCCTGGTCGGGCCGACGAAAACGAGTTCTTGGCTGCTGCATGAGCACGCTACGCGTCCCGGATCGCCGGAGTGACGCCCACAGTCGTCGGTCGCACCCTCCGCATCAGCCTCGAGAGGCTGCGCTATGACCACGCTAGGCGTCCGGGATCGCCGGAGTGACGCCCACGGTCTTCGGTCGCACGCTCCGCGTGAGCCTCGAGAGGTTGGTCCATGAACAAGGAGCGACATGTTCTGGTGATCGCGAACGAGACGGTTGCCGGCCGGGGCCTAATCGAGACGCTCGAGCGCCACGCCGAGGAGGGGCCGATCACCGTCAGCGTGCTGTGCCCGATCCACCATCCTCGTGAGGGGTATGTCGTCTACGAGGACACCCGCCGGGCCGCGGCCGGCCGGCGTCTCGACCGCACGCTGGAGATCCTGCACAGCGAGGGGATCACCGCGCACGGTCTCGTGGTGGACACGGAGCCTGTCGACGCTTTGCGCGACGCGATCGCGCAGAGCGAGCCGTCGCCGGACGAGATCGTGGTCTCGACCCATCCGCAGCCGAAGTCGGGCTGGCTGCGGCGAAACGTCGTCGATCGGATGCGCTCGATCGCTGGTGACATTCCGCTCGAGCATGTGGTCGTCGATCTCGCGGCGGAGGGCCAAGCGAACGTGCTTGTCGTCGCGAACGAGACCGTTGTCGGCGAGGCGCTGCTCGATCGGATCCGCGAGCGAGCAGGCCGGTCGCCCGCGAGCTTCCTGATCGTCTCGCCGCAGAGCGACCCGACCCAGTCGGCGCATCCGGACGCTGAGCGTCGCCTCCGGCGCGCGCTCGCCGAGCTGCGCCGCTACGGGTTGGATGCCCACGGTCAGATCGCCCACCCCGACCCGTATACCGCCGCCATGCACGCTGTCCGTGACGAGCGTGTCGACGAGATCATCGTCTCGACGTTCCCCGGGATCCAGCGGAGCCCGTGGCTACGCGGAAATCTCGTCGACCGGCTGCGCAAGGGGGCCGGAGTACCGGTCGAGCACGTTGAGGTGGAGCCCGAGGTCGAGGCGGCCGTCTGATGGCTGCGCACGCCGGGGCGCCCCACGGACCGCCAGTAGCGCACCAGAGCTCGCGCGTCGACGCGCGGACGCTCGGAATGTTCCTGTTCATCGCATCCGAGGTGATGCTGTTCGGCTCGTTCTTCACCGCCTACTTCTTCGTGCGAGTCGTGAACGGCGAGCCGTGGCCGCTTCCACCGTTTCATCTGCCGATCTTCGTCGCGGGGATCAACACCGCGATCCTCGTGACCTCGAGCTTCACGATGCACTGGGCGCTCACATCCATCAAGCGCGGCAATCGAGCCGGTTTGCAGGCCGGTCTCGTCCTGACGCTCCTGATGGGCCTGACATTTCTCCTGACGCAGGTCATGGAGTACTCGCGCATCGGCTTCGCGCCGCACGACGGCTCCTTCGGAACGATCTTCTACTGTCTGACGGGCCTGCACGGCGCACACGTCTTCGTGGGACTTACGCTGCTCGCGTTCGCGACGATTCGCAGCTTCCGTGGGCACTTCTCGGCGGAGCACCACCACGGGGTGGAGATCTCCGGGATCTACTGGCACTTCGTCGACGTCATGTGGATCGTGGTCTATGCGACGATCTACATCCTCTGATGCACAACCCGTTTCGCAGCGAAGCAGAGGCGTACCGGTTCCTGCTGCTGACGGTCGGCTACTTCGCGGCCATCGTCGTCGCCTCGCTTGTCGGCGGAGCCTGGGCGGGGACGCTGGTGTTCGCCGGCCTGACGACCGCGACCGCTTTTTGGCTCCTGCGGCGGCGCACCGGCGACGCGCCGCTCAGAAGGGCGGCGGTCAGCCACTCGACCGAGAACGAGCGCCGCATCCTGGTCGTCGCGAACGAGACGGTCGGCGGGAGCGAGCTGCTGCGCTGTATCCACGTGCGGTCAGAGGGGGTCAATGAGCACGTGCTCGTGGTCTGCCCCGCGCTGAACTCGTTGTTACGGCACTGGACCTCGGACGAGGATGCGGCGAGAGCCGGCGCTCAGCAGCGTCTGGACGCGAGCCTCGCCCGGCTGGCGGCGGCGGGTGTCGACGCGCGCGGTCAGGTGGGCGACGGGGAGCCGCTGCAGGCGATCGAGGACGCGGTCAGGACGTTCGGTCCGGACGAGATCATCATCTCGACGCATCCCGAAGGCCGGTCGCAGTGGCTCGAGAAGCGCGTCGTCGAGCGGGCGCGGGAACGCTTCGAGGTCGATATCACGCATGTCGTCGTCGATCTCACCGCGGATAGCGACGAAGTTCGGTCCGGATAACAGCAGGTGTCCGCAAAGGCGACCACGGTTCCGGCGTGCAGGTAGCCGTTCGGCGCCAGCAGATCGGGCCATAGCAGCAACCTGGCGCGGGCTCGCCCGTGCTCGACCTCCAGCACCTCCACCCCGAGCAATCCGGGCAGGCGACCCTGCCCAACCTCAGCGAGGTCGGCGGCATCGGGCCGCACCGCGCTATTTACCGGCCACCGAAGAGACGTACTTCGCCACGGCCTTGATCTGCTTGTCGCTCAGCTGTCCCTTGAAGGCGGGCATGACCTGGCCGCCCTGAATCACCTGCTTCTGCACGCGAGCGAAACCGGGCTTCAGCTGGTCGAGGTTCGGCCCGATGTTGCCGGCCGCCTTGGCGTCCGACAGCGTGTGGCAACTCGCGCAGCTCGACGTGAAAATGGTCTTGCCGTCGGTGCCGCCCCCGCCCTTCGCACCGGCTCCCTTGCAAAGCGAGGGATCGGTGCTGCCGGCGCACTGCGCGACGTAGGCCGCGACCGACTCGCGGTCGTCGCCCGTAACTAAGTTGGCAGGCATTCCCGTTCCCTTGCCCGGGTAGCTGATCTGGTCGCGGACGATCTCGCGGATCGTGCTGGGCCTGAAGCCCTGACTCCGGCCCGGGCCGAACGACGCATCGAGATTCGGGCCGATTTGCCCCTTCGACCCCGCGTCGGCCAGGGTGTGGCAGCTGGCGCATTTTTGCACGAACAGCTGCTTGCCCTGAGACGGATCCGCGGAGCTCCCCGCGTGCGAGACGCCTCCCGTTCCACACGAGGCAAGCCCCAGGGGCGCGAGGGCCGTAAGTCCGAGCATCAGAGCGCGGCGCACGCGGGCGCGCGCGCTAGGCCGACGGAGTACCGACGTCGAGCTGCGCAACTGCCTCGCCACGCGTCGGGTAGATCGGGAACACCCGATCGAGGCCAGTGATCTCGAAGATCTTCGTGATGTTCCGATCGGCGCAAACCAGTGACAGCTGGCCCTCGTTCGTACGCAGCCGCTTGACGCCGCCTACGAGGACGCCGAGTGTGGTCGAGTCGATGAACGTGGTGTTCGTGAAGTCGACGATCACGTTCTTGCTGCCGCCGCCGATCACCTGGAGCAGTTGCTGCTTGAAGTCGGGAGCCGTGTAG
>JBBRYW010000170.1:0-6786 GCA_038237235.1 Gaiellales bacterium
GCCCGCGGCACCGACTTCGTAGGCGGTACGGACCTGTCCGAGAATCTCGGCCTCGCCCGGGACCATCGAGTCGAGTCCCGCCGAGACGCGGAAGAGATGGAGCGCGGCCGCGTCGTCGTGCAGCCGGTAGCAGAACGAGCTCACCTCGGCCTCGGACAGCCCGGCCAGATCGGCGAGCGCGCGGACGGCCCGGGCTTCGGCCAGCGCCGCATCGTCGTGGGCCAGGTAGAGCTCCGTGCGGTTGCAGGTCGACAGGCACACCGCCTCCCCACCGGCGGCGAGATGCTGGGAGAGATCCCGCGCGCCCTCGGGCGACACGGCCACGAGCTCGCGCAGGGCGAGAGGGGCCCGGTGATGCGAGATGCCGGCCAGGACAACGGTCATGAGACGTGCGTCAGCGGGAGCGCGAGGTGAACGAGGATGACGGAGACGAAGCCGGTGAGGGCGAGTAGCGCGGCGCGGCGCCCACGCCAGCCGCGGCCGAAGCGGAGGGCGAGGAAGACCGCGTACAGGCACCAGGTCACGAGCGTCGCGAGCATCAGCGCATCGACGCCGCTCCCCTCACGGACGACGCGCGCGACGCCGACGGCGACGCCGACGGTCAGCGTCGGCAGCCCGATTGCGATCGTCCGGCCGACGAGCCGGTCTAGTGCGACCAGCGAGGGGCCGCGAAGGCTGAGGATGCCGGCCTCGCGCCGTTTCAGCCTGCGCTCCTGCCAGAGAAAGAGCCCTGAGAGCCCGGCCGCGAGCGTGAAGGCCGCAAACGCGGCGAGCACGAGGCCGACGTGGAGCGCTAGGAAGAGATCGGAGTAGCGGCTCCGGCCGCGGTCGCTCGTCCCTCCGGCCGCCCAGGCGACGAGCAGCAGCGCCGCAGCGGGCGGCATCACGAGGAGCCCGAGCACCCGGTAGCGGGCCTTGCAGCCCCAGATCAGGTAGGCGCTGACGACCAGCCAAACGAAGAGGTTGAGCGCACCCGCCCAGGTGTCCCAGGGAAAGCGCTGAGCCCGAGCCGCCTGCAGGACGAGCAGGGCCGACTGCGACGTCCAGCCGAGCCTGACGCCCCAGGTGCCGAGCACGCCGAGGCGTCCCGGATGCCTCGTGTTGCCGAAGAACGCGAGGGCCGCCTGCCCGTAGGCGAGGAGAGCGGGGAAGAAGAGAGCCTCAGCCAACCGGCGCCTCCTCGCGCTCGACCGCGGGCTTTGGGTCGGGGCGTCTCCTCCGGGCGAGCTCGGTCAGCTGCGCGATCTCACGCTCGAGCCGGGCCAGCTTGCCGGCGAAGATGAGAACGTACGCGAGCACGGCCGCAAAGACGACGAGGTAGGCGGCGAGCACGTATCTCTCGGAGCTCGTCACGCGAGCGCTTCCCTGAGCTCTCGCAGGCGTGCATCCAGGCGCTTGCCGGTCAGCTCGTTCGCGTACAGCGAACCGGCGAGGGCCAGAGCTCCCGCGACGCAAACGCAGAAGGTGGCGAACATCCCCGCGGACATCTGCGGCCCGTGGCGGTTGAAGACGACCGGGTGAACGAAGTCCTGCGCGAGCCGGATCGCGAGAAAGCTGACGGGCACGAGGACGACCCCGAAGAGCGCGTAGACCGCGGACATGTTCGCCCGTTGCCTGCCCGGCTCGACCGAGTAGCGGAGCATGAAGTAGGCCGAGTAGAAAAGGAAGAGCACGAGGAAGAGCACGAGCTGGCGCGAGCCCCAGACCCACCAGTGGCCCCAGGAGATCTTCGCCCAGATCGATCCCGTGACGAGAGTCAGGACGCCGAAGATGACACCGATGTGCACGGCGGTATAGCTCTCGAGGTCGTACCGCTCGTCGCCCCGCGAGAGGAGGCGAAACGCCTTCCAGGCCGCCCAGCCGAAGCACGCGTACGCGGTCAGCGCGATCGGAACATGGATGTAGAAGATCTTCTGGCTGAAGCCCTGATCCGCGTCGTTCGGAACGACGTAGAGAGCAAGCGCGATTCCGCCGGTCAACAGCGTGAGCGCAGCCGCCGGTAGGGCCAGGTGGCGACTATTCGGTGATGACGTACTCAAAGCTCGCCCAGGCCAGTATCGCGAAAAGGAGGTCGTACAGGGCGAGGAAGGCCAGATAACGAGCAGGCTCGTCGACAACCCCCGCGCCCACGCCGCCCACGATCAGCGGGATTGCAAGCGGCAGGAAGAGCAGCGGCAGCAGCAGCTCGCGCGCTCGGCTCGCCGACGCCATCGCAGCGAGCAGCGTCCCGACCGCGCAGACACCGATGTCCGCAAGGAGCACACCGGCCACCGTCGCCGCGTTGAGCCCGGAGAAGAAGAGCTGGAACGCGGGCAGCGCAACGGCCTCGGCGACGAGCAGGAAGGCGAGCGTGGCGAGCGCCTTCGCGAGCCAGATGGCGCTCCGGTCGCACGGCGCCAGCACGAGGCCGTCCAGTAGCCCGTGCTCGCGCTCGGCGACGAAGGCGCGAGTGAGGCCGAGGATCGCCGTGAAGAGGATCGCGACCCAGAGTAGGCCGAGGCCGGCGTCGCGCGAGCTCTGTGCCGGGAGCGCGAAGTGAAAGACGACGAGCGTCGAGATCACGAAGAGGAGGAGCGCCGGCACGGTGTCGCGGGCGCGGAGCTCCAGCAGCAGGTCCTTGCGGGCCAGCACGCCGACGTCCTGCAGGTACCGAGTCACGACCAAGGCCTTCGAAGCTGCTGCGGGTTGGCGCAAGTCCGCCCGAGGCGTGGGTCCGGCGATCCCGGACGCGTAGCGTGCGTCATGGTGAAAACATTTGAGGCTGCTGCGGGTTGGCGCAAGTCCACCCGCGGCGGGAATGCGGCGATCCCGGACGCATAGCGTTGTCATGCTCTCCCTTCGTCCCCGCTGGAAGGCGCCGCAGGGCTCATCCGAGCGCCAGCCGCGCGGGGCGGAGCGGCGAGAGGCGTGCCGGGTCGTGGGTCGCGACGATCATCGTCTGGGCGCCGTGGCGTTCGGCCAGCTCGCTCTCGAGTAGCTCGATGCCCCGGCTGTCGAGGGCGTTGAACGGCTCGTCGAGCAGCAGGAGCTCGGGCTCGTGGAGGAGCGTCCGGCAGAGCGCGAGCCGCTGGAGCATCCCGCGCGAGAACGAGCCGACGCGCTCGGCGCGCGCCTCCCAGAGCCCGAACCGCTCGAGCAGCATCCCGACCCGCTCGCGCCGCTCGGGAATGCGATAGAGGCGCCCGTAGAGATCGAGGTTCTCGACCGCGCTCAGCTCCTGGTAGACGAGCGGCTCGTGGCCGAGAAAGCCGATCGCGCTCCGCTCGACCGCAATGCCGAGCTCGCCGCCGCTCGGCGCGGCGAGCCCTGCGAAGAGCCGCAGGAGCGTCGTCTTTCCCGAGCCGTTCGGCCCCGTGACGACCAGCAGCTCGCCGCGGGAGACGTCGAGGTCGAGGCCCCGCAAGACGCGCTTGTCGCCGAAGCGCTTGCTCAGATCGCGAGCGGTAATCACGGTCAGAGCACGTCGAGTGAGACGAAGGCGAAGAACGCGATGCTGATCACGCCGTTGACCGTGAAGAACGCGGCGTCGAGCCGGCGCAGGTCCCCGGGGCTCACGATGGTGTGCTCGTAGACGAGCAGACCGGCGACCGCGGCGACGCCGAGCCAGTAGACAGGCCCGACCGCCAGCCCGAGGCCGGCCGCGACGAGCAGCCCGACGGTCAGCGCGTGCAGCCCTCGTGCGCCGAGAAAAACCCCCCGCACGCCGAAGCGAGCGGCGACGGAGTGGAGTCCCTGCTCGCGGTCGACCTCCAGATCCAGCAGCGCGTAGAAGAGATCGAACCCGGCGATCCAGGCCGCCACCGCCGCCCCGAGCACCCACGGCTGCCACGGCAGGTGCCCTGTGATCGCGACCCACGCGCCGACCGGAGCGAGGCCGTCGACCGCGCCGAGCCACAGGTGCCCCAACCACGTCAAGCGCTTGAGGTACGGATAGACCACGAAGCCCAGCAGCGGGATCGGCCACAGCCAGCGAACGACCGGGTCGAGCTGGAAGACCGCGACGAGGAAGAGCGCCAGCGAGACGAGGCAGAAGAGCCAGACCTGCCGGGAAGCGAGGAGCCCGCTCGGCAGCTCCCGTCGCGCGGTTCTCGGGTTCCGCGCGTCGATGCCGGTGTCGATCAGCCGGTTCAGGGCCATCGCGAGCGAGCGCGCGCCGACCATCGCGAGCGTGATCCACAGCAGGTCGTGGGCGCTCGGGATCCCGTTGACCGCGAGCAGGGCACCAACGTACGCGAAGGGGAGCGCGAACAGCGTGTGCTCGATCTTCACGAGGGAGGCGAAGCGCCTCGGCAGGACCGCTACGGCGCCCGTCACGTCTGCTCGTGCGCCGTCTGCTCGCCCCCCAGCAGCCCGAGAGCATGCGACAGCGCTGGCCGAAGCACCGCGAAGCCGTCACGGCAGCCGCCGGTCGACCCCGGGAGATTGACGACGAGCGTACGCCCGCGCACGCCGGCGACCCCTCGCGCTAGCAGCCCGTGCGGCGTCTTCGCGATCGAGTCGGCACGAAGGGCCTCGGCGATCCCGGGCGCCGCCCGGTCGAGTACCTCGCTCGTCGCCTCCGGGGTGACGTCGCGCGGAGCCAGGCCGGTGCCGCCAGTCGTCAGGACGAGCACCGCTTTCTCGGCGAGCTCCACGACGGCGCCGGCGATTCGATCGCGCTCGTCGGGGACGACTCGCCGCTCGACGTCATAGCCGTCCGCCGCCAGCAGCTCGGCGAGCAGGTCGCCGCTTCGGTCGTCGCGCTCGCCGGCGGTGACGCCGTCCGAGACGGTGAGGACGGCGGCTCTCAGACGGCGTCCTTCGTCTTCTCCACCAGCCTGACCTCCGTGACGACCATCTCCTTGTCCACGGCCTTCGCCATGTCGTAGACCGTCAAAGCAGCCACCGAAGCTGCAACGAGCGCCTCCATCTCGACCCCGGTCTGCGCGGTTGTCTCGGCCGAGGCCGAGATCTCGACGCGATCCTCGCCGACGCGAAGCGCCACGTTCACGACCGTCAGCGGCAGAGGGTGGCAGAGCGGGATCAGCTCGCTCGTCCGCTTCGCCGCCATGATCCCGGCGATCTGCGCGGCCGCGAGCGCGTCGCCCTTCGGCAGCTTCTGCAGGCGGGCCGCCGTCTCAGTCGCCATCGTGACAGTGGCGGTAGCGCTCGCCCGCCTGCGCGAGACCGGCTTGTCGCCGACGTCGACCATTCGCAGTCCGCCTGACTCGTCGACGTGCGTCAGCCGGCTCTCCTCCGCAGCCATCAACGGGTCACTAGTGCCGCACTCGAGCGGTGCTGCGGTCGAGATCGGCGAGCAGGAGCTCGAGCCAGGCGGCGAGATCGTGGTCGCGCACGTGCCGGCGTATGCCGTCGAGCCGCGCGTGCCGCTCCTGCTCGCTCATCTCGATTGCCTCGTGGATCGCCTCGGCCTGCCCGGAGATGTCGAACGGGTTGACCGGTAGCGCCCACTCCCCCAACTCCTCGTAGGCACCCGCGTTCTCGGACAGGATCAGCACGCCGCCGCGCCCGTTCACGAGCGGCGCCTCCTTCGCGACCAGGTTCAGCCCGTCGAAGATCGCGTTCACGAGCAGCACGTCGTACTGCTTGTAGGCCGCGACCGAGCGAGGGAAGTTGTCCTCGATTCGAAGCTCGATCGGGATCCAGCCCTCCAGCTGGAAGCGGTCGTTGACCGCGCGCGCCGCGCGCTGGATCGCGCCGAGATACTCGGCGTACTCGGGAATGTCCTGGCGGGAGGGATCGAGCAGCGCGAGCATCCGAACCCGGCCGTGCGCCTCCGGATGGTCCGCGAGGTAGAGCTCGAAGGCGCGAAAGCCGCGCACGGCGTTCTTCGACGGATCGGTGCGGTCGACGCGAAGGATCAGGCAACCGGGCCGCCTGGCCTCGATCTCCGCCTCCGCCGTGAGGACAGCGTCGCTTCGCGCGAGCTCGTCGAACTCGGACGGATCGACGGAGATCGGCCGGGCAACGGCGGTCACGCGGCGGCCCTCGTAGTCGGCCGAGCCGGCTTCGTAGTCTGATGACGCTCCGGCAATGTCCTCGCTCGAGCGGAGGAAGTTGGTCAGCCAGCGCTCCGTGTGGAACGCGACCAGGTCGTTCGCCAGGAGGCCGTCGTGGATCGCCCAGCGGATGGAGCGTGGCAGCACGTGCCAGTAGTCGGTCTGCGGCCACGGAATGTGGACGAAGTGGGCGAGCCTGGCGTCCGGGCGGAGCGCACGGACGAGCCGTGGAGCGAGGTAGAGGTGGTAATCGTGGAAGAGCACGGCCGCGTCGGGCTCCACCTCCAGCTCGTCGACGACGGCGTCGGCGAACGCGGCGTTGACCGGTATGTACCCCTCGTGCCAGGCGTGGTGCAGGCCCTTGTCCAGCGACGGTCTCTGCGAGAGGTCCCAGAGGTAGTGCTGGAGGAACCACAGCGTGGGGTTCGAGACGACGTTGTAGAACCAGTCGTAGGCCGCCTCGTCGTGTGCGACGAGGCGAAGCCGGAAGCTCGAGCCGTCCCGCGCCGTTTCCGAGATCGCTCCGCCGCCGCCTTCGGCCAGGACGGCCCGGTCCTCGTCCGTGGCGGCGCTCGCGATCCAGGTCACGTCCTGCTCTGAGACGAGGCTGCGAAGGGCCGTGACGAGCCCGCCGCCGCCGCGCCGGGCGATCCGCTTGCCGTCCTCGTCGCGGCGGTAGGTCACCGGGCCGCGGTTCGAGACGACGATCAGCTTGCGTCGCGTCACTACCCCGAAGCCTAACCCGCTGGCCCCCGCTATGTCACAATTCTGCGACCGCCGGCGCGGC
>JBBRYW010000171.1:0-6721 GCA_038237235.1 Gaiellales bacterium
CCCCCATCGCCGCGACGGCGTCCAGTCTCAGAGGCCTCTCAGGCCAGCCGGGTCACGACCACGCGCCGCTCGCGCGGCCCGTCGAGCTCGCACAGGAAGATCCCCTGCCAGGTGCCGAGGGCGAGCCGGCCCCGCTCGAGCGGAACCGTCACCTGCGTCCCCATCAGCGACGCGCGGATGTGGGACGCCGCATTCTCCTCCCCCGCCTCGACATGCTGCCAGCCCCAGTCGTCGCCGACCATGCGCTCGAGCGCACGCTCGAAGTCGCGCGCGACCGCAGGGTCGGCGTGCTCGTTGATCGTCACGGCCGCGGTCGTGTGCGGAACGAAGACGAGGGCCGCGGCTGCGCCTTCGGCCTCGCCCAGCGTTTCCTGAACGCGCGCAGTGATGTCGACGAGCTGCGTGCGACGCTCCGTTCTGACGCGAAACTCCCCCACGGCCACATATCCTGAGGAGCGTGGCCGCACCCGCAGCGACCGCTCGAGAGCTCGACGCATACCGCGAGGGGGCAGATCGCTTCCTCGCAGAGCTCGACGAGGAGTACTACCTCCATTTCGCCGGCCTGAAGGACACGCTCGAGCTGGAGCCGATCTACGAGCGCCGCGCCGACCTGATCAGGTGGGACCGGGTCAATTCGATCGGCGCCGCCGTGGGAGACAGCTCCCGGGTGCGCGAGCTGTGGCGCTTTGCGTGTGAGGGCTACATCGGTGCGGCGAGGCGCGAGCACGACGAGAGGATCGCTGCCCTGGAAGCCGAGCTCACCGCCAGCCTCGACGGCGAGGAGATCCCCTTCCGCGCTCTCCGCTCGAGGCTCGCCAACGAGCCCGACCGCGACCGCCGCGAGCGCCTCGACCGCTCGCGGGTCGAGCTGACCGAGGAGCACCTCCTGCCGGTTCAGCTCGAAGCCTGGCAGACCGCCCACCTGGCTGCCGCCGACCTCGGCGGCTCGACCTACCTCGACCTGTACCGACGCTTCGGCTTCCCGCTCGACGAGCTCGCCGGCCAGTGCGAGGAGGTGCTCGACGCGACGGAGCGGCTCTACGAGCAGTCGGTCGACAGGCTCTTCCGTGCACGAACAGGCGTCGGGCTCGACGAGGCGGGCCGGTGGGACGTGATGCGGGTCTTCAGAGCCCCGGAGTGGGATCGTGCGTTTCCGAGGCACGGGATGCTGCCGGCGCTGGAGGGTACGCTCGGCGATCTCGGAATCGATCTGCATGGGCAGCGAAACATCCGGCTCGACCTCGAGCAGCGCCCGAAGAAGGTGCCTCGCGCCTACTGCTTCGGGATCGAGATTCCCGAGCGAGTCGTCCTCATGATCTCGCCGATCGGCGGCGCGATCGACTGGCATGTGCTCTTCCACGAGGCCGGCCACGCCGAGCACTTCGCGCACACCTCCTCGAGCCTCTCGGTCGAGGAGCGGCGACTCGGCGACAACGCCGTCACGGAAGGGTGGGCGGCCCTTCTCGAGCAGCTGACGAGCGACCCCGCCTGGCTGAGCCGGCGACTCGACGTGCCGAGACCCCACGACTTCGCGGCGGAGAGCGCGGCGACGTATCTCTACAGGATGCGCCGCTACTGCGCCAAGCTGCTGTACGAGCTCGAGCTCCATGCGGCCGCCGACGTCGCCGCGTTGCAGCCGCGCTACGTCGAGCTACTCTCCGAGGCGCTCAAGATCGAGCCGAGCGAGGCCGATTATCTGGATGACATCGACGCCGGCTTCTACGCCTCCTCGTACCTGCGCTCCTGGGCGTTCGAGGCGCACATGCGCACGTTCCTGCGCGAGCAGTTCGGCGCCGCCTGGTTCTCGCGCCGCGAGGCAGGCTCCCTGCTCCGCGAGCTCTGGACGCTCGGACAGAGCCAGAATGCGGACGAGCTGCTCGGCGAAGTCGCGGGCGCCCCGCTCGAGCTGGGCGCTGTCGTCGACCGCGCGGCCGAGGTCTTGCGCTAGAGCGCGCCGCCGGCCGCCGCCGGAGCCGCCGGGTCGACGCCCTGGTCGCCGACCTGCGTCCGCGCGAGGTACTCCTCCGCGAGGAGGAGATTCGACGCGGACGCCCGTTCGACGTTCTTCAGCAGGTCGGACATGCTCGCGACTTCCTCGCGCTGCTCCTGCAGGAACCAGTGCAGGAACTGCTCGCCCACGAGGTCTTGCTCCTCCCGCGCGAGCGCGGCGAGCTCGCTGATCTGCCGCGTGACCGCCCTCTCCTGCTCCAGCGCGAGCGCGACGGGCGCGACGGGGTCGGTGAACTGCGTCTCGGGGGCAGCGACGCCCGGCACAGTGACGGGAAGATCTGCATCGAGCAGGTACTGCACGAGCATCATCGCGTGGTTTCTCTCCTCGACTGCCTGCCGGTAGAAGTGACCCGCCAGCCCGGGCAACGTCTCGGAGTTGTAGTAGACGGCGATCGCAACGTACTGTTGCGACGCGGCGAGCTCGCGGCCGATCTGCTCGTTGAGCGCTCCTCCGAACCGGGGCATGGCGACCAGGCTACATCGTCTCGAGCGTCGCGCGGCGCCGGCCGTCTGCCTCGAAGAAGCGCAGGAGCGTGTAGGCGAGCGCCGCGTACACCGCGCCGAGCGCGAGCTCTGTCCCGAGCAGGCCGCGGACGTGCGAGAGCGACGCGCCCGCGGCGACCTCGCGACCGGCCTTGATCCCGTGCGTCAGCGGCAACGCTCGCCCGACCGCCTGCATCCAACCGGGGAGCGTCTCGATCGGCACGTTGACGCCGCAGAACAGCAGCATTAGGAAATAGACGAGGTTCGCGAGGAAGAAGACGTCGCGTCCGCGGAGACCGATCGCGCCGACGACCAGGCCGAACGCCGTGCAGGCGGCCGCCGAGACAACCACCACCAGCCCGAGCGGAGCCAGCGCGGAGCCGGGCGGGTGGAAGTCGAGCAGCAGGCGACCGACGACGAAGCCGAAGACGGACACGATCACGCCGTTGACGATCAACGGCATGGCGCGGCCGAGGAAGAGGGCGAGCCGGTTCGCGGGCGAGGCAAGCAGCGGCGAGAGCGTCTGCGTCCAGCGCTCCCCGCCGATCGTCATCGCCATCCCGTAGATGCCCGCCATCGAGCTCACCTGGACTGCGTTGCCGACGACGAAGAAGCTGTCGTTCCGCAGGTTGATCGCGCGGCCGATGTACGCGAAGAAGAGGATCTGGAACAGTGGACTGCCGAGCATCGTCGGGATGTAGTAGGTCGGGTGCATCCAGTTGAACAGCGCCCGGTAGGCGATGTAGCCGCCGACGAAGAAGATGCGCAGGTTCGTCACGTCAGCGAGAGCGTGGCGCGCTCCCGCGCGAGCCGCTCGAAGTTGCGCAGCAACACGGTCCCGAGCACGAGGTAGATAGCGGCGAGCGCGAGGCACATGCCGATCGCGAAGAGTGGCTCTCCGCCGCCGAGCGCCGCCCCGCGGATGGCCTTGACGCCCCAGGTCGGTGCCAGCACCCACGAGAGCGGCCTGACCCAGCCGGGAAAGAGCGAGAGCGGCGTCAGAAGGCCTGAGACGAGCCAAACCGGATACTCGAGCAGGTTCGACATCGCATTCGCGTTGCGGTAGAGGATGAACGTGGAGGCGAGGACGAGCCCGAGCAGGCCGAGAGCGAGGATCGTCGCCGGCACGGCGAGCGCGAAGAGCAGGGGATGCTCGATCGAGAGCGGAACGCCGAAGAAGAGGCGGCCCCAGGCGAGCGTCGCGGTCAGCGAGTAGAGGCCGATCGTCGCGTTCGCGAGCGTCATCGGGACAAGCACGAGGACGAATCGCGCCGGCGCCGCGATCGAGACTTCCAGCGTCCCCTGCCAGCGCTGCCACTGGATCGCGCCGCCCGAGGCGAAGAGGGTCGACGACCAGATCCCCATCAGCCCCGCGCCGAGCGCGACGTACAGAAGCGCCTGCCCGCGGCCACCCGCCCGCCACATGAAGAAGGCGATGGTGGCGAAGACGACGGGCTGGATCGCCGAGGTCAGCAGGAAGAAGCTCGAGAGCGTGAGCATCTTCAGGTTGAAGCGCCAGCCGACCCACATGAGGCGAAGCGTCCGTCTCATGCCTGATCGAGGGTCGCGTGCCGGCGGCTCGAGCGCTCGAAGAAGCGAAGGAGGGCCACACCGGCGGCTGCATAGGCGAGGCCGGTGCCGATCTCGGCCGCGAGCAGGCTCGAGACGTTTCCGAGCGAGGCGCCCTCGACCACGCGGCGCGCGGCCTGGATCGCGTGCGTCAGGGGCAGCACCTTCGCCACGCCGCTCATCCAGCCGGGCAAGACGTCGAGTGGAACGTTCACGCCGCAGAAGACGAGCAGGAAGCCGAACAGGATGTTCGAGAGAACCGCGATCTCGCGAATCCGCAGCCCGATCGAGGCATTGACGAGCCCGAGCCCCGTGCACGAGAAGGCGGCCGCCGCGACGGCAAGCACCAACCCTGGCAGCGCGGCAACCGGCACGTGGACGCCGAGCAGGATCGAGCCTGCGGCGAGCGCGAAACCCGACACGAGGGCGCCGTTCACGACGACGGGCAGCGCCCGCCCCAGGAACAGCGGCAGGCGAGGAGCCGGGGAGGCGAGCACAGCCGCGAGCGTGTTCGACCAGCGCTCGCCCGCGATCGTCTGGCTCATGGCGAACAGGCACGGGATCGACGCGTACTGGAGGGCGTTGCCGATCACGTAGAACGAGTCCGAGCGCAGGTGCGCCGCGCGACCGACGTAGGCGAAGAGCAGGATCTGGAAGATCGGCGCGACGAGCAGGCTGGGAACGTAGATCCACGGGCTCAGCCAGCCGAAGAGCGCCCGGTAGCTGATTGCGCCGCCCACGAAGAAGAGGCGGGCCGCCCTCATGTCAGCGAGAGCGTCGCGCGCCGCCGGGCCGAGCGGAGCATCGTCTCGGCGAGCACGGCGCCGAGAATCGCGTAACCGGCCCCGAGCAAGACGGCGAGCACCGCGTCCGGAAACGGCGATCCACCGATAGCCGACTCGCGCAGGGCGTTCATGCCCCAGGTCGGTGCGAGCGCCCACGAGATCGGCCGAACCCAGTCGGGCAGGAGCGAGAGCGGAACGAGCAGCCCGGCAACGAGCCAGACCGGGTACTCGAGCACGTTCCCGAGCGCCCAGGCCGACCGGTACCGCACCACCGTGACAGCGAGCAGGAAGCCCAGGAGGCCAACCGACCCGATGGTCGCGACGACCGCCACTCCGAAGAGCAGCGGATGGACGATCGTGATCGGGATTCCGAAGAGGAAGTGACCCCAGGCGAGCGTCGCGACAAGCGAGTAGATGCCCAGAGTCGACATCGCGATCGTGATCGGCAGCAGAACGACCGGAAAGGGAACGGGGGCGGCGACCAGCAGCTCGAGCGTCCCGTGCCAGCGCTCGCGCTGCATCGCCGAGCTCGCGGCCACGCTCGTCGACGACCAGATGCCCATTACCGCCGAGCCGAGCGCTGCCGGCAGGAGCAGCTGCGGGTTCCCTCCGGCGCGGAACATGAAGAACGCGATCGTCGCGAAGAAGAGGGGCCACACGGCCACCGAGCCCACGTCGAACGGCGACCGCGACAGCAGCTTGAAGTGGTGCACCCAGCCGACAAAGAGGAGCTTGATCGTCCGCATCTCGGTTACGGGCCTGTGTCCGCGGTCACAAGCGCGACGTAGGCGTCCTCGAGCGTCGGCTCGCGCGAGGAGACGCGGCCGACCGAGACTCCGTCGAGGCACGTGAGGAGCGTCTGGGTCATCTCCCGCTCGCCGGTCGTCTGCACGACGAGCAACTGCTTCTGCTCGTGCTCCTCGACCGCCACGGCCGTCACGCCTTGGAGCGCGCGCAGCTGATCCAGCACAGGCTCGCCGACGCCGAACACCTCGATCTCCGTCACGGCACCGTCGGCAACATCGCTCTTCAGCTCCGCAGGCGTGCCGGCACCGACGATCCGCCCGTTCGAGATCACGGCGATCCGGTCGCAGAGGGCGTCCGCCTCGAACATGTAGTGCGTCGTCAGCAGAATGGTCTTGCCCGCAGCCGCGAGGTCGGCGATCAGCGCCCGGAGCTCGCGGGCTCCGACCGGGTCGAGGCCGATCGTCGGCTCGTCGAGGAAGAGAACCGGCGGGTCGTGGAGCAGTCCGCGGGCAACGTGGAGGCGCTGCTTCATTCCCCGCGAGTAACCCTCGACGCGCTCCTTCTCCCGCCCCTTCAGACCGACGAGCTCGAGCAACTCCTCGATGCGGGGCTTCTGCTCGCGACCAGGAACGCCGTAGAGCTCTGCGAAGTAGCGCAGGTTGTCGAGCGCCGAGAGCCGCTCGTAGACGCCTCGCTCGCCGCCGAAGACGTAGCCGATCGAGCGGCGCACCTCCTGCGCCTCTCGGACGACGTCGTGGCCGAGCACGCGGGCCGATCCGGCGGTCGGGATCAGCAAGGTGATCAGCATCTTGATCGTCGTCGTCTTTCCCGCGCCGTTTGGGCCGAGTAGCCCGAAGAGCTCGCCTTCACTCACGTCGAACGACACGCCGCGGACGGCCTCGACGTCCACGCTCCGGCGCCGGAGGGTTCCGGTCGTGGTGCGATAGGTCCGCACGAGCTCGTGGGCCTCGATCACGCCCATCGCCCCAGACTAGCGCCCTCGAGCGGCGGGTCTCGCCGTCTTGCATACTGCATATGATCTATGCAATGAATCGCACCCGAGTGCTCATCGCCGGCGCCGCGGGCCGCGACTTCCACAACTTCAACGTCGTCTACCGGGGCCGCGC
>JBBRYW010000172.1:0-6695 GCA_038237235.1 Gaiellales bacterium
AGGAGGGGCCGCCACTGACCGGAGCGTCGGATCGAGTCTCGTCAGAGTGCATCGGGGGAGCAGCGTATGGATCGCGTCGGACGGCGCTCCGAAGCGAGCCACCGTGACGCATAGACTCACCACGGTGTCCCGACGGACGCTTGCGGTGCGAGTTCGCCGCGAGCCCAATCACCCGTGACCCGACGCTCTTCGACCGGGTGCGTAGGCTCGGCGCCGATCTAACTTCAATTCACCTGCTCGAGCATGACGACATCGAGATCGGTGGGCCGGCGATCGACGGAGATGACCGAGCGGTACTCGAGATCCCCCGCTACGACGCTCACAACGCCGAGATCCAGATTGCCCCGAGTCTCGTCGCTAGGAACATCGTGCCTGCCGTGTGGTCGTATCAACAAGGAGCGTATCCGGTCGTCCGGAACTTTCTCGACGCTCGAGTCGGACGGACTCTGTCCGCCGACGAGTTCCGTGAGTTCAGGAGGCTCGTGGCAGCCGTGAGATTGACACCCGACCGTCTTCCCGAGATCGACCAGCTCGTCCCCGACCTCGCTAGCGACGGTTTTCCGCGTCACGAGCTCGGTATGCGCCGAACGACGTAGAGCAGCGGCCTCAGGCAGGCTGCCTGATGGCTGCAGGCGGGCCACCCCGATCCGGCAGAGCGAGGGCACGGCGGACGGCTTTGCCATGATCCAGGCCGTGCAGGAGCTCCGCACGCGGTCTGCCCGCTTCGGCCCACCAGTCGGGTCGCTCGTCGGCGCGGTCGCAAGCGCGCTCGTGCAAGTCCCGGCCTGGGCGCTCCTGACGCTGCTGGTCGGCCTCTCGACTGCGCTGCGATTCTGGGCCTCGCGAGGGATTCCCGTTCCCTGGATCGCGCCCGACGAGATGATCTACGGGATGCTCGGCCAGAACCTCTACCGAGCCGGCCGGCTCACGATCCTGGACGGCCCGACGGCGTTCTACAGCCTCGTCTACCCGGTGCTGACCGGCTCGCTACTGGGTCTCGACGACCTCGAGCGAGGCTATGCGCTCCTGAAGGGCCTCCAGGCGCTCGTCATGTCCCTGGCCGCGGTCCCCGTGTACCTCTGGGGGCGCTCTCTCATGTCCCACCCCTGGGCTCTGCTCGCAACGGCTCTGACGCTCGCCATCCCCGGGCTCGCCTACTCCGGCCTCGTCATGAGCGAGGTCGCTTTCTACCCGGTTTCCGTACTGGCGTTCTGGGCGCTGGCGCGTGCGCTCTCGCGTCCGACGCTCGGGAGCCAGACGGTGTTCGTGCTTGCGTTCACGCTTGCGGCGGCCACGCGTCTGCAGGCGGTTGTGCTTCTCCCGATCCTCGCCACCGCCGTGGTCCTGAAAGCCGCTTTCGACCGCCGGCTCGCCGGGACGATCCTCCTCTGGCCTACGTTCGCAGGCCTTGGGCTGGTGGGCTTCGCCTGGACCGCATGGCGCCTCGCGCAGGGCGGGCCCTGGAACCAGGTGCTCGGCGCGTACGCCGCCGCCGGAAACTCGAGCTACGGCATTACGGACGCGCTGGAGTACATCGCCTACCACACCGGCGACCTGCTCCTGATGACCGGGCTCTTCCCGGCGTGCGCGCTCGCTCTGGTCGCGATCGACGCCACGCTCGGGCGGGAGGGCTCGGAGCCGACGCGCGCCTTTCTCGCCGTCTCGATCTCCAGCACCATCTGGCTTCTCGTCCAGGTCGGAACGTTCGCCTCGCGGCACGTGGATCGCCTGGCCGAGCGAAACCTGCTTCCCGCGGCCCCGCTGCTGTTCCTCGCGCTCGGCCTCTTTCTCGACAGGGGCGCGGCTCGTCCGCATCTCCGCACGTCGGTCGTAGCCGTAGCGGCCGCGATCCCGGTGCTCAGCCTGCCGGTGAAGAACCTGATCAACGAGGGCGCCCTTCCGGATGCGTTCTCGCTGGTGCCGTTCTTCCGCCTGCTCGAGCGCGACCCGGGGGCGAACATCGAGGTGATCGTCTTCGGCGGCGCAACGCTCGTTGCGGCGCTGTTCGTGCTGCTTCCCCCGCGCTTCGTCGTCATCTTGCCGGTCGCGCTCCTCGCCGCGCTTGCCGCAACCTCGTACGCGGCCGGCCGCTATGTCGCGGAGCAGGCCACGCGTCAGCGGACGCAGCTGGTGGGGCCGATCCGGCGGTGGATCGACCCGGCGGTGGTCGGCCGGCCCACCGCCTACCTCTACGACGGCGACTTCTTCTGGAACGAGGTCTGGGAGACGGTGTTCTGGAACCGCGCGGTCCGCTCCGTCTACGACCTCCCGGGGAAGCACGTCCCCGGCCCGCTTCCCCAGTCCACGATCGGCGTGCGGGGCGATGGACGGGTCGTCCTCCGGGACGGACGGGCGGCGCCGGAGCGCTACGTCGTTGCCTCGGCGACTTTCCACTTCGTCGGCAGGCCGATCTGGTCGATCGCGACCCCCGGGACTGAGCAGGCTGGCCTGCTGCTCTGGCGCCTCCGCCCGCCCTTTCGCATGTCGACCGCCCAATCGGGGATCAGGCCGAACGGCGAGATCCGGCAGGACGGGAGGCTCGTCGTCTACGGCTGCTCGAGGGGGACGTTCCATGTCACCGTCGTTGCGGTCGAGCCGCTTCGGTTCGAGCTGCACCGAAACGGACGCCTGCTCTCGATCATCAACCGGCCCCCGTACAAGTTCGTCCGGCTGCGGCCCGGTCAGGCGTGGTCCGGATCGGTTCCGGCAAGGCCGTCCGGCGCTCCGAGGCGCTCGACCTGCACGTTCGAGGTGCTCACGAGCAATCTCATGTACGCGACCCGGTTCGAGTTCGCGCGCCGCTAGAGAAGGACAGTCCGCCCTTCCCATAACGAAATCGATGACCGTACGCACTTGCCCGCGGCGCGGCCGAAGTCGGCGAGCGGCGATCCTCGTCGCCGCTTCTGCCGGTGTCGTGCCCCTCTGTTCATGTTGAGCGCTCCAAAACGAGCCGGGCGACATCGCCGCCGCGGCCGGCGACCTCGCGCCCGAGCAGACCGAAGAACGGCCCGAGCGGCAGAAGCTTCGGGAAGTGCCGGTTGTAGAGACGGTTCCAGTTCGGCTCCAGACGTACGAGCTCGCGCGAGAGTTCATGGACGGGTGCGGCCGCCAAGAGCCGGTCGAGGCGCGCGCCGTCGTACCAGCGCTCGAAGAAGTAGCGCGTCGCGGCGCCGGCCGAGCCGTAGACGGGCCGGTCGCGCCAGTCCTCCCAGTACGTCTCCGCGTACGGCACGGTCAGGAGGATACGCCCGCCTGGCTCGACGACCCGCGCCAACTCGCGGAGGGCGCGCTCGTCGCCGTCGTCCGGGATATGCTCGACGACCGAGATCGAGTAGGCGCGTTGGAAGCTCGCGTCGGCGAACGGAAGCGCGCGCCCGTCGGCGACCTCGAAGTGGGCCTCGGGCGCGAGCCGCCGCCACAGCTCGACCTCCGAAGGCAGCGCGTCGACCGAGGCCACCTCGACACCGGCCCGCGCCAGCGCGACCGCGAGCAGCTTCGGACTCGCAAGGTCGAGGACGCGCTCGCCCGGCCCCGCACGCAGCAGCCGCTGCGCCCATGGCAGCTCGAGGTACCGGCTCGGGTCGAGGGGGATCAAGATTCGGATCGCCGCCTCGCGAGAGGGCCCGCCGCGTAGCAGCGCCCGCGCCCCCAGCACGACGCTCAAGCCGTAGAGGCGACCCCAGGCGTGCATCATGACGAGTCTCCTTCAGGCGAGTAGCCGAGCTTCTGGGTCGCGAGCACCAATCGATGCAAGGACGGCGGAAGCGCCCACTGTAGGGGATATGGGCGCCACCACAGGATCCGCGGATCTTGTCGTGGTCGAAGATGCCGCTCGTGTGCCTGACCCGTGCCTGCGAGGCCGTCCGGCGCTCCGAGGCGCTCGACCTGCACGTTCGAGGTGCTCACGAGCAATCTCGTGTACGCGACCCGGTTCGCGTTCGCGCAGCGGCTGAGGCTCTTCGTCTGAGACGCGGTCAGACGTCGGAGACGAGCTCGTCCGGCTCGGTCAGCGACTCGATCGCGTCCTGGGCCGCCTCGAGCGCCGTCTCCGGCACCAGTACCTTCTGCGGTGCGTCCCCGGTGGCGCTCGTATGCTGCTCGACGGCCGCCTCGAGCACCGAGTCGATCCCCGCCGTGCGGAGGATGTCCTGCAGCTCCCCCGCCTCTGTGATGTCGCCGGTGACGGCGACCTGAACCATCCGGGTCATGCTGGTCTCTCCTCCACCGCCGGAACCGGGCGACGCTCAGCCGCCGCCTCGGGCCGCTCGCGAAGCGCTCCCGCCCTCACGAGCTGCGGCTCGCCGCGGTCTACGAACGGCACCTCGATCGTATCGAAGTCCCTCGGGACGACCGCACTCGGAAACACTGCTCGCGCCTCGCGCGCCAGCTCCGGCCCGAAGTAGCGGCTCGAAAGATGCGTCAGGGCGAGGAAGCGCACGTCGGCGGCGCGCGCGAGCTGCGCGGCCTCGAGCGCGGTCGAGTGGGCGGTCTCGCGGGCGCGCGCCTTCTCCTCCTCGGCAAACGTCGCCTCGTGGATCAGCAGATCGGCGCCCGCCGCAGCCTCGAGCACGCTCGCCGACGGCGCGGTGTCCGAGCTGATCACGAGCTTTCGGCCGGGCCGCGCCGCCCCCAGCACGTCTTCCGGGCGGACAGTGCGGTCTCCCCCCACGACCACCGCCTGCCCCTGCTGGAGCAGGCGCCGCTCCGGCCCCACCGGGACGCCGAGCGCGTCGGCGGCCCCGACGTCGAAGCGCCCCGGGCGTTCGGCCTCCACGAGCGCGTAGCCGATCGCGGAGACGCCGTGGGCGACGGCGAACGGCTCCAGACGAAAATCCTCGCGTTCGACCACGTCGCCGGGCCGGAGCTCACGGAGCTCGACGCCGTAGCTCAGCTTGCCGAAGATGCGTCGCAGGCTGGCCCAGATCTCGTTCAGCCCGGGCGGCCCGTAAACGGCGAGCGGCACCTCGCGCCCGCGCAGCGAGAAGGTCTTCAGCATCCCGGGCAGACCGAGATAGTGGTCGGCGTGATAGTGCGTCAGGAAGATCTCTCGCAAATCGACGAGCCCCACGGCCGAGCGGAGCAGCTGCCGCTGCGTCCCCTCCGCGCAGTCGAATAGGAGCTTGTCGCCGCCCCGGCGGACGAGAATCGCCGTCGGCGCACGCTTCGCGGTCGGCATCGAGCCGGACGTGCCGAGGAAGACGACGTCGAGATCCATCCCGGGATGATTGCAGGGGCCGGCTCTACAGGGCCGGCTACGCCGACGTCCGCTCTACGGTAGGCGGAGCCGCTGGCCCGGTCTGAGCATGGTGCCGAGCAGGTGGTTTCGTTCCCTGATCTTCCAGATGCCTGCCCGCGGATCGCCGCCGTACTCGGCGGTCGCGATCGACCACAACGTGTCAGCCGGCTTGACCGTGTACGTGTGCTCGGGAGCGGAGGCCCCCGTGCCGCGTGCGAACACCGCCCAAGCGAAGGCGAGAGCGACGAGAACGAGAGTGGCGCGGGCGAACATGCGTTCCCATACTAGGGCGAACGCATGTTCGTGTCAAATCAGCTCGAGCAGGCGCGGCGCTACCGAGCCGTCCGTGACGGCCAGAAGGAGCATCGCCCGGCTCGGTGCGCGCCGCCGCTCGGTGGGACTGCCGGGGTTCAAGATCCAAACGCCGTCGAACCGCGTCGCCTCGGGCTCGTGCGTATGCCCGTAGACGACGGCGTCGCAGTTGGGAAACGCAGCTACCAGCCGCTCGGCGCGGCCAGAGCGCGGCCCGGGGACGTGCACCATCCCGAGGCGCGCGCCGCCGACCTCGACCACGCGCTGCTCAGGCAGGCTCGCCTGCAGGGCCGACTCGTCCATGTTGCCGTAGACCGCCTCGACGGGCGCCAGCTCGCCGAGCTCGGAAAGCACGCTCGCCGCGACGAAGTCGCCCGCGTGGAGGATGAGGTCGGCACGCGAGAGCTGATCGAGGCAGCGGGCCGGCAGACGACGTGTGCCCCGCGGCAGGTGCGTGTCGGAGATGATGGCGACGTTCACGCGGCCGTGGCCTCGGGCAAGCGCGCGAGCACGGCGTCGAGGAGCTTCGCGGCGCCGAAGCGAACAGGATCGTCGGCCGTAAGCCCCGTCTCCTTTTCGGCGGCGGCGATCGCGGTCCCGGCCTCGGCCTCGTCGAGCTCGCGCGTGTTGAGCGCGATTGCCGCCACCCGGGCGCGCCGCGCGATCAACGCAGCCCGCTCGTGCAGCTCGACTAGCTCACTGAGCGCTGGCATAGGAAAGGCCGGATCCTCGTCGACGAAGCGCTGGCCCGCCTGATGGCAGAGGACGAGGGCGTGCGGCGCGCTGCCGTGCAGCAGGCCGAGTGTGACGCCCGAGTACTGCGGATGGATTAGCGAGCCCTGGCCCTCGACCCAGAGCAGCTCTCCCCCGCGCTCGACGCCTTCAATGACCAGGCGCTCGGCCGCGCCTGCGAGGAAGTCCGACACGACCGCGTCGACCGAGATGCCCCATCCCGCGATCGCGATCCCGGTCTGCCCGGTCGGGACGAACACCGAGCGGAGACCGCGCCGCTTTGCCTCGCGGTCGAGCTCGAGCGCGATCGTCATCTTTCCGATCGCGCAGTCCGAGCCGACCGTCAGCACGACGCGCGCGGGCAGGCGCAGGTTCTCGCCCGTGGGCACGGTGAGATCCGGAGGCGGCTTTCGCA
>JBBRYW010000173.1:0-6661 GCA_038237235.1 Gaiellales bacterium
AACGCCGATCGCTCTGTTACCTTCACCTTCAAGAGTGCCTCCCTGTCGCTCGCCGGGATGTCTGACAACACCCATCGTGAGCGGCAGGGAGGACGTTGCTCTTTGCGCTACTGCGGCGCTACCGCAGGATCCGGGTAGCTATAGCTAGGACGGCCCGCGTCTAGCGAGGAAGCGCTCGCGCAGGACACTCAACTTTCGAAGCGCCCCATCACTATCCTTGAACCGCCAGAAAGTCCAGCCGTTTGTTTGCGGATACTTGCGTCCTGGCGGAGTGCCAATAACCGATCGCCGCGCCATCGCGGCAGCCACGGAAACCGAGTTATAGGTCTCATCACCAAACGAGACGCGACCGTCTGGCTCGATCCGCCCGGACAGTTCGCGTCCCTTGTACTTCGTCCTAAGCTCGAATGGGGGGCTAATGAGACCACCCTCGATGAGCTGACGAACCGTAACGGCACTTAGCTCTGGAGGCGTAGGCGTACGACGTCGCGCTGGCGGTTTTGTGTCTGAAGGCCTACTCGTTTCCGGTCGTGACGGCTCCGCCTTCTCAGGTTCAACTGGTACAAGCCTGCGGGAAGCACGCGGCTGCTCGTGCACTGGGAAGTCGAGCCCGATTCGGGCGCGCGCAAGCGCCGCCTTTACGTCGCCCTGCGTGAGCCCTTCTAGGTTGTTCGCGAGTCGGCGGACGAGCCATGCACTTGGTTCGGGGAAGAAAAGATCCTCGACCGCCTCTTTGACCCGGCGATCGATGGCATACGCACGCCAGAGGCCGCTCAATGCGTTCTGGTTAATCTGCTCCTTCGTCAAAAGAAGCAACGCTTCTGCGGCAGCTTCCGGGTCGGCGCTGATCTGCACATTGCGGAACAGCTTCTCCTCCACCGGGGCGATCGCGTGAGCGTTGTAGATGCGGTACTCGTCGCCGTTAGTCAAAACGACCCACTCGACACCCGCCACAGCTGCGTAGCTGATGATCTGATTCGCCCACCTCCGATCCTCCAAATTCTCGTCCAGTGCCTTTGCCTCGACGAAGAGCTTCGCTGTCCGCGCGAGCATCAACGCGTAATCGACCGGCTTGTCAGCCGGCACGCGGCGGTATTCGTGTCGAACCTCCTCAAGATCTTCGACGTTCCATCCGAGCGCTCGAAGCACGGGGTTGATCAGCGTAAGCTTCGTGTTTTGTTCGCCGATGTTCGCGCTTCTGTGTCGCGCGATGCGTTCCCCAGCCTCGCGGAGGATCGGCCGAAGATCCAGCGAGGCTGCAGACTCCGAGCGCTGTTCCGATGAGGCCCCTTCGTTCATGGTCGAGGAGAGCGTAAGTGCTGCGCCAGCGCGTGTCTACCTAACCCGCTCGGCCCTTTTCTACCTCCCGTACCTTCGTTATGGCGCCGACGCCGATCCACGAGGCGATCACGCTAAGGGCGAGGCCGGCTAACAGTCCGAGCACCCCGTGGATCGCCAAGCCCGACAGGCTGCCGGCAACCGTGAGCAGCGCAGCCGCTGCAATCAGAAGTGGACGCCGCTCGTAGAACGAGTGCCACTTCTCCCAGGCGAACGACGCTCGCACGCGAACGGTCGCGCCTCCCGTCGCGTGAAACGTCCGCGCCGTACTGCCGCACCTCGGGCACGGCTGCCTCTGTTTGGCCTTCGGCGACTCGTCGAGCCCTAACTCGCAGCCGGAGCAAGTTACGCTCGTAACTTCCATGCCGCCACGGTATCGGGCGGTTCGATCGTTTCAAACAGCTTTTCAAACACACGGTGCGAAACGGGCCGACACGGAGCGGCACGAGCGAGAGAGCGAGTGCGCCGCAAGCCCTTTCCTGAAGCAACATCGCGGCACGAGGCGACACGGCGCGGCATGGGCAGGACTCGCCTCCGGATCAGGTAGTCAAGGTTCGAGTCCTTGCCCCGCAGCCTTGCGGAAGCCCGCTTCCCGAGCGGGTTTTCGCCTCCTAGCAAGCTCGGGGCCGACGCGTCCGCAACCCCCCTTTGCAAATGCGGTGCAGGTATCAAGCCCCGCCCCCGTGCAGCCGCAGCGAGGCACGCAGCACCGCGTCCGGCGTGGAGTCGAGCAGCCAAGCGGACACGGCCCTCCGTTGCTCGTCCTTCGGCGCATTCTCCTTGCCGAGCCGCCGCAGGAGCTCGGTTGTCGGTACGCGGTGGTGCGGGGGTATAGCTGCAGAGGTCGCGCTCGTTCTGGAAGAGGAGGCGGCGCGCCACGGTCTGCCCCGCACGGCGTATCTCGCCGTCATGCTCGAGCGCCACGCAGCCCGCCGCGTGCTGGATGCGGGAGCGTTACGTCACGGAGCACGCCGTGCTGATCGACTTCACCTTGCCGGGCTCCTAATTGCGCCCGCGTATTTGCAGCTCATTTGCGGACGCGGCGAGCCCGGTCTCCGAGACGGGATCCGAGCGCACTACCTGATCCTGGGGCAGGAAAGGCGGCGTACCGCGCATGCCGTCTAGATCGCACAACAAGACGAAACAGGGCCGGCCGTCCACCTTCTTTGACGAAGACGCCATCAGGCACAAAGCTCCCGCCCCAGTACGGCAACCTCTATACGCTCGGCCACGGCGCGTACTCGGACGCGCTCGTGCTCCCCGAGTCAGACGCCCTGGCGGAACAGGCGCTCGAGCGGGTGCCACACCTTTCCGAGACCGACAGGATCGCCGTCCGCGATTGGGCCATCGCTCAGATCCGGGTCTGGCGACTCGCCGCCTACGTCGAGAAACACGGTGAATTCGACGCGAAAGGCCGAATCCGGCCGGCGCTCGATCACCTTCGCCGGTGGATGTCCCGTGCCGAGACCGCACGCAGTCGGCTGGGGCTCGATCCGCTCAGCCGCGTGTCTCTCGCGGTGGACGAAGCCCGCTTCGCCGAATCGTTACGTGAGCTAGCGCGCGAGGACCTTGCCGAGGGCCGACGACTTAAGGAAGAGGCCGAGAAGCGCCTCGGAGCGGGCTAATGGCTCAGAACCGGAACACGATTTTCCACTCGCACGCGGGTCACGCGGCGAACTACGGAGCGGTGCTCGACTCGGATCGATCAGGTCGCGCGCGACCTTGGCGGCCGTGCTCTTCGCTGCGCCTTGCTCACCGAGCAGATCGAGCACGGGGTATGGCCCATGCGGTCGGAAGCAGGCGAGGAGCCAGGACACCGATCAGGTGCCCGAGGATCTCCGGGAACTCGAGGATCTCGACGCCCCGTTCCCGCGCGTACTCCATGAGGGCGGCTCGACCCCGAGCTCCGAGCGTCGACACGACGAGGATGCGGCGGAAGTCGTCCCGGCCCAAGAGCGCGCATGCCGCGGACAACGCCTCTTCGCGCACGAAGTAGAAAAGGCGCGGCCACGCTCGTAGGTGATCGTGCGGTGGCGGGCGAACGAGCGCTGGTGCCGGCAGGGGAGCTCGCCCGTGTCGAGGCAGCAGGCGACGAGCTCGCGTTGCGAGATGCGCAGCTCGACGCGCCGGCCGACCAGGAACGGATCGAGCGAGTAGTCGCAGCTGTCGACGCGAACGTAGGGGTCGACGGCGATCCTAGGTCTAGTCCGGTCGGCAGCGGCGTACACCGTGACGATCGCCGACGTGCGCCGTTGATCACCTGATCGGAGCAACGGCGCTGGGTAGCCGCCTATCCTGCATACGGCCTTGGATCGGCCTCGAGGTTGCATTTGCCGCTACCTCTGTCACGATACCGTGCGACCACTATGGCGCGCGAGGTCGTCGGCAGGGAGGAGGAACTCGCCTTCATTCGCGCCTGCATCGCAGGAACGCAGGAAGGCGAAGGCCCCGCTGTGTTCGTGCTCGAGGGGGAGCCGGGGATCGGGAAGTCCACGCTGTGGCTTGCGGGCGTCGAGCACGCGCGCGAGCGGGGCTTGCGAGTTCTGCTCTCACGACCGGCCGAGGCAGAACGTGGGCTCGCGCACGTCGGGCTCGGCGATCTCTTCGACCGCGTCCTCGACGAGGTGATCGGCGAGCTGTCGCTGCCCAGACGGCGCGCGCTCGAGGTCGCGCTGCTGCGGGACGAGAAGGCGGACGACGTCGCGGACCATCGCGCTCTCGCCGTGGCCGTCCACGACGTGCTCGACTTGTTGAGCGAGCGAAAACCGGTTGTCGTCGCGATCGACGACGTCCAGTGGCTCGACGCCTCGTCGGCGAGCGCACTCGCCTTCGCGCTGCGGCGCCTCGACAACAACGTCCGGCTCTTCCTCGCCCGCCGGCTGGAGCCGTCCGAGCTCGAGCAGGCGGTCGATGTTCAACGGCTGCGGATCGGCCCACTCAGCGTCGGCGCGCTGCATCGCCTCCTTCACGACCGCTTCGGCAGGCCGTTCGCACGTCAGACCCTGTTGCGCATCCATGAGCGTTCGGGCGGAAATCCGTTCTTCGCGCTGGAGTTGGCCCGCATGCTCGGCGAGAACGTCGACCCGCTCGAGCCGCTGCCAGTTCCGGAGACGCTCGACGAGCTCGTCCGCACGCGCCTCGACGGCCTTCCTGCGGCGACGCGCGACGCGCTCGCGCTTACGTCGGCTCTTGGAACGCCCTCGGAATCGCTCCTAAGGCGCGCCGGTATCGCGCCGGACGCGCTCGACCCCGCAATCGCAGCGAACGTCGTGGAGCGCGAGCGCGGCGCGATTCGCTTCACCCACCCGCTGCTCTCGTCGGTGCTCTACAACGATCTCGGGGCGCAGCGCCGGATCGTGCACGAGCGCATCGCCGCGATCGTCCCGGACCCGGTGATACGCGCCCGTCATCTCGCGCTCGCGACGGACGAGCCCGACGCCGCCGTCGCCGCCGAGTTGGACGATGCGGCGACGATCGCCGCCGGTCGCGGCGCCTCGGCGAGCGCGGCCGAGCTGGCTGAGGCGGCGCTGCGGCTGACACCGGCGGACGAGGTCGGAGAGCGCCACCGGCGCGCGCTCGCCGCAGCGCGCGCCCATCACGCCTCCGGGGAATGGACGCGCGCACGGACGATCGCGAGCGAGCTGCTCGAGCAGACCGGGCTCGGCGCGTTGCGTGCCGACGTGCTGATCCTCCTCGCCGACCTCGAGGGCCTCGACCGCGCCGTCGCGCTGCTCGAGGAAGCATTGCACGACGCGACGTCGCGCCCGGCCCTGCAGGCGGCGATCCAGCGCCGGCTGGCATGGTCGGCGCGCTTCAAGAAGGGGTTCCACGGCGCGCTCGAGCACGCGCGTGCGTCCCTCGAGCTCGCCGATGAAGTCGACGACGACGCGCTGCGGGTGGAGGCGCTCGACATGATGACGTTTCTCGGCTCGGCGGTCGGCGATCCGGAGGCGACAACGTACGCGGAGCGGGCACACGAGATCGCAGTCGCGACCGGCGACGCGCGGCTGGTACGCAGAGCGCGGTTCGCGCTGCTCGGCACCATCAAGATCAGCGACCACGCCGCCGCACGTGGGTTGCTCGAGCGCGAGTACGAGGAGTCCCGCGAGCGCGACGACCTTTCGGCGGCCGATGCACTGAGCCGCCTCGCGTACCTCGAGCTGTGGGCCGGCCGATGGGACATCGCAGCCGGGTACGCGGAGCGCGCCTACGATCTGATGACCCAGTACGGGCTCGAGGTGCCCTGGGCCCACCTGCCGATCGCCGTCGTCGCCGCGCACCGCGGACAGCTCGAGCTCGCGCGCGCACACTCGGAGCGCGCGTTGCAGCTCGGCGAGGAGCAATTCGGGCGGCACACGCCCGTGCACCTCGGGACGCTCGGCTTCGTCGCGCTGCAGAGCGGCGATCCGAAGACGGCGCTGCGATGGTTCGCCGAGGCCGAGGGCGTAACCACGAGACTGGGCTGGCACGAAGCAGGCCACCGCTGGTGGGTCGCCGACCACGTCGCGGCGCTGCTCGAACTCGACCGTGTCGACGACGCCGTGCCAGTCCTCGATGCCTGGGAGAACGAGCGAGAGGCGGGCGACGACCGGGTGCTCGCGCACGTGACGCGCTGCCACGGCCTCGTCGCCGCGGCGCGCGGCGACGTCGCCGAGGCCGCTGCGCTCCTGGCGGACGCCGTCGTGCAGCACGAAGCGGCCAGCGACGCGTTCGGGCGCGCCCGCGCGCTGCTCGCGCTCGGGGTCGTCCGCCGGCGCGAGCGGCAGAAACGCGCCGCCCGCGAAGCGATCGCCGCCGCGCTCGACGGGTTCGAGCAGCTCGGGGCCGCAACGTGGATCGAGAAGGCCCGCGCCGAGCTGGGCCGGATCGGCGGGCGTACGCGCGAGAAGGGGCTGACGGCCGCGGAGCGCCGAGTCGCCGCGCTCGTCGCCGAGGGGCGAACGAACCGGGAGGTCGCCGCCGCCCTCTTTCTCGGGGAGCGCACGGTCGAGACGCACCTCTCCCACGTGTACGCCAAGCTCGGCATCCGGTCGCGGGCCGAGCTCGCGCGCGCGCACCCGCCGGACTCCGAAGCGTCGGAGCAAAGTTCAGGGGTACTCACGATTTCAAGCTGAGTACCGCCGCGTACCGTCGGTCGGGTGCCGAGCTACCTCGTCGAGACGTTCCTCGCCCGCGGCGCCGCCGGCCAGCGGCAAGCGCGCGAGCGGCGGGCGCGCTCAGCCGCCGAGGAGATGACGCGTGAGGGGACGCGCGTCGGCTTCGAGGGATCTATCCACGTCCCCGAGGACGAGATCTGCTTCTTCAGCTTCGTGGCCGCGTCCGG
>JBBRYW010000174.1:0-6646 GCA_038237235.1 Gaiellales bacterium
AAGCGGCAATGCTTACGATGAGCGCGTGAGGCTTCTCGTCACCGGCGCCGCCGGCTTCATCGGCTCCAATTTCGTCCGCCACCGGCTCGATGGGCATCCCGACGACGAGATCGTGGCCTTCGACCTGCTCACCTACGCGGGCAACCCTGCGAACCTCGACGCCGTGCAGGGCGAGATCCAGTTCGTGCAGGGCGACATCGCGGACGGCGGGCTCGTCGAGCGGGTGCTCCGGGACCAGCAGATCGAGGTCGTCGTCAACTTCGCGGCCGAGTCGCACAACAGCCTCGCCGTCGTCGACCCCGCGCTGTTCGCACGCACGAACGTGCTCGGAACACAGACGTTGCTCGAAGCTGCGCGGTCGGTTGGGCTCGAGCGCTTCCACCACATCTCGACCTGCGAGGTCTACGGCGACCTCGCGCTCGACTCCGACGAGTCGTTCTCCGAGTCGTCGCCCTATCGGCCGCGCACGCCCTACAACGCGTCGAAGGCTGCCGCCGACCATTATGTGCGCGCCTACTACGAGACGTACGGCGTCCCAGTGACGATCACAAACTGTTGCAACAACTACGGGCCCTTCCAGTTTCCGGAGAAGGTGATCCCGCTCTTCGTCACGAACGCGCTCGACGACCAGCCGCTGCCCATGTACGCGTCGACACAGAACCGGCGGGAGTGGCTCCACGTCGCCGATCACTGCCGCGCGATCGAGCTCGTTCTCGCGCAGGGGACCGAGGGCGAGACCTACAACGTCGGCTCGGGGTTAGAGGCCTCGATCGAGCAGATCGCCGACCGCGTCCTCTCGCTGCTGGGCAAGCCGGACGAGCTGAAGTCGATCGTGCCCGATCGCCCTGGGCACGACCGTCGCTATCTGCTCGACTCCTCGAAGATCGAGCATGAGCTCGGCTGGCGGGCCGAGACCGGCTTCGACGAGGGGCTCGCCGATACGGTCTCCTGGTACGCCGACCACCGCGACTGGTGGACGGTGCTCAAGGAGCGGCGGCCGGTCGAAGAAGCGGCCTGGCGCTAGCCGATTGATCGGAGGAATCCGATCAATCGGCTAGGAGCCTCGTGAGACACTCCGCGAGCCCATCCCTCCAGTCCGGCAAGGTCGGGGCGCCCGGACGCTCGCTGCGAAGAACCGAGTACGCGGGCCGAGGCGCGGGCCGACCGAGCTCCCCGGTCGAGATAGGACGAATCTCGCAGTCGAGCCCGGCCTGGCGGACGATCTCCCGAGCAAACTCTGCCCACGTGCACTCCCCCGAGGCGGCAACGTGCCAGATCCCCTCAGGCAGCTCCAGAAGCTCGAGCGTCGCCTCGGCAAGATGCCCGACATACGTCGGGCAGCCCCGTTGGTCGTTCACCATCGAGAGCTCGTGCCGCTCGGCCCCGAGTCGCAGCACCGTCCGGACGAAGTTGTGCCCGATCGGGCCGAAGAGCCACGAGCTGCGAACGATCCAGCCGTGCTCGACAGCCCGCTCGCCCGCCAGCTTGGAGGAGCCGTAGGCCGAGAGCGGGCTCGGCTCGTCGGACTCGACGTACGGCGCCCGCTTGCGCCCGTCGAACACGTAGTCCGACGAGAAGTACACGACCGGAACGCCGATCTCTGCGGCATTCCGGGTTCCGCCCTCATTCACGTTGAGCGCGCCATCGGGGCTCACCTCGGCCCCGTCCACATCTGTCCACGCCGCCGCGTGCAGTACGAGGTCCGGCCGCTGCAGCCCGTCCGGGTAGGGCTGCGTCACGTCCCAGTCGGCGCGGGCGAGCGCGAGCACCTCTTCCCCGGCGAACGCCTCCGCCAGCGCGCCGCCGAGCTGGCCGCCGGCGCCCGTTATCGCGACGCGGCGGCTGCGTCCCGGTCGGACAGGATCGGCGATTGCGTGCTCCAGAAGCTCTTGACCCGGGGGTCGTCCCAGGGGATCGCGTTCTCGTCGGGCGAGGCGGAGTCGTACTCCTCGCTGACGTGGTAGCAGAAGAGAACGTCGGTCAACGCCTCGTACCCGTGCGCGTGGTGGCCGGGCACGTAGACCCCGACCGGGTTCTCATCGCCGATGTCGAGCGTGAAGACCTCGCCTGTGCCCCGGTCCATCACGATCACCCGCGCCGTGCCGCTCATGCAGACGAAGAGGTCGTCCTGACCACGCTCGTGAAAGTGCAGCCCCTTGATCGTGCCGCACCGCGAGAAGGAAAGATTGGTCTGCTGTGAGCGCTTGGGCAACCAGCTCTCGCGGCGAATCTCCATGAACCAGCCGCGCTCGTCGTCGAAGCGGCGAAGGGGGATCTCGCGAACGCCTTCGATCATCGGCTTTCCTTGTTCGCGCCGTTGCTGCGCACGAAGTCGTTGACCGCATAGTACGCCTCGATCGACTCGCCCGCATCGCCCCAGAAGCCCTCGACGACGTCGTACTCCATCGTGCCCTGCGACACGAACCAGTTGTTGACGTCGGTGATCTCGAGCTCACCCCGACCGGAGGGCTCGAGCGTCGAAATGACCTCGAACACGCCGTTGTCGTAGAAGTACACGCCGGTGACTGCGAACTCGCTTGGCGGGCTCTCCGGCTTCTCGACGATGCGCGTGACCCGGCCGTCGTCGAGCTCGGGCACCCCGAGATGGCGCAGGTGGGCAGGATCCGGAACGCGCGAGAGCAGGATGCGCGCGCCACGCTCCTGGGCGGTGAAGTTCTCGACCGCGCTGCGGATCGAGAGCTCCAGCACGTTGTCGGCCAGCATCACGACGACGCTGTCGTCGCCGACGAACCTCTCCGCGAGGCCGAGGGCGTCTGCGATTCCGCCCTCGCCCTCCTGATAGGCATACGAGAGCCGGTCGATGCCGTGGTCGTGTCCGCTGCCGAGCAGGCGGAGGAACTCACCCGCGTGCGTGCCGCCGGTGACAAGCATGAGGTCGGTCACGCCGGCGCGGACGAGCGCCTCGATCGCGTAGGTCACCATCGGACGATCGTAGATCGGCAGCAGGTGCTTGTTCGTGATGCGGGTGAGTGGGTGCAACCGCGTGCCCTTGCCGCCCGCCAGGATGACGCCCTTGAGAGCCACGGCGCCGATCGTACTCGCGTGGGATTCGCTCCGTGTAGGACACGCCGACCGCGAGCGAGGTGCCGGCCCCCTAGCGACCGGCCGGCCGAAGCGCCGGGCGACGGGGCTCGGAGAGCGGCGAGGCAGGTACGCGAACCACCCTGGCAACGCCGTCCGGCAGCCACCAATTCCAGCGCCCGAAGAGCTTCATCAGACTCGGGACGAGTAGTGCCCGGATGATCGTGACATCGATCAGGATCGCGGCTGCGAGACCGAGCCCGAACTCCTGCAGGCCGACGATCGAGCCGGCGACGAAGCCCATGAAAGCCGCAAACATGATCAAGCCGGCTGCAGTTACGAGCCGGCCGGTCTTGGCGAGGCCGGCGCTCACCGCAGCCTCGTTGTCCTTCGTCTCGTCCCATTCCTCGCGCATGCGACTGACGAGAAAGACCTCGTAGTCCATCGAGAGCCCGAACAGCATCGCGAACAGGAACACCGGGATCCAACCCTCGATCTGGTCGAACGAGATGAGCCCGAGCGGCCCGCCCAGCCCCCACTTGAACACCGCAACAAGTAGGCCGTAGGCCGCCCCGATCGAGAGCAGGTTCATGACGATCGCTTTGAGCGGCAGCACGAGGGAGCGGAATGCGCGCACGAGCAAGAAGTAGGTCAGGATCAAGACAGCGAGCACGAGCCAGGGGAATGCTCCATACGTCAGGTCGAGGAAGTCGACGCCGCCGGGCGGACCGCCTCCCGTCAGCACCTCGACGCCGCCGGGGAAGCGAGCGCCGGGAACGATCTCGCCGCGCAACCGGTCGACGAACTGCTGGCTCTCCGGAAGACCGTACTCGTGCTTGCCGAACGCCTTCAGATGGACGTAGCGGCCAGTCGGGTCCTGGTAGTCCGGGGCGCCCGGACCCGCGACGCCCGTGATCTCCGGGTCGGCCTTCAGGCCAGAGATCAGGCTCGCGACGCTCGTCCTCACGCGCGGATCGGAGGCGCCGTGGGCCCGCTTCGTGTCGACGACGATCTCGCTCGGCGCGATCGAGCCCTCGCCGATCGCGGCGGACAGGACGTTCAGGCCCCGGACCGACTCCAGCGTCTGCGGGATCCCCTTGTTCGAGCCAGGCGTGAGCTCGAGCGAGAAGACCGGCGCCGCGATCAGCAACAGCACGGTGATCGCAGCCGCCGCGAACACGAGGGGGCGCCGCATGATGCCGCGGGCGAGCCTGGGCCAGAAGCCGTGCACGAGGTCGTCACGCCCGGCGATGATCCGCCTGGGCACCAGGCGCACGCGCTCGAAGCCGTCGCCGGCCCAGTGCAGCAGGCCCGGCAGCAGAGTGACGGCTGCGAGCACCGAGACGGTCGGGATCAGAAGCCCGGCGAGGCCGAAGCCCCGCATGAACGGGAGCGGCATGAACAGCATCAGGGCGAGCCCGATCGCCACGGCCGTGCCGCTGAAGAGCACGGCCCGTCCCGCCGTCTGCATCGTGCGGACGATCGCCTCGTCCTTGCCTAGGCCGGAGCGCCGCTCCTCACGGAAGCGGTACACGATCAGGAGCGAATAGTCGACCGCGATCCCGAACCCGATCAGCGTGACCATGTTCGTGATGTAGGTCGAGAGGTCGAGGAAGTTCGCGAAGATCCAGACGATGCCGAGAGTCACCGGGATCGCGAACAGCGCGAGCAGGAACGGGATCAGGAACGAGAGCGTTCCGAAGACGAAGACGAGGATTGCGAAGGCGATCGGGATCGCGATGAAAAGCTCGCCTTTCTTCAGGTCGTTGCTCTGCACGGGTTCAAGGTCGCTCTCGATCGCCGACTGCCCCGTCACATAGAGCTTGGTGTTCGGCAGCGTGCCGACCGCACGCCTCATGGCGGCGGTGTAGCTCTTGGCGTCGGCCGGCTGCAGGCTCGACGAGATGGACGCGCTGACGACGCTCTTCGAAACCGCCCGAGCTCCAGTTACGCGGCCGGTGGGAAGCTCCCGTGCCGCGCGGGCGGCGGCCCGCCTCACCTGGGGCACCAACCGGGCGGCCGCCCCGGGTACTCCCCGAGCGACGATGCTGAAGCTTCCCTCCGGCTTCTGGCCAAAGTGATCGCCGAGAATGGCAGCCGCCTTCTCGCTCTCTGCCCCGGGCAGGATGAATCGGTTCGTCAGGAGGCTGTTGAGGCCAGATGTGGCGATCCCAGAGACCGCGAGCGCGGCGAGCCACGCGGCGAGGACGGCCCAGCGAAAGCGCAACATTGTCCGCGTCCAGCGTTCCATCGTTCGAAGCACACCTCCAGTGAGCAGTTAGCGCGCACTAAGTTAGTGGGAGCTAGCCCGGCTGTCAAGACCGGCCCGCTCACCTCGAGCTTGTTTGCACCCACCGCCCACGGGTAAGTTCCGCGCAGCACCATTCTCGACGAAAGGAACTGGAGCAATGGCGAAGACGAAGGACAAGATGTCCGGCGCGGTCAGTGACGTTCGGCCGTACGTCGAGCGGGCACTGCAAGACGACGAGGTTCGCGACAGCCTGAAGAGCGCCGCGGCGGCGGCCCGGGCCGTGTACGACGAGCTCATGGGCGGACGTGGCGTCACCTACGCGGCCACGCGGGTCGCAACCGACAAGGATGTCCAGGAGAACCTGAAGAGCGCGATCGACGACCTGCGAAACGCGGCCGACCGCGTGCAGGGCAAGGCCGATCACAAGACGCGGAACACGGTGCTCCTGTTGGCAGGGGTAGCCCTTGGCCTGCTCTTCAACCCCATGACCGGCCCATCGACGCGCCGCTTCGTCAGCGACACGATCTTCGGCGGCGGCGGCGGGGACGATTACAGCTACGGCACCGACTCGAGCGCGAGCTACAGCACTCAAGCGGACACCTAGCTCGACGCTCGCTCCGGACTCGGAGCCTCTCGCTTGAACGGTCAGCCGCGCCGCAGCGGTACCGCGGCGGGGCGAGCCGTGCGCCGAGAGCCGCGCGGCCTCTCGCTCCCAAGGCTCGTGTAGGTCACCCGGGAGCTCAGTGCGCTTCGCAGCGAGCCGGGGTCGAGCCCACTCGCCGACGAGATGTCGGAGACATGGAGCAGGATCGCGCCCGGCTCGGGGACCGCTGTGCTCTCCCGGAGGTCGCCCGCCGCGACCGCGGGACCGGTGAAAGCGGCGGCGAAGACGCTCAGAGTCTGAACGTGCCGCCACTCCACGAGGTAGGTGGTCGGATTGACCGCCCCGTCATACCCCAGGCCGAGTAGCGAGCGCGGATGGATCTCGAAGTGCAGGTGGTACGGCGTTGTACGGGCATCGCCGGTGTTGCCGACGAAGCCAAGCACGTCGCCGGCGCTCACTCGAGCTCCGTTCACGCCGAGGGGCGAGTAGGCGGAGAGATGAGCGTAGTAGAACTGGTTGCCGCCCCCGTCGCGCAGCCACAGCCGGTTCCCGCCGATCGGAATCCACCCGACGGAGAAGACCGTACCGTCCCGGGCGGCAAGCACAGGTGTGCCGAGCGGCGCGAAGATGTCGTCTCCGTGGTGCCATGAGACATCGGCGCGAGCTGCGCCGTACGTGTCGCTGAAGGAGGCCGGCCCGAAGACGGGGAAGACGCGATCGCCTGCCCCGAGCGGTGGCGTCACAAGCAG
>JBBRYW010000175.1:0-6582 GCA_038237235.1 Gaiellales bacterium
CCGCCACCAGCGCGCGCGCCCGCGCGAGCGTTCGGGGATCTCCTCGATCAGCCCTTGGCGGGCCAGCTGGCGCAGGTGGTAGCTGGTCGAGCCCGAGCTCTCACCAAGCGCCTCGGCGACAGACGTCGCGCTCGCCGGACCAACGAAGGCAAGGTGGTAAAGCAACTTCTGGCGCAGCGGGTGCGCGAGCGCCTTGAGCGCTCCCGGGGAAAGGTCGTGGCGGGGAAGGGTTTCGTGCATGCAGAAGTATCTTTGCAAAATTTTCTTTGCAGAGTCTGGTCCAGCTCATCTCAACGGTCAGGGCAGCAATGAACGGCCTACTGGCTCGATCGTGAGGCACTCGACCGAACACGGCTGCTCTCCGACTGGTGGCGCTCGGCGCGCGACGACCTTCCCGGCAACGTCATGATCGCGCTGCGCCGCCGTGACGTGGCCGAGCTCAACGCGCTTGCTCGAGCACTGATGGACTCGCACGGCCGCCTCGGCGCGGAGCGGCTCACGGTCTCGGGCCGCGAGTACGCGGCCGGCGACCGAGTCGTCTGCCTCCGAAACTCGGATCGAATCGGCGTCAGGAACGGAACTCGCGGCACGGTCCATGAAGTCGATCGCCAGGGCGGCGCCCTGGTCGTCGCCACCGACCGCGGCGACCGCGTCACCCTGACCCGCCACTACCTCGAGGCCGGCAACGCCCGTCACGGCTACGCCCTCACCGGCCACTCCGGCCAAGGCGTGACCGTCCAGCGCGCTTTCGTGCTCGGCGAGGCCGAGGCGCGACTACAGGAGTGGGGGTAGCGACCGAACGCGAGTCAGGCTGATCGAGCAGCAGCGGTTGGCGACGCTGAAGGTGCGAGGCTCCGCCGAGCGGAGCCTCGTCGAGGCTGAGCAGAAGCTCGACCGGCTTCCGCGTCTCGTCCGCGGCCGCAGACGAGACGAACTGCGTGCCGAGATCGCGCGTGAGCGAAGCGCGATCCGCCTAGCCGACGAGAAGCTCGCTCAACTCGACGATGACTTCGCGGGCGCTAGGCGTCCCAGCAGCGTCGAGCCCGCCCGACCTCCGAACGGTGAGAGAGGTAGGCAGCACGATCCGCCGGCCCTTCGCCCACGCGAGGATCTTGGGCTGGGCTTGTGACTTGAGGGGTGGCGTCGATGTGCTCCGATGACTAGAAACGATCGCCGAAACGTCGCCGGAACACACACGCGAAAGCGAGGAAGTCAGTCAGCCCCGCGGTTTTTCCGTAGATCACTTGGCGCGCTGAAATGATCTCGAATGTCGGCTCTACCGCCTCAGCGATCTGGGCAGGCGCAGACGGGGCCACCCGTGCTCTGCCGCGTCTGCCGGATCGCCAGGTGTGTCCGCACTACCGGACACATCCAGCCACAGGCCGCCTGGCGCCAGCATGCCAGCGACTGCCTTGGCGAACGCAGCGCGTCCTTTCTCGTCCTTGAACGTATGGAGCACGTCGCGAGCGAAGATCACGTCCGGGCTTGGCAGTTGCCGGCGTTCTGCGAGAACGTCGGCCACGTAGAATCGAATCGACAGGTTCTCTCTTTGCGCTCGCGCACTGGCGCGGGCGACCGCCTCAGGAGAAACATCGCAGGCTGCGACGTCGTACCCCTCGCGGGCGAGCCAGACGGCCATTGTGCCGAGCCCGCAGCCGATTTCTAGAACCGTGGCGGGGGGCGACGCGAAGGCACGGAAGAGATCGACAACGGCCGGTGCGACGCTCTCATCTTCCCACGGAACGTCGTCTCGGCGGAAACGATCGTCCCAGTCAGCGGTGTGCTGCTCAGGCCGCCTCACGGAGGAGCCAACGATAGTTCGTCGAGTGTCCCAAGCCGCGAGCCGAACCCTCTCGCCGTCGCACGCTCAACCCGAGGCGCGCAGGGATGCAGAGTTCGGCGTGAAGTGCCACCTCGCCAGCCCAGGCACGCGAAGCGGAGCGAGTCGGTACTCGTGTTCGCGTCCCGCGCAGGACGAGGCGTGGCGCGACCGGTGCCGGGGGGGGGCGGCCGTCGAGCGCGAGAGTTCGAATGTTTGCACGGAGCGAGCCAGCGGCTGGCCTGCGCTACGTTCGTGGGGTGGCAGAGGAACGTCGGCACAAACTCGGCCCGTGGACGTTGGAGGCGAAAATTAAATGCGACAGTGTGGAAGGCGACGCGACGCACCTCGATGATCTGGCCGCACCATCGGTCGGCGCGAGAGCCAAATCAACGCTTCGTCGGCGTTGGCGCTGCCGCGCGACGAAGCTGCTGTTCACCGCGAAGTTGCGTCCCAGGTCGAGCGGCGAGGTGAGACGCGCTTCGCGCGAGCGTAACTCTCAGCTTGCAAGCCGTAGGGCGACTGCCCCGTCTCCAGCGCTGCGCCGAGCTCGGGCGAGCGACATACGCGCGCAACCTGGCTTCGCTTACCGGTGCTCGCGCGCGCCGCCGGACGTTCAGCGTCGATCCGCTGCGCCAACGATGCGTGCCGATGGGCACGCTATGACGCAATGTTGCTCCGGCGACGAGTATTCGCGACCGGCCTGCCGCCGCCAACCGAGATCCCAGATCCGCTGCAGGTGGAGCTACCCGGCGGCGGACGGGCGACGCTTACGCAGAGAGCTGAGCCAGGGGACTACCTGCTGACGATCGAGGAGTCAGTCGATTCCTCGCAGCTCGAACTTGAGCCTGCCAGTGGCTTCTACCGCACGAGCGCGAGCGGCGAGCGAGTCGACCTGCCGCGGGTGCGCGTGCCCGCTGACGCGGTCGCCGGCGAATATGGCGCTGAGGATTTATTCGACGCGCTGAGCCTTCTCACTGATGAGCCGTTCACGCTCTACTCGGTGCCGCTGGAGCCGGATGAGCTCGTCCCCGAATCGGCGGGGGATATCGAGCTCCTCGACGCGACTTTCGCACGCGCGATGTGTACCAGGCGTTCGGCACGACGTTCCACGGCCGCACGTTCCACGAGCCGGTGACTCCCGAGCTGCTCGCCGCACTCCTGCCGCGGCGAGCGGGCCCTGCAGCTTTATGCAGAGGCACTCCGTCTCGCGAGATCGGAGGCGCGCTACCGCGAGCTCTGGCGCATCCTCGAGTCGGCGTTCGCCAAAATTGATCGCCCGCTGCTCAAGCTCCTCGCGTGCTTCCCGCCGCTGCTCGAGATCGACGTCACGCTCGACGAGCTCGAGAAGCTTCACGTCTATCGCGGCCGCAGCAGCCACGCGCAGTCGCGGCGCGGCATCGTGGAGCTGCGCCACGTCCGCAGTTTCACTTCGGAACATGGGGGTCGGCTGAAATGCATTGCCGAGCGCGTGCTCGTCACGAAGAAGGACTGGGGGACGCCTTCGCTGGCCGTCGCCGAGCTCGCGCGTCTCCGCTCCTGGATCGCACCTGACTGACGGGGGGTGAAACAGACGCTCACTACCTCTCAGCTGGCAGGGCGGTGTGAGCAGCGAGAGCCTCGAGGTCGCGTTTGCCCGCGCGCGGAAGCTCCGATGAGGTGCTGCGCGCGGATGGTCGCACAGACGGCTGGCGCGAGAGCCGGTCGAAGCCGGGGCTGGTTCTTGTGGGGCGCCGACGGCACTCGGGCCACCCCCGTGCGAGTTTTTGTCGTTTTCGACGAGCGAAAATTACTCGGCTGCAGCCTATGCGGTCGAAGCTGCTTGCGCGCGTCGCTGTCCACATGAGCCATCTAGCCGCGGGTGGCGAAGCGGGCTAACGTGCGGGCAGCCGGAGAACCGGACGCGGCTCCTCCGGTTCTTGGCTTCGCTCGGCGCCAGCTCGGCTGGCGAAGCAAAGGCGCCGGATGAAGCTGGATCTCGTTCGGCGCCACCTCGTCTGGCCGAGCACGAGACCTCACTCCTCCTGGCCGACGCCACGGATGTCAAGGGGCATCGCAAAGTGCACCACTTCGGCAGCCGAAAAGTGGGGTCTTGCTGATTTAGCGGGGATGAGGGCGTAGGAAGAGAACATCCGCCGCCCTCACGACGCTCTGCGTGGTCAAAGAACGCGGAGCGAGGAGGAACAGCGGATGTTGGAGGAACTTAGCCGACTGCTCGGGCTGGACGGCTTTGCCGTAACGCAGGTGAGAGAGCGAGCCGACGAGCTCGACCTCGAGGTCGAGCTCGTCGTGGCCACCGCAGCCTGCCCGGCTTGCGGTCGGGCGAGCATGGAGGTGAAAGAGCGCCCGGTCGTGCGCGTGCGCGACCTGCCGATCGCCGGCCGGCGAACGACGCTCTGCTGGCGCAAGCGCCGCTACCGCTGCGAGGGCTGCCAGCGCTCCTTCACGGAATCCGATCCGCAGCTGCCGCGCCGGCAGCGTGTGAGCGCGCGCTTCCGCCGTCATCTCTTCGCCCGCGCGCGCGGAGGGGCGGCGCAGTCCGAGGTAGCCCGCGACGAGGAAACGACTCGCTACCAGGTCGAGCAGGCCTTCCGGCTGGGGGCAGCCGGCGAGCTGGCGGCGCCGACGGCGCCGGCACGGCGGCTTGCGCTCGACGAGGCGGCTCACCGGCGCGGCTCGCAGGCACTGGCGACAGTTGTCTGTGACATCGACCGCCGCCGCGTCGCCGACGTCGTCGACGGGCGCGACCGACGCACGATCGAGCGCTATCTGGGCTCGCTGCCAGTCGAGCGCCGGCAGGCGATCGAGCTCGTCTCGATCGACCCCTACGAGGCCTACCGCCAGGCCGTCCGCGCCGCCTTGCCGGCCGCACGCATCGTCGTCGATCGCTTCCACCTCGTGCGCGGAGCCAACACAGCGCTCGACTCCGTCCGCCGAGAGCGACAGCGCTTCGTCCGCCAGAAGCGGCGCACGGGCGCACGGCAGACGCGTGGCCACGGCTGGCGTGCTGAGCTCTTCCATGCCCGCCACCGTTTGCTGAAGGCGCGCGAGCGGCTCAGCGAGCGCGAGCGGCGGACGCTGTGCGAGCTCTTCGCGGGCGAGCCGCTGATCGCCGAGGCCTGGGGGCTCAAGGAAGCCTTCCGTGCCATCTACGCGGCAGGCGACCGTGTCGAGGCCGAGCGGCGGCTCGAGCTCTTCCTGGCCGCGGTCGAGCGCGCGGCAATCCCATCCTTCGACGCCTTCGCCAAAGGGGTGCGGTCGTGGCGAACCGAGCTGCTCGCCTACTTCGAGGAGCCGACGACGAACGGCTATGCCGAGGGGGTGATCAACAAGATCAAGACGATCAAGCGGCGCGCCTACGGATTGCCCCGCTTCGAGAGCTTCCGTCAGCGCGTTCTCGTAGCATGCGGCTGACGGGATCACGCGTGCGTTGCCCGCTCAATCGACGAGATCCCACGTTTCGGCTGCCCTTGACAAGCTTCGAGCATGCGGACCCTGTCCGTCACGCACCTTGGGCTCCGGGCGAATCGCGCCGGAGGCTTGACCGCCGCTCTGGGCGGGCGAGCGAGCCTCCGGCGGCGTCGACGATCGAGAGCTGCCACCGTTGGGGCGAGGAGCCGACTGGTTTGTTCCGCTAAGCGCCGGTCCCCGGACAAGCGCTGATCGGCGCTTATCAGCCCTTGACAAAAGGCTCGAACTAACTCATGCTTGTCAACGGTGACGAACGGCGTACCAGTCTAGAGCCCAAGCATTGGAAAGCGGAGGCGATCCTGGCAAGTATGACTTTCTGAAGTCTCTCGCCGGCGTTACCGCGTTGGCCGGAGCCCTCGCCGCGTTCGCGACGGCGACCGGCGCCTTCGACCGAATGCAGAGAAACCACCCATACTGGACGGTATCTGTCTTCGCTGTCGCTCTCCTCGCTGGTGTGCTGCTGATGATCGGGTCGGCTTGGAAGACCGTTCACACCGCCTGGTTCGCAGTCCCGGCGGTCGGCCTGTTTCTTGCTGCTTTTGTGGTTGGGCTCATAGTTCTACTTAGATCCCAGACTGACCGACCTACTCCGAGCGTGTCGGTTTCCGTTAACACGGGGTCTCAGACCTCTGTAACTGGAGCGATCAGAGCCGAAGCAATGAAGTCCGACGAAATTGTGCATACGAGCGTGTACGGTGCTACAACTGTGAAAGAGATTGGGAGGCCAACCCAAGAAGTGCTCCTTTATCGTTCCTTCATTGGGCCTAATGCTTCGGGTACTGTCGATACTTCCTTCGAAGCGCCAGTACCCGATCAGGTTCGCTATGTCTCGGTGCTTGCATGGGCTACAGAAAGGCCCGGTGCCTGTTGGAAGAAGCGCCATCCCAAGGAGACACCAGGATGCGTATTTGTCTACATCCCGACGGCCCCGAAGGGTGGAACCAAGACGCGTTCGGAAGGTCCGGCCAAATAGCCACGGCGTCCACGGCGCAGCCCTGAGACAGGGTGAACGCAGCCAGCGATGCCCGTGTCGCCTAACAAACTCCCGAAGAGCACTACAAAGCGGTCCACCCTCTCTCTATTAAGACTCGCCGGTGCGCGACCGCCCCGGCCGAGAGGCGGCGAGGCAGGTGAGGCAGGTGAGGCAGGTCGCGGTCGGGTAGGCGGGAGGCGCCAGCATCGCACGGGCTGAGCCGACTGCTGCCAGTTTCCTCCCGCCCCCCATCGAACCGGGCATGCGGTTCTCCCGCACCCGGCTCACCGACGTCCTTCACCGTCGGCATTCGGCGTTC
>JBBRYW010000176.1:0-6498 GCA_038237235.1 Gaiellales bacterium
CTGACCCTCGGTCAGGCCGCGGAGGTTGGGCACGTTCACGCTTGCCGACCCCTTGGAGACGAAGACGAGGACGACCGATCCCTTCTTCGCGCGCACGCCGCCACGCGGCTGAGTCCGCGTGACGATGCCCTTTGCCTTCGAGCTGAACTCGAGCCTGACGTGCGGCTTGAAACCGGCGGCTCCCAGGCGGCCGAGCGCGTCGGCCTGCTGGGTGCCGGCGACGGACGGCACCGTCTTCTTGTCGCCGCCACCCCGCGTCAGAAAGTAGGCCGCCGCAAGCCCGCCGAGAACCAGCACGAGCAGTGCGAGGAGCCAGGGCCACGGGTTCCGCTCGGGCGGCGCGAGCGGACGGCGCGGGGCCGACACGACCTCGGTCTCGCGCACGTCGCGTACGTCGCGCAACTCGCCCGAGGTGCGTCGGGGGCGGACGATCCGTGTCTCCGCCTCGTCGGGATCGCTCCCGGGGGCGGGTGCAAGGTCGTCTGGCGGCTCGTCCGGTGGAGGCGGAGGCGAGCCGCCGAAGGGTCGGCGCGTTCTCATGATGGAAGGATCCCCGCCAATACACTAACCCGCGATGCAGACCGCGGCGCGCCTGGCCCAGCTTCCGGTCGAGATCGAGGGCTACGAGCTCGAGGGGCTCTCGCGCGACATCTCGAGCGCCTTCACCCGCCGCACCACCGTGTTCCGTCTCCGCGGCGGTGGCGAGGAGGGCATCGGCGAGGACGTAACCTACTCGCCCGAGGACCATGAGTCGCTTCAGACGGCGGCTGCCTCGTTTCCGCTGGGAGGCTCTCACACGCTCGACTCCTTCTCACACGCCCTGGACGCGTTGGACCTCTGGCCGAGCGGACCTCAGATGGCGGCCGCGCGCGACTATCGCCGCTGGGCGTGGGAGAGCGCGGCGCTCGATCTCGCTCTCCGCCAGGCGGGAACGCCGCTCGCCGGGGCAGTGGGACGCTTGCCGCGCCCGGTTCGGTTCGTCGTCTCGATGCGGCTCGGCGAGCCGCCTTCGACCGAACCCCTTCGGCGGTTGCTCGATCTCTACCCCGCCCTTCGCTTCAAGCTCGACCCCACGAGCTCGTGGGATGATCGCTTGATTGCCGAGCTCGTCGAGACCGGCGCAGTCGACTCGATCGACCTCAAGGGCGCCTATCGCGGTACCCCCGTCGACCAGCCGCCCGACGCCGCCCTGTACCGGCGCGTGGTCGACGCGTTCCCCGGCGCATGGATCGAGGATCCCGCCCTGACGCCGGAGACCGAGGCCATTCTGGGTCCGCACCACGACCGAATCACGTGGGACGCGGTCATCCATTCGGTCTCCGACATCGAGGCGCTGTCCTTCCCGCCGCGCATGCTGAACATCAAGCCCTCCCGGTTCGGGACGCTGCGAGCTCTGCTCGACGCCTACGACCACTGCGAGGCGAACGGGATCTCGATGTACGGCGGCGGGCAATTCGAGCTGGGTCCCGGCCGGGGCCAGATCCAGTACCTCGCCGCGCTGTTCCACCCGGACTCGCCGAACGACGTTGCGCCGGGGGGCTACAACCGGGAGGTCGCAGCCCCTGGGCTGCCCGAGAGCCCGTTGCCGCCTCCGGGGGCAGAGCCCGGCTTTCGCTACGAGGCTTAGGGGCTAGCCTAGGTGCAGACCGTTGGAGCGGGTCTGCCAGCGAAGCGGTCGGCAATCCACTTGGCAACCTCGGGCGCCGTCCTGGGGCCGGCGTGGAGGTGATCGAGCGCGGGATAGTTGCGGTAGGTGACAGTGTGGCCCTGCTGGCAGAGATGCTCAACGAAGGCTTGTGTGATCTGCGGGCGGATGAGCTTGTCGGCCTCGCCTTGGGTGATCATGACCGGCGCATTGATCTTGACGTGTCCGGGATTGTTCTTGCCAATCAGGGTCTTCCACGGCTCGGTCTCCCAGGGACGCCGGTGCAGGTAGCTGATCTTCAGCAACTGGCTGGCGAGCGCTGCGGCGATCGGCCCGCGGTCGCTGTTGATGCAGATTTTCGCGATCCGCTTGACGATCGGCCGCGCCAGCCGCGTAACGACCTGGTCGAGCTTGAGCTGCGGGTACACGCGGCTCCACGTGTCGAGCGTGTACGCCGAGAGCACCCGAATGAAGTTGCCGTTCGGGTTGCTCGCGAACAGCGTCTCGAGGTCGGTCGCGGGCGCCGCCGCGGCGACACCCGCCAGCCTCAACTCCGGCGCGTACGAAGCCGCCTCCTGACCAGTGAACAGAGCCGCCTGACCTCCTTGCGAAGCGCCAAAAACAGCAAAGTGCCTGCCGGCACGGGCTGGCGCGAACCGGCGAGCAGCGCGCACCTCGTCAAGCGCCGCCCAAGCCTCCGAATCGCCAACCAGATAGGGATGCGGGCCGCGCGTCCCGAGCCCCTGGTAATCCGGCGCGACCACCACATAGCCTCGGCGCAGAAACTCGCGTAAACCGTCGATTGCGGGCCAGTACCTGGCGCCGAGATTCGAGCCGGCGCAGTACGAGGCAACGCCGATCGTCCCATGCGTCGATGCCACGACGGGGCGCCCTTCACCCGGTCCGGCTGTCGCGGGCACAAACAACAAACCGCTCACCGCCGTCGGCCTCCCCGTGTAGCTCCTCGACAAGTAAAGGATCCTCCACTCCTTCGACCCCTCCGGCGGATCGCTGATCGCCTCCGAGCGGATCACCATCCCCGGCGGGCCGCTCGGCAACGGCGACGGCAGCACGTAGAACCCGCCCGGCTTCGCGGGATGCGTCGAGCGCACAAACACCAGAACCCCCACAACGGCTACTACGACCAGGCCGACCACAGTCGCCAGCGCGATCAGCAGCCAGCGACGAGAGCGACGCCGAAAAGAGCGTCCCGGCTCCCCTGCTCGCTCGACAGGCTCAGGCGAATCCGACATGACTCCCGACCTTATTGGCCAGGCACGATGCGATGCCCGACATCGTCGCGATCGGACCGGTGAAACCAAGCCGCCGGCCCGCGGATGAAGTCGAGAGTCACGCCCCACACGCAGAGGGGGGAGCGGCCCCCGCCGCAGTGGGGGCCGCATGACACTTCTCTGGAGAAACGGGCCCCGCCGCAAGGGGGTCCCCTTCGCCTGGCACTGAAGATCGATCTCGCTGGCGATCTTCCGCTCGGTGCCTTGTGAACAGCACTGTGCAGCGCGGCGGGAGGAATCCGGTATGCGGCGGGGTGACGAACGGTAGGAGCCCGCTTCCCCACCGGAGTCGTCAAGCGCTCCGAGCACAAACCGAGGGAGCGCAACCTCGGCAAAGATATGGGCAAGGGGAGCCAGCCGCAGGGCTTCCAGTATGCGAGGCCGCCGCCAAGGAGTGGCGACCTCCCCCTCTCTTCAGCCGCCTTCGACCTGAAGCTCCGGCAGCCAGCCGAGCCAGCGCGGCAGGTACCAGTTCCACCTGCCGAGCAACTGCATCGAGGCCGGCAGCAGCACGGAGCGGATCAGAGTCGCGTCGATCAAGAGCGAGACTGCGACCCCGAAGCCCATCTGCTGGAACGGGACCAGGTCGCCGCGCGCGAAGCCGGCGACGACGGCGACGATGATCAGTGCCGCACCCGTGATCAGTCGCGCGGTCGTGGACACGGCTGACGCGACCGCTTCGCTCGTCCGGCCCGTCCGCAGGTACGTCTCCGCGGATCCGGCTGAGCAGGAAGATGTGGTAGTCCATCGACAGGCCGAAGAGCACGGAGAACAGGAAGAGCGGCAACCAGGTCGATCAGCCGGACAATCGGGTTGTCGGCGTTCGGACCCATCTAGGACGAGCGTCGCGTGGCCGTCGCGCGAGACGAGTTTCCGGTCGTGGGTTCCGAAGTAGCTGCGTGCATCGGCAACCACGCCCCCGCGGCGGCCCTGCTCAGCAAGTCTCCGGATGAACCGTCCGAACTGAGGATCGTCGACGGTGAATCGAGGCGAGCGGACGACGATCACCTCGTCGACGTACTGGGGATTGGGCAAGCGCTTGTCGATCAGCGAGTACGCGCGCTTGGACTCGGTCTGCGTGGTCACCTCTCCGTTGGCGGTGAGCGCGTCGCCGAGCAGCGCTCCGATCGCGCCCACAGCGAGCACGATCGCCACGAGCCGGCACCGATCACGCGCCCGGGATGGCTCGCGCTCGCCCGCGCCAGGCGTTCCGTCGAGAGTCTCACTTCGTGCGTTTATCAGATTCCACCGCGAAGCAGCAAACGCGCTGCGCGCGCGTCCCGCGCATGGCACGGCCGGCGATCGCACCCGTGAAGATCGTTAACTAGGAAAACGATAATTGTTAACATGGTTTACGAATCATGCCTCCCGCCCTTCTCACGCACGATCCGACGGCGGTCGCCGGCCGTTTACGACCCGTTCTCTTCAAGCTCAACCGCGAGCTGCGCCGCGAGGTTCACTCGCTAGGCGTCACCGGCGGCCAGGTCTCCCTGCTGATCGCAATTCACAAGCGGCCCGGGATCGGGGTGCGCGATCTTGCGGCCCAGGAGCGGATGTCGCCCGCCGGCATGTCGAAGTACGTCGACCGCCTCGAACGCGACGGCTTCGTCGAACGGACGCCGCACCCGGTGGACCGGCGCCGGCACGGCCTCTCCGTCACCGTGGCCGGCGAGCGAGTGCTGCGTTCCGTCCGGTCGCGCAGGACCGCGTGGCTGGCGTCGAGGCTGAAGCACCTCTCGCCGGATGCGCTCGCCGCTATCGACGCGGCCGTCGGGCCGCTCCAGGAGCTGCTGGAGGCCGGCGAGTGACCGCCGCGATTCTGAAGCTGCACGCGCGCACGTTCGTGAGCCTGCGCAAGCACCGCAACTACCGCCTCTACTTCTCGGGGCAGGTCGTCTCGCTCGTCGGTACCTGGATGCAGAACACGGCCCTCGCCTGGTTCGTCGTCGAGCTGACGCACTCGCCCGTGGCCGTCGGCCTGCTCGCGTTCTGCCGCTTCCTCCCGTTCACCCTGTTCGGCCTCTTCTCCGGCGTCCTCGCGGACCGCTTCGACAACCGCCGGCTCGTGATCGCGACGCAGACCGCGGCCATGCTCGTCTCGATCGCGCTGGCGGCGCTCGCCTTCTCGGGAGGAGCGAGCGCCTGGGAGATCTACCTGCTCGCAGCGCTCGGCGGCACGGCGCTCGTCCTGGACGCCCCGAGCCGTCACGCTTTGACGTTCCGGATGGTAGGGCGGGAGGAGCTGCCGAACGCCGTCGCCCTGAACGCGAGCCTCTTCAATGCCTCGCGCGTGATCGGCCCGGCCGTCGCGGGCGTCCTCATCGCCGTCGTCGGCGTCGCGACCTGCTTCGCCCTGAACGCAGTGAGCTTCCTGGCCGTCCTCGCCGGCCTCCTCCTGATGCGCGACGACGAGCTCGTTCACGTGGGAGGCAACCCTCCGGCGAGCGTCTTCGGCGGCATCCGGGAAGGACTGCGCTACGCCTGGGGTGAGCCGCGGGTGCGTCTCGTGCTCGCGATCACCGTCGTCGTCAGCACTGTTGGGTTCAACTTCCATGTGCTCGTGCCCGTTCTCGCCGCGAGCACGCTGCACGCCGGCCCCGAGGTGTTCGGCATCCTCTCGGCGGCCTTCGGCGCGGGTGCGCTCGTCGGCGCTCTGATCACTGCGGCGCTCTCGCGGGCGAGCTTGAAGATACTCGTGGTGGGAATCGGCGGCTTCAGCGTTGCGCTCCTCGTTCTCGCGCCGCTGCGAGCGGTTGTGCTGGTCGCGCTGCTCCTCTTCGTGACCGGTATCTGCTTCACGCTCTGGAGCTCGAACAGCCAGGCCATGCTGCAGCTGGCCGCGCCCGATCACCTCCGCGGCCGTGTCCTGAGCCTCTACCTGTTCGCGTTCGGCGGCCTCGCGCCGCTGGGAGGACTCCTGGCCGGCTGGCTCTCCGACGTCGGCGGGACCGAGCTCGCGTTCGGCGTGGCCGGAGTGAGCGGCCTCACGATGACCGGCGCCGTTCTCCTACACCTGCGCAGGCGCCCGGCCGCCTCGCCTGCCGCAGTACGCGAGCCCGAGCCGCTCGAGCTTGCCGCGCCTACACTCAGGAACGCGCACTCGAGCCCGCGTTCTGTCTGAACGGACCTGTCGAGCAATGGGAAGTTCAGACCGACTGCTCCGATCCGATTTACACGCCGCTTACACCGACGGCATCGGCCGCACACCTCTAAGCGTAACAATGACGCTGGATGCGAACACCCTGGATCTCTAGACGGCTCGCGATCGCGGTCGCACTGCTCGGGCTCGTGCTCCCCGCCGGCCTCGGTCAGGCGCGGCCCGCGGCTCCGCGGGCGGACGCGCTTCCGGTGTACCTGTACGGGCAGGATCTGATCAGAGCCCACGCCATCGTCAAGGCGAGCGGACTCCTGCACGACTACCGCGTCGACCGGGGACGCATCAAGACGATCTCCGGCTCGACCGTAACGCTCAAGGAGCGGGACAATACGAGCGTCAACATCCCCGTGGCGAGCACGGCCAAGATCCAGGTGAACGGCCGCCAAGCCGCCCCGGCCGGGCTC
>JBBRYW010000177.1:0-6488 GCA_038237235.1 Gaiellales bacterium
AGTGGAGCCCCTTTCCCTCCCACTCGTCGATGCCCTCGACCCCGAGCTTCCGTGGCTCGAACGCGCCGTGGCCGGCCGTGATGATCAGCGCGCGCGTCAGGAAGCGGTTACCCGCGTTCGTCGAGATTGCGAGCAGCTCTTCGCCGTCCTCGCCCAGCCGCTCGAGCTCGCTCACCTCCTCGCCCAGGCGCACGTCGGCACCCCACTGCAGCCCCTGCTCGGCGCAGCGGTCGACCAGCTCCTGGCCCTGGATCCTCGGGTAGCCGGCGACGTCGTAGACGTGCTTTTCCGGATAGACGGCGGCCACCTGTCCGCCGATCTGCTCGAGGCTCTCGATGATGCGCACCGAGGCGTCCCGGTGACCGGCGTAGTACGCGGCGGCGAGCCCTGCCGGGCCCGCGCCGAGAATGGTCACGTCGACGACGCCGTCCGTCACAGCGTCATCGTAGTCCGCTACATCTGGGCGGGTGCTGCGGGAACGGTGGGGGCGCCGCCGCGCTCGAGCCGCCAGGCGCGATGGGCGAGCTCGCCGATGACACCAAGGATCAGGAAGGCGTTGATCGGGTGAAGCACACCGACGATCGGAGCGCTCTCACCGGCATTCGCGAGCAGGATCTGGATGATCACGAGAACCGGGACGGCGAGCACCCACCAGATCCGCGGGCGGCCGAGGCGCGCGCCGAGCCCGAGCAGGAGCAGGACGATGCTCGCCAGGAAGATGATGTAGCCGAACCCGTTGTGGAAGTCGAACCCGCTGGTGAAGGAGTCGTCGCTGAGAGGCCCCGGGTCCGCCTTGTCGGCAGCGTTGAAGGCTCCGTATCCCGCCGCCCCGATCTGCACCACGACGGCGAGCAAGAGCAAGGCCAGCCAGTACCGATAGACCGTCCGCAGAGCGTCCACCTGAGCCTCCTACCGTTGGGGTAGGTAAGGAGTCTAGGACAGAGAGCGGTCGGAAGCTAGTGGCTGCAGCCGGAGCCGCAACCGTCGCCCGAGTCGGCCGGCGCCTCGCCCTCGGCCACCTGGAACGAGTGTCCGCAGCCGCACGCCGAGGAGACGTTCGGGTTCTCGATCTTGAACCCCGATTCCTGGAGCCCGTTCAGAAAGTCGATGTGGGCGCCCTGCAGGTACGGAGCGCTGAACGGGTCGATGACGACGGTGACGCCGTGCATCGAGATCTCGTGGTCTCCGTCCTGGGGGCCGCGATCGAACCCGAGCGCATACTCGAAGCCGGAGCATCCGCCGCCCTGGACGGCAACCCTGAGCACCGAGACATCGTCTTCTTGCTCTTCCGCCAGAAGCGCCCGGACCTTCACTGCAGCCGCCTCGGTCAGGGTAACGATAGATGTCGTTGGGCGCTCGACGATCTCCACGGAGCGCATGGTAGCAGCGTGGGCGGGTGCCGCCGCGGGCGCTCAAAACCCTCGGTGCGCGCCGACTTTGTAACACCCGCTGCAGGCACGGTTGAGCCATTTGGGGCCTCGCTCGTGCGGCGGGCCAACCTGATACCTTGCGTCCCGCATTGATGGGCCCGTCGCTCTCCCGGGGAGCTGAAGAGAATGCTTGACCGCTGGTTGCCCTTCCTGATCTACGGCATCTTCGCGCTCGCAATTCCGGCGTCGATGGTCGTGATGTCCTTCAAGTTCGCGACCCGTCCCGAGCGCCGCAGGCGCGCCCGCTCGATCCCCTTCGAGTCAGGCGTCTCGCAAGGCCCGATCTCCCACCAGCGCTTCACCGTCAGCTTCTACCTCACGGCGATGCTGTTCATCGTCTTCGACATCGAGATCGTCTTTCTCTACCCGCTCGCGGTCGTCCTCCAGTCGCTCGCCTGGTTCGCCTTCGCCGAGCTCGCCTTCTTCATCGCGATCCTCGCGGTCGCGTACATCTATATCTGGCGGAAGGGGGCGCTCGAGTGGCGCCGGTGAAGAAGAACCGGCGGCTCGCCGACTACGGCCTCAACTCCGAGCGGCTGCTCTGGCCGACGAGGGGCCCGACCGCGAAAGGGCCGGGCGTGTTCGAGCAGGAGCTTGGCAACCTGGAGGAGCGACTCGGCCTGACCACGATCGAGAAGGCGGTCGCGTGGGCCCAGGGGAACTCCGTCTGGCCAGACACGTTCGGCCTCGCCTGCTGCGCGATCGAGATGATGTCGATCGTCTCGTCGCGGTACGACATCGCCCGGTTCGGTGCCGAGGTCTTTCGCTCGTCACCCCGCCAGGCCGACCTCCTGATCGTGTCCGGCCGCGTCGTGCACAAGATGGCGGCGCCGCTGCGGCAGGTGTACGACCAGATGCTCGAGCCGAAATGGGTGATCGCGATGGGCGCTTGCGCCAGCTCGGGGGGGATGTTCAACAACTACACGGTGCTGCAGGGCGTCGACAAGATCGTCGCCGTGGACGTCCACGTGCCCGGCTGCCCGCCTCGGCCCGAGGCCCTGATCGAGGGGATCGTGCGGCTGCAGGAGAAGATCAAAGCCGGCGTCCCGCCCGCGTACGAGCTTCGCGCGGTGGCCAGTTGAGCTTCGAGGACGTTCCCGGCCTCGTCGACTCGGCGGAGGCCTACGGCGAGACGACTCTCCGCGTCGACCCGGCGCGGCTCGTCGAGGCTTGCACCTACCTTCGCGACGAGGAGGGGTTTCGCTTCCTGTCCGACATCAGCTCCGCGGACTACCTCGGCTGGCCTGGCGGGGTGGAGGACGTCGCGGGGTACATCGGCACAGCGCGCGGCCGCGACGTCAACTCGCCCGGCTCGCAGGGGCTGGCCCGCCTGCCCGAGCCGAAGCCGAAGCGCTTCTCGGTCTCCTACCACCTGCTCGCGATCGGCCCGGGCGCGCGAAGAGCGCGCGCGCAGGTGTGGCTCGACGACGGCGAGCGGGTGCCGAGCGTGATCTCGGTCTGGCCGGCGGCCGACTGGCACGAGCGGGAGGCCTTCGACATGATGGGAATCAGCATCGAGGGCCATCCGAATCTCGTCCGAATCCTGATGGACGAGGACTGGGAAGGCCATCCCCAGCGCAAGGACTACCCGATCGGCGGCGAGCCTGTCCGCTTCTCCGGCGAGGAGTAGGGCCGGCATGGCCGTAGCCGGAAAGCGCCGCACCCAGCGGGCTGAGGCCGCAGGAGAGACCCTCGTCTACGAGGGCACCCGAATTCCCGCTCCCGTCCCCTCGATCGTTCAGCTCGACCCGGCGCGCCAGGAGCAGGGTGACGTCATGCAGGTCAACTTCGGGCCGAACCACCCCTCGATGCACGGGGTGCTCCGCCTCGTCGTCGACCTGGACGGCGAGAGGGTCGTCGGCCTCCGCGCCATCGTCGGCTACCTGCACACCGGGATCGAGAAGAACATGGAGCAGAAGACGTGGTGGAAGGCGATCACGTACCCCGAGCGGATCGACTACGTCTCGTTCCAGAACAACGAGCTCGTCTTCGTGCTCGCGATCGAGAAGCTGCTCGCGCTCGAGACTCCCCCCAAGGCGGTCTGGATGCGGATGCTGCTCTGCGAGCTGAATCGCATCCACTCGCACCTCGTCTGGCTCGCCACCGGCGCGCTCGAGCTGGGCGCGATCTCGATGTTCTGGTACTGCTTCCGGGAGCGCGACCAGATCCTCGACCTGTTCGAGCTCGTCACGGGCGCGCGCATGCACACGCGCTACTTCCAGGCCGGTGGGCTCGCCGAGGACATCCCGGCAGGCTTCTTTCCGGAGTGCCGCAAGTTCGTCGAGCGAATGCCGAAGGCTGTCGACCAGTACGAGGCGCTCGTGGACAAGAACGAGATCTGGCTGGAGCGCACGAAGCACATCGGCCTGCTCTCGGCCGACGACGCGATCGCGCTCGGCCAGTCGGGGCCGGTGCTGCGCGCCTCGGGCGTCGACTGGGACCTCCGCAAGGCGGAGCCGTACCTCGCGTACGACCAGGTCGACTTCGACGTCCCGGTGTACTGGAACGGCGACGTCTACGACCGCTATCGCGTTCACATGGAGGAGATGCGCGAGTCGACGCGGATCGTCGCGCAATGCGTCGACCGGCTCGAGGGCATGGTGGGGGAGCCGTGGATCGCGGACGACCGCAAGGTCGTGCTGCCGCCCCGGCATGAGCTCCACACCTCAATGGAGTCGTTGATCCATCATTTCAAGATCGTCACCGAGGGCTACCGCGTTCCTGCGGGCGAGGTCTATATCCCGGTCGAGTCGCCCCGCGGCGAGCTCGGCTGCTACGTCGTCTCGGACGGCGGCCCGAGGCCCTGGCGGGTCAAGTTCCGTGCGCCCTCGTTCGTCGCGCTCCAGGCAACCGCCACCTGCATGCGCGACGCCCTCGTCGCCGATTTCATCGCGATCGTCGGCTCGCTGGACACGGTGATGGGGGAGGTCGACCGATGATAGGCCCCGAAAGTGCTGCGCAGTTTCGGGATGAGGTGCGGGCCCTTGCCGCTCAGTACCCCGATCGTCATTCCGCCGTTCTGCCGGCGCTGCGAATCGCCCAGCACGCGCACGGGGGGTGGCTGCCGCCCGGGGCGTTCGAGGAGGTCGGCGACGCGCTCGAGCTGACGCCGGCGTACTGCCGCTCCGTCGCGTCCTTCTACGACCTGTTTCATCTGACCGCGGTGGGCCGGCACATGGTCGAGGTCTGCACGAACATCTGCTGCGGGCTCCGAGGCGCTCAGGGCGTTCTGGAGGCGTTCGAGACCGAGCTCGGCGTGCGCGCGGGCGAGACGACCGGTGACGGCGAGGTCACGCTGCGAACGGTTGAGTGCCTCGGCGGCTGCGCGTGGCCGACGGTCGTCGCGCTCGACGAGCGCTTTCGCCTCTCGGTTCAGGTCGGCGACGTGCCGGGAATCGTCGCGGAGCTCGGAAATGGCTGATCGTCCGCTGATCGTGCTCGCCGGCGCGGACGAGCGCGACCTGACAAAGCTGGAGGAGTACCGCGCGATCGGCGGGTACGAGTCCCTCGCGCGGGCCCGCAGGATGGAGCCGCAGGGGATCGTCGACGAGCTGCTCGCGTCGAATCTTCGCGGCCGGGGCGGCGCGTTCTTCGCCACCGGACGCAAGGCGAGCTTCATCCCGAAGGACAGCCCGAAGCCCACGTACCTCGTGGTCAACGCGGACGAGTCCGAGCCAGGAACCTTCAAGGACCGCGAGATCATGGATCGCGTCCCGCACCGGCTGATCGAGGGTTGCCTGATCACGGCCTACGCGATCAGCTCGCAGCACATCTTCATCTACATCAGGGGCGAGTACCTCGAGGAGTTCGAGGTCGTCCGCGCCGCGCTCGAGGAGGCCCGGGCCGCCGACCTCTTGGACGGCGTGACTGTCGTGCTGCACCGGGGTGCGGGCGCATACATCTGCGGCGAGGAGACGGGACTCCTGGAGTCGCTCGAGGGCAAGCGCGGCCAGCCGCGCTCGAAGCCGCCGTTTCCCGCGATCCAGGGCCTGTACGCGGCGCCGACGCTGATCAACAACGTGGAGACGATGGCGACCGTCCCGAAGATCATCGAGCTGGGAGGTGCCGAGTACGCGAAGATCGGCACGCCCGACTCGACGGGAACGCGGCTGTTCTGCCTCTCCGGGAACGTCGAGCGCGCGGGGAACTACGAGCTGCCCCACGGCACGACGATCCGGGAGGTGATCTACGACCTCGGCGGCGGGATCCCTGACGGACGAGAGCTGAAGGCGATCATTCCCGGCGGCTCCTCGATGCCGATCCTCACGCCGGATCAGATCGATACGCCGCTCGACCATGACGCGCTGCGCGCGCTCGACACATTTCTCGGTGCGGCCGCGATCATCGTGATCGACGACCAGGCCTGCATGGTGCAGCTGGGCCTCAGGGTCGCGCAGTTCTACATGCACGAGTCGTGCGGCAAGTGCACGCCGTGCCGCGAGGGAACGCGATGGATGGTGCAGCTGCTGCACAAGATCGAGGACGGGAGGGCGGTGCAGGGCGAGCTCGATCTCCTGCTCGACGTCTGCGATCGCATCCTCGGCAAGTGCCTGTGCCCCCTCGGCGACGCCGCTGCGATGCCGGTGGCGAGCTATGTCGACAAGTTTCGCGACGACTTCCAGGCGCACATCGACCACGGCGGGTGTCCCTTCGGGGGCGAGTCGTCGCTCGAAGGTTTGCTGGCCCCGGTCGAGCAGCATGTGCACCACCCCACCGTGGAGCTGCCGTCGTGAGCGGAAGATCGGCGCAGAGTCGTGACGCTTTTGGCACGCTTGAGCCTGTCCGCCGGGGCGGTATCGGGGGACAGTCCCCGGCCATGGCCGGCCAGGCCATGGCCGAGGGGACCGGGAGGCCCGCGGCGTGAGCGGAAGATCGGCGCAGAGTCGTGACGCTCTTGTTGCGCTTGAGCCTGTCCGCCGGGGCGGTGTCCGGGGACAGTCCCCGGCCATGGCCGCGAGGGCCCTGGCGGCATCGGCCGTGAGGCGGCCGGCGTGATCGCGGGTCTCGACCACGTCCAGATCGCAGCTCCGGCCGGTTGCGAGCCAGAGGCGCGCGCAT
>JBBRYW010000178.1:0-6437 GCA_038237235.1 Gaiellales bacterium
CGAGGCGACGGCCGCAGTATCGCTGGACGAGGCCGAGGCGCGGCGCCTGGTGGGCTTCCTGGCCGGGTCGGCGCCCGTCGCGCCCGAGGCCCGTGGCTTCAGGTCACGCGTCCGCGAGTTGCGCGACGCCTGCGGGATCCGACGGTAGCCAGCAGGCGCGCCAGAAATCCTGGCGCGATGCCCTGAGCGATCGCCGCGACGCGGTACCAGGACGGCACGAAGGTCTCCGAGCGATCCCGCTCCAGCACTCGGATCACGTGGGCGGCCACGTCGTCGGGCTCGATCACGGCGCGAACGAGCAGTCGGCTGCCGAGTTTTGCCCGCTGGGGAAAGCCCTCCGTCTCGACGAACCCAGGGTTGACCGTGTGCACCCGGATTTCCCGGGGCCGCAGCTCGGCGGCCGCCGAGCGGGAGAAGGCGAGTTGGGCATGCTTGGCCGCCGAGTACGGGCCGGAGGGGCCCCAGGCGACGGTGCCCGCCACCGAGACGATGTTGACGACGTCCGACGGCGGGTCAACCTCGAGCGCCGGCAGGAACGCCCGCAGGCACCACAGACTGCCGAGGTAGTTGACACGTATCACCTGCTCGATCAGCCCGGGCTCGGCGTCGAGGAAGCCGGCGCGGCCCGGCATGCCGGCGTTGTTGACGAGCAAGTGGACCGCGGGGTGCCGCTCGCGCACCGAGGCGGCGATCCGCTCGACCTGCTCCCGCTCCGCGACATCGCACACCTCGTACTCGCCGCCGACTTCCGTGGCGATCTCGCGCAGCCGCTCCTCCCGGCGGGCGAGCAGGACGCAGTGCCAGCCTCGCGCGGCGAGCCGGCGGCTGAGCGCCGCGCCGATTCCGGACGATGCGCCGGTGATGACGGCTACTCGCCGAGTGCCCGAGACGTCGTCCGCGAACGCGCGCATCAGCGGCAGACGCGAACCGCGAGCGTCGCGCTGGCCGACTTGCCGGCTCGATCGCGGACGACGGCCCGCAGTACGTGGCGTCCGCCCCTGCGCGCTCCCCAGGTCGTCACGTAGAGGCTGTTGGCCTTGCGCCGGACCGTCCGGATCGGCCGCTTTCCGTCGAAGAAGCGGACGGAAGCGACCGCGCGCGCCGAGCTCGCTGTCACGGTCAGGCGGCTCCGCTTGCCGGCGCAAGCCGAGGAGCGGGGGAGGAGCCAGCTGACCGCCGGTCCCCTCACGACCGTCAGCTGTGGGTCGAGATATGTCGTGTTCGGCATCACGTCCTTGCCGAGCGTGTTCACGTTCTTCGCCTCCTGGAAGTCGGAGGCGACGAGGTTCAGCCGTACGTGCCCGGGCGTCAGCCTCGGGGCGTCCCTCAGCGGGAAGAGGACGAGGCCCGTTTCCGGGTCGTATGCCGTCGGCTCGACGAGCGAGAAGCGGTAGGCCATGACGACCGAGTACGGATCGACGCCGGCGCCGGCGTCGATCGCGCGGGCGACGAGCATCGGCCTGCCCGCCGATACGCGCGTCGTGAGCAGGCGAAGCGACGGCGGCCGGACGTCGTTGACCCACGAGCGCAGCACGTACCGGCCCGGGTGGGATCGCCTCCTGTAAACGTCTGTCCCCGAGTCGACCGAGACGTAGAAACGTTGGGGCTTCGGGAGAGCGACACCGGCCGCTCCGATGTCGAGCAGGTAGTCGTACATGAACCCGTTGACGTTGACCGGCGTACCCGCATAGCCCTGGACGTTGTTCTCGTCCCGAGAGCCGAGGAACCACGGGTGGATGTAGGCGTTGGGCGGGCTCGACGCGACGACGGCAACGCCGACGTTGGCGACGCGCCGCTTCACGGTCGTGACGTAGAGGTGCTCGGCTCCGGGCTCGTCCACGCCGGGTGCGTTCGCGTCAGGGGGCGTGCCGAACGGGGCGCTCGGGAACCGGTAGACGCTCGCGTACGAGCTGCCGTCTCGCGTGTTGCCGACCTGGAGGCGACGCAGGGGCCGGGCATCCTGCGGCGAGATCTCGAGCTGCGGCCGGGTCACGTAGAAGAGGTAGGGAATGCGCCGGACGTTCCCGCCGCTCGTGAGCTTGATGAAGCCGTAGTCGTCGCCGGCAGGAGCATCGGCGGCTGCGGTTGCCACGACGGGTAGCTCCGCGTGCCCGCCGGGCGGGAGCGACACGAGCGGCGGTACCTCGAGGGTGGTGCCCCGGCTCGCCGATTGCGGCTGGATTCCGACCTGCCACGTCCCGGCGCCCCCTCCCGCCTCCTCGAGCGAGATCAGGAGCGGCCGCCTCTGCGCGCCGTGATTGACGTCGAGATCACCGTAGGAGAGCGAGACTGGGTCAGCGAAGAGGAGAGGCTTGTCGGCACGCGGCAGATTGGCAAGGCCGCCTCCCTCGAGAAGCACCGGCGCCTCAGCCGTCCGGGCGGTGTCGCCGTACGCGGGCACCCCCGTCTGGACGATCGCCGACTTCACCTGCTTCGGTGTCCATCCCCGGTGGCGCTGGAGCAGCAATGCGGCGGCGCCGGCCACGTGCGGCGCAGCCATGCTCGTTCCGTCGAAGACGGCAAAGGGCGAGCCCGCGAACTCGGTCAAGGTCGACGAGAGGATGGAGCCGCCCGGCGCCGAGATGTCCGGCTTCAACAGGTGGCCGAAGTCGGTGGGGCCTGCGGACGAGAAGCCGGTGACAACGCCGCCGCGCCCGGTCTCAACCGTCTGGACATCGCGTGCGACTCGAATCTGGCCGCGACCGCCGCCGCCCCTCGCGTCGATCGCGGCCCGGAGCCGCTGGCCGTCGATGTCGGCGACCATGCCCATCGGCAGGGGCAGGCGCGGAAGCGACAGGATTGGCCAGCTCGCCTCGCCGGGCCGGTCGTCGACGAGGATGACGCCGATCGCGCCGGCGCTCTTCGCACGCGCCGCTTTCGAGACGATGCTGCAGAAGCCGCGCTGGACGAGTGCGACCGCTCCCTTCAATGAGCCGGCGGGAAGCAGGTTGCCGGGCCCGTTCGGGTTGCCTTGCGATCCGCACAGATGGGTATCGACCGGTGTCCCGTCGAGGCTCGTGATCGTGTTGACGTCCACGAGCGTCTGCGTGAAGTTCTCCCACTTCGCTGGCGTGGACGGAACGGTTGGCGCGGCTCGGTAGGCAACCTCCTGTAGCACCCGCGAGCCGTCGGCGGAGGTCAGCATCAGCGTGCTGCCGAACAGGTGGTTGTTCGAGACCGCGGCGACGGAGATCGAGTCGGGCGCCGTTCCGGGTGAGCCCACCGAGCCGAGGCCGAACTCCTCGCGGTCGTTGCCCGCGGAGATTACGGGAACGACGCCGGCCGCGGCGGTATTGTCGACCACGTCGATCAGGGCGTCGTTCGCCGGGTCGGACGTTGCTCCACCGCCGGAGAAGTTGATCACGTCCATGCCGTCCTTGATCGCGGCCTCGAACGCGGCAGCGATCTCCGGCGTGTTCGCGACGTTGCCGACGGGCGTCGGCACGGTGAAGACGCGGTAGTTGCCGATCCAGGCGCGCGGCGCGACCCCGGAAAGCCCGAACACCCGCGGATGGTCGAGCCCGCGCGGTGCGTACGTCCCCGCGACACCGGCCGCGATTCCCGCGACGTGCGTCCCGTGGAACGACTCGCGCCGGTCGAGCGGCAGGTGCCCGGCTCGCCCGGATCCCGGGCCCGGGAACGCGCGCGCGACGATCACCTTCGGGGTCGTTGACTTCCTCGCCCCCCGCGGGAAGCCGGGCGGGTAGTCGAAGCCCTTCGGATTGAAGAACGGGTTCGTCTGGTCGACGCCGTCGTCGACGACCGCGATCTTCATGCCATCGCCCCGGTCACCCGTGCTCGCCTCGAAGACGTCCGCGCCGATGATGCTGGGGCTCTCGTTCGTCGTCAGCGTGTAGCGCGCGCTCGGGTAGATCCGTACCGCGAACGGCATCGCGGCGAGGCGTGGCAGCCGGGTCGCGGGGAGTGTCACGGCGAACCCGTCGAGCACGACTTGCAGTCGCCGGGAGACGGTGGCCTCGGGGATTGCTCGACTGAGCGAGCGAACGGCCGCTCGCTGAGCCGCAGCAAGGCGCGCCATGTACGCGCGCGATGCGTTGCTGTGAGTGTCGAGGCGCCGCGAAGCCGCTGAGAGCTGCAGCGTCCGTCCGGCCGCGAGTGCCAGAGGCGGACGGCGAAGGGTCACGATGACCGTCACGCGCCCACTCGCATGCCCGGTCGGGACCTGAATCGTCCCGGCTCGCACGCGCGGGTGGTGCCGCTCGTGGCGGAGCGGCTGGAGAGCTGCCTCCGCGGAGGAGACGACCCCGAGCGCCACCGCGAGCGCGAGGAGGGCAGCTTGGCGGCGCAAGAAAACCAGGGTACCGAAAGGTTTCGGCGAGGCCGTTTACACTCCGACGGTCGTATGGGCGATTTCGACGGGAAGCGTGGGCTTGTGCTCGGGGTGGCGAACAGGCGCTCGATCGCCTGGGGCATCGCGAAGCGCCTTGCGGCAGGCGGCGCAGAGCTCGCGTTCACGTACCAGGGCGAGCGGATCGAGCGCAGCGTCCGCGAGCTGGCTGACACCGTCGGCAGCCCGCTCGTCACGTCCTGCGACGTTCGCTCGGACGAGGACGTCGCCCGTGTCTTCTCCGAGGTGGCCGCGGCGTTCGACGGCGGCCTCGACCTGCTCGTGCACTCGGTGGCGTTCGCCGCGGCCGAGGATCTGGAGGGCCGCTTCACCGACACGCCCCGCGACCGCTTCTGGCTTGCGCTGGACGTAAGTGCCTACTCGCTGGTCGCGGTGGCGCGCGCGGCCGAGCCGCTCATGGTCACTCGCGGCGGTGGCTCGATCCTGACGATGACCTACCTCGGCGGCGAGCGCGCCGTGCCGCACTACAACGTGATGGGCGTCGCGAAGGCCACGCTCGACGCGTCCGTCAGGTACCTGGCGTGGGATCTCGGCGAGAAGAACATCCGGGTGAACGCGGTCTCCGCTGGCCCGGTGCGGACGCTCGCCGCGAGATCGATCGCGGGCTTCCCGACGATGGAGGCGATCGTCGAGGAACGCTCGCCTCTCCACCGGCACATCACCTCGGACGACGTCGGCGCTGCGGCCGGCTATCTGCTCTCGGACGCCGCCCGCAACGTGACCGGAACGACGCTCTACGTCGACTCCGGGTACCACGCGATGGGCATGTAGAGCCGACCGTTGGTGAGCCCCCTCTGGCTCAAACATGCTGCGATCTGCGATCGTGAGGCGGTACAGGAATCGCGACGCCGGTGCTCCCAACGACAAGAAATGATCCAGGCGACATCAGTACGCATTTGAACCCGTGTCGAGCCGTGGCCGCCGGCCTTGCGGTTGTCGAACGAGGGTAAGGCATGATCTCCGCCTACGACGAGCTGCGGGCGTCGCATCGGTGGGAGGTGCCGGCGCGCTACAACATCGCGGCCGACGTCTGCGACAAGCATCCGCGCGAGAAGCCGGCGATGGTCTGGGAGAGCTTCGACGGCTCATACCGGGAGCTCGACTGGGGGGAACTGCAAGACCTCGCGAGCCAGGCCGCACACACGCTGGCCGTGCGTGGGGTCGCGAAGGGCGATCGTGTCGCGGTCGTCTTGACGCCGACGCCGGAGACGGCTGCGATCTTCTTCGGCGTCTGGAAGCTCGGCGCGATCCTGCTCTCGATGTCCGTGCTGTATGGCGACGACGGGATCCGCCATCGTCTCTCGGACTCCGGCGCGAAGCTCCTTGTCACCGACGAGGCGAACGCGGGGCGCTTCCAGCATCTGTCGACGCCAGAACTGCTCGTGCTACGGCGCGATACGCTCGCCGAGGCGCCGACCAGCTTCGTCGCTTGCGATTCGGCAGCCGACGACCCTGCCCAGCTCTACTACACGTCCGGCACGACCGGCCCAGCCAAGGGGATCGTGCACGCCCACCGCTACATCCTTGCGCACGAGGAGTTCGTCTACTCCCACGAGGTCGAGGACGGGGAGCGCTTCCATGGGATGGGCGAATGGGCCTGGGCTGCCGGAATCGCTCCGCTGCTTGGCCCCTGGCGGCTCGGTGCCGTGCAGTGCGTCTACGAGCGGGAGGGTGGCTTCGACCCGCACAAGCAACTCGACTTCCTCAGCAGGCTCGAGGTCACGAACGTGTTCACGACTCCGACGGCGATGCGCGCGATGATGGCGATCGGCGACGCCGGCACCCGCTACCCGCAACGGTTCCGCCGGGTCTGCTCGGCCGGCGAGCCCCTGAACCCGGAGGCAATTCGCTGGTTCCGCGAGCAATACGGTCTGACGGTCCTCGATTACTACGGCCTGACCGAGTCCTACCCGCTTGTCGGCAACTACCCGTTCATGGAGGTGCGCGAGGGGTCGATGGGGAGGCCGATGCCCGGCTGGGACGTGCAGATCCTCGACGAGGACGAGCAGCCCGTCGGACCGGGCGAGCGGGGCGAGATCTGCTTGCGCGCCCGCTCCAACCCGCACTA
>JBBRYW010000179.1:0-6429 GCA_038237235.1 Gaiellales bacterium
AACCTGGAGTTGCGCAGCATGTCGACCAGCACGTCGAGCGCCGTGTCGCGCCCCTCAGCGGAGCAGCGCACGTAGTAGCCCGTGTACTCCTTGCTCGTGAACGCGTTGAACTCGCCGCCGATGGCGTCGATCTCGCCCGAGATGTGCCGTGCCGTCGGTCGCCGCTCGGTTCCCTTGAAGAACATGTGCTCGGCGAAGTGGGCGATCCCGTTCGTCTCGCGGGTCTCGTAGCGCGAGCCCGCCGCGAGCATCAGGAAGCACGCCACCGACTGGGCGTGATCCATCTGCGCGGTCAGACCGCGCAAGCCGTTCGGCAGGGTCTGGCGTTGGAAGACGTCATCGGTCATCGCCGAGCCTCTTGCCGCTGCTGCCGGCCAGGCACTCGGCAGGGCTGGTCGGCGCTCGATGGAACTGGACGCGTAGCGTTCATGCGGCAAGCCTCTCTCTCCAGGTAGTTGGAACCGACACGGTCTCCCGCGTCTCGTAGTCGTAGGTCACGCAGACGCTGCGGCCCTCGGCTACCAGGCGCGCGTCGGCCTCCAGGCGGTACTCGAGCTCGAAGCTCTTGCTGCCGAAGCGGGCCGGCCGAACCCCCACGTCGACCGTCTCCTCGGAGCGCACGGGCGAGCGGAAGTCGATCTCGATCCGCGCGACGACGAACGTGAGCTCGTCGAGTGAGCGGACGAGTCCACGGTCGCGAAGAAGTGCCGTTCGCGCCGACTCCATGTAGGTCAGGTAGACGGCGTTGTTGACGTGGCCCATCGCGTCCAGGTCGCGAAAGCGGACCTGTTCGCGATGGACGAAGGCAAAGCCATCCATCCGGGTGATGCTAGCCGCGGTGAGCGAGGAAGCTGGCAACGTCGAGAAAGGGCGAGACGACCGAGCCGCGCTCGAGGTCGACCATCGCAACCGCCGGCAGAGCGACCCGGCGCCACTCTTCGATCGTGGGACGCCGCTGCTCGAGCGACGCGACGTAGAGGCTGAGCAGGAGGCCGTGCGAGACGACGCAGACCGGCCGGCCCGACCCGGCCTGGAGGGCCCGAATGCAATCCACGATCCGGGAGGTCGCCTGCTCTCGCGGCTCCCAGCCCTCGGGCTCGGACCAGAAGTAGTGGTTCACCATCTGCTCGTAGGATTCGCGGCTCACGATCGGAATCCGGCCGCGCCCCACCTCTCGCAGGTCGGCTTCCTCGCGAAGCTGGATACCCGCGGCACGCGCGATCGGGCGGGCGGTCTCTCGGGCCTTCGGCTCGGGGCTCGTCGCGACGAGCGAGAGATCGCGCCAGACGGGGGCGGCGGCGAGCAGGGTGGCGTCCGCGCGGCCGGCTTCCGACAGCCGCCACTCGCGGGCAGGCGCGCCCTCATCCAGGACGACTCCGGCGTGACGTACCAGGTAGAGCAGTTGGCCGCTACCGGTCACTCAGCCTGGAGACGAAGCTGACCCCGTCGGCAGGGTCGAGCGTTCCTTCAACGCACTTGAAGCGGCGCTCGAGCTCCGCCCGGCTCGTCGTGAAGCCAGGACCACGCCGGCGCCCTGCTTCGCGCCGAGGTTGCACGAGAGCGGCGTGGCCGAGTAGTCCTTGCCGTTTGCCCTCATCGCCGCACGCTATTCGAAGGGCGGCACATCGCTGTTGCGATCTCGGCGACCAGGCGGTACACATCGAGTGATGAGCCGCCAGCTCAGACGTGCCGTCGAGCGCGCGGGCTTCGAGGTTTACCGCTGTGGGGACGTCCCCTTCGGAACGTGGCACGGACCCGCCCGCGTCGTCGGGCGGGCTGGGTCTGACAAGCTGGACACCAAGTGCGCAAACTGACTGACCGGACTAGGAGGAAGCATGAGAAACAGAGTCGTCGCGCTAGTCGCAGTAGGAACGGCGGCCTCGCTGATCGGCATCTCTGGAGCGCTGGCGACGAAGGGCCCGCCGACGAAGGGTCCACCGCCTCCGCCGAAGGCGGTCAGCGGGGCTCCAGTCAAGGTGGTGGGCGCCGACGTTCCCACTCCGACCGTGTTCGCGTTCGGCAAGGGGCACGTCTTCGTCTCCGGCTTCGGGAGCGAGGACGGCAAGATGCCCGGAGGGATCTTCGTGCTCCGGGGTGGGAAGGCAGTGAAGTTGCCGGGCCTGCCTGCTGCGGCTGGTCTCGCCTGGAAGAACGGGACGCTGTACGCAACCATGTCACCGCCGAGGCTCAGGCAGGTCGTCGCGTGGAGCGGCTGGAACGGCACCACGTTCACGCATAGACGCGTCGTGTGGACGGGCCCGGCGCGCTTCCCTGGCCTCAACGGCCTCGCGATCGGCTGGGACGGCCGGATCTACGCGGGCGTCAGCCTGACGGCCGATCACCTGAAGTCGAAGAAGCCCTACGCGCAGTCGGTGATCTCGATGCGCACGGACGGGAGCGACGTCAAGACGGTCGCAACCGGTCTGCGGCAGCCGTGGCAGCTCGCGTTCGTCAAGGGCGTCCCGCGGCCGTACGTGACGGTGCTCGGACAGGAGAATCTCGGCAAGAAGCAGCCGCCGGACTACGTCATCCTCGCCAAGGACGGCGACAACTACGGCTTCCCGGCCTGCAACTGGTCGAAGCCGGCGGCGTGCGCGTCCTTCGCCAAGCCGGCGGCGCTCTTCCCGGCGCATTCGTCGCCGACCGGCCTCGCTGTCAAGGGCTCCACGTTGTACGTCGCGCTCTTCAACGGCACCGGCCGCGGTCCCGAGGTGGTCACGCTCTCTTCACGGAGCGGGAAGAGGAAGCCGTTTCTGACCGGCTTTGCCGCGCCGGTCGTGGCCGTCGGGGCCTCGGGCGGCTACGTGTTCGTCGGCGACCTCACCGGCTCGATCTACCGCGTCAGGGGATGACCGTGGGAGCAGAGCGAGCGGCTCCGCTGGGCCGCCCGCCTCTTGCGGACGCTTAGGACGGTCACGCGGCGGCGCGCTCGAGCAGCTCGGCGAAGAGGTCGCGAACCTCGTCGCCACCGAGTTCGAGGCCTGGTTCGGCGATCGTGACCTCGACCTTGTTGAGGCTCGGGATCGGGGAGCTTGCGAGCCGGCCGAAGAGCCATGTCCGCCGCTCCTCGGCCAGGTCGAGCGCTGCCTCGCGGAGCCGCTCGCGATCGCCTCGCAGGTAGAGGTGCATCATCGGCGTCTGCGGCGGATCTGGGACGACGTCGACGCCGTCGAGCGACGCGAGCGCTCGCCCAACCTCCACTGCCTTCTCGTACCGGCCCGGTAGCTGCGGCAGAGCGTGCTCCAGGCCGAGCCAGGCCGAGACCGCGAGCGGGTAGAATGAGGCGAGCCGCCCGCCGTGCCTGATCTGCCAGAGCCGGGCCTCTGCGACAACGTCCTCCGCCCCGGCCAGCGCGCAGCCAGCGATCCCTCCCAGGCCCTTGTAGAAGGAGACGTAGACGGTGTCGAAGAGCTCGGCGATCTCGGCGTAGGAGAGGTCGTAGCAGTCTCCCAGAGGCGAGCGCCGTCCAAGTGGAGCGCGACATGCCGCGCACGCGCCCATTCGGCCTGGGCCCGTAGGTCCTCCCACGCGGGCAGCTGCCCGCCGATCTCGCGCTGGGGCAGCTCGAGCAGTAGCGCGGCGAGCGGCTCGCGGATGCCTTCGAGGTCAGCGAGCTGTACGACCGCGTTCCGGTCGCCGACGAGCACCGCGCGCAGGCCGTGCAGCCGCTCGTAGGCTCCTTCCTCGTGCAGCTCGAGGTGGGCGGTGGGATGGAAGGCGACCGTGCGGCTGCCCCGCCGGTCGGCATGGAGGCGAAGCGCGATCTGCTGCGCCATCGTCCCGGTCGGCATGAGAGCCGCCGCCTCCTTGCCGAGGAGATCCGCCACGCGCTGCTCGAGTCGCTCGACGAGCTCACCGCGGCCGTATATGTCGGCGGCGTCATCCGGCACGAGCGCGTCCGCGAGCCGCTGGAGGGTCGCCTTCGGCGTGCGGACGGACGGACGGCCGCCGTCGAGGAAGCGCTCGCACCCTAGGTGGATAACCCGGGCATCGCGCTCGATCTTCGGTGTCATAGGTCAACCTCTTGAGGCTCATGCGGAGCGAGCGACCAACGACCGTAGGCGTCACTCCGGCGATCCCGGACGCGTAGCGTGGTCATGGGGCAACCTGTTGAGGCTGATGCGGAGCGGGCGACCGACGACCGTAGGCGTCACTCCGGCGATCCCGGACGCGTAGCGTGCTCATGAGGCGTCTCCCTCCCGCCAGGCCGCGAGCAGCGCTGCCTCCCGCTCGGAAGCGAGCCCCGCCTTCGGCACGTACTCGCCGCGTATCAAGTCCCACTCCGCCGTGTCGCGCACCGTCTCGGCAATCGGCCTGAACGCCAGGCCTGCGGCAACCGCTCTCGAGACGTCCACCTCTTCCATCGCCGCGAACGCGGGATCGGCGATCCAGAGGGGCAGCTCCATCCACTCACCCACGCCCTGCTCGAGCAGGAAGGCGTCGTCGACCCAGACCACGTCCGCGCTCGCCAGGACGTCGCCGAACGTGACGCCGTGGTTCACGGCGTTGAAGACGCCCGTCCGGCGTTCCTCGGTCATCCGGACGATCCAGTCGGCCAGGTCGCGCGCGTCGATGAACTGGACGGGGCGATTGGGTGGCCCCGGCGCGAGGGTCTTGCCGCCGCGCGCAAGCCGGCGCGGCCAGTAGGTGAAGCGGTCGGTGGGGTCGTAGGGGCCGACGATCAGGCCAGGACGGACCACGAGCGCCCGCCCCGGAAACATCCGCTTGGCCTCGCGCTCGCACAGCGCCTTGAGCGGCCCGTAGTTCCGGTGCTCCTCGCCGAAGTCCTCGACCGTCTCGTCCTCGATCGTCCCGGTGGCCGAGGACTCGTCGGGCGGCTGCGAGAGGTCGGCGTAGACGGATACGCTCGAGACGAACGTGTAGTGCCCGGCGCTGCCCGTGAGCAGCTCGGCCGAGGCGCGAACGATCCGGGGGAAGAAGCCCGAGGTGTCGACCACCGCGTCGAAGCTCCGGCCCTCGAGCGGCGTAAGGCCGCCGTCGCGGTCACCGTGCAGCTTCTCGGCCTCCGGGAAGAGCTCGGGATTCGTGCGGCCGCGGTTGAACAGCGTCACCTCGTGCCCGCGCTCCAGGGCCGAGCCGACGAGGTGGCGACCGAGAAACGACGTTCCTCCGAGGATGAGCAGCTTCATGCGTGTCCCCTCCGGCTCGAGATTGATCCCAGGTGAAGTTTTGCTTTGCGGTCCGCGTCCGGCCGCTCGGGGTGAACGAGCTCTCCGTCGAGTTCTTCGTCAGCGACGTGAAGCGAGCCCACAGGCTGGTCGAGCGCGTCTCGGCGCTGATGCCGGAGGGCCCGACCGCGTTCATCCGGAAGCCGGTCGTGGACGAGGTGCAGCAGCTGTCCGAGGCGCTCGTCCGCATGCGCGTGCGCGCGACCGTTGCTCCGGGCCGGGAGTGGCTGGTCGAGAACTTCCTGCCGTCGCTGCTTCGTGAGAACGCCGAGGATGGGCTGATTCTGCACGGCCCCGTCGTGCTCGCGGTCGACGAGGGCGCGACCCGCAGCTTCGCCCGGGCGGCACGGCCCTTTGGAGCCAGGGCCTCCCAGGCGGCGTAGACGCAAGATCAGGCGTCGCCGAAGCGCTCGAGCACGCCGAAGATGGCCTCGACGCCGAAGTCGAGGGAGTCCACCGGCACTCGCTCGTCGGCGCCGTGCGCGAGCCCGAGCGGAATGAAGCCTTCGGGCAGCTTGAGCGGCAGGAAGCCGTAGGTCTGGATGCCGAGGCGGGCGAAGTAGCGTCCATCGGTCACGCCGCCGATCAGGACCGGCAGGGGCACGGCTTCCGGGTCGAGGCGCCGCAGAGTCTCGGAGAGCGTCTCGAATAGGCCGAAGTCCGGCTCGGGGAGACCCCGGTCATGTCGGATTATCTCCAGCTCCACGTCGTCGCCGACCACGGGCTCGAGCTCGGCGAGCAGATCGTCCGGGCTGAAGCCCGGCAGCAGCCGGCAGTCGAGCTCGAGCTCGATCTCGGCCGGGATCACGTTGACCTTGTGGCCGCCTCGGACGATAGTGGCGTTGACCGTATTCCGCAGGATCGCCTCGAACGCGGGCGCACGCCGCCCGAGCCGGCGAAGCGCACGGTTCGTCGTCTTCGGGTCGAGCAGGGCCCGCAGCGCGCCCGCGCGGCGGGCCGGGAGCGCGGCGGCCATCGTCTCGAGCTCGCGCTCGACGACGGTCGTCACATGGACGGGGAGGCGAGCCCGGTCGAGCGCGCTGAGCAGCCGGCCGAGCTTCGCCATCGCGCCGCCGCGAAACGGCATCGCGGCGTGGCCACCGTGGCCGCGCAGAGTGGCCTTCGTCCAGCAGACCTGCTTCTGGGCAACCTCGATCGGGTAGAAGCGGACGCCTTCGAGGTGCATCGTCGAGCCCCCGACCTCGCCGAGCGCGTAGCGGACGCCGGCAAAGAGCTCCGG
>JBBRYW010000180.1:0-6422 GCA_038237235.1 Gaiellales bacterium
CCCGCCTGCCGCGTCCCGAGCAGCTGGCCTTCGCCGCGGATCTCCAGGTCGGTCTCCGCCAGCTCGAATCCGTCCGTCGTGGCAACCAGTGCCTCCAGGCGCGCGCGGGCGGAGTCGGTGATCTCCTCCCTGGCGCGAGAGACCAGCAGGCAGTAGGACTGCTCGGCTCCCCTCCCCACCCGGCCGCGCAGCTGATGGAGCTGGGCGAGTCCGAAGCGGTCGGCCTCCTGGACGATCATGATCGTCGCGTTCGGGACGTCGACTCCCACCTCGATCACCGTCGTTGCGACGAGCACGTCGAGGTCACGGGCCTTGAAGCGAGCCATCAGGTAGCGTCGCTCTGCCGGTCGCAGCCGCCCGTGCAGGCACCCGACACGAAGGCCGCGCAGCTCGGCGCGGGAAAGCCGCTCGGCCTCCTGCTCGGCCGCGCGGGCCAGGAAGGTCTCCGACTGCTCGATCAAGGGGCATACGACGTAGGCTTGCCGCCCGGCCTCGAGGTGCCCGCGCAGGCGCCGGTAGGCCTCGGCGCTCCGCTCCTCGGTGACCCAGCTCGTGACGATCGGCCTCCGACCCTCGGGCGATCGGGTGATCTCGGTCACCTGAAGGTCGCCGTACACGGTCAGCGCCAGCGTTCGCGGGATCGGGGTCGCAGTCATGTGCAGCACGTGAGGCGACCGCCCGGCGGAGATCGCCCGTCGCTGCTCGACGCCGAAGCGGTGCTGCTCGTCGACGACGGCGACCGCGAGGTCGCGGAACTCGACCTCGTCCTGGATCAGTGCGTGCGTCCCGACTGCGATGTCGGCTTCCCCGGACACAAGCGCCGCCCGTGCGGCCGCGTGCTGCTTCCGCGGGAGCGCGCTCGTCAGCAGGACGATCCGGACGCCGAGCTCTCGGCATAGCTCCTCGACCGTCAGGAAATGCTGCTCGGCGAGCGTCTCTGTCGGGGCCATGAGCGCACCCTGGCGACCCGACTCGACCGCGCGGAGGAGCGCGTACAGCGCGACGACCGTCTTGCCCGAGCCGACGTCGCCCTGGAGCAGGCGCTGCATCGGTGCAGGGCGCGCGAGATCGGCGTCGATCTCGGCAACCGCTCGCTCCTGGTCGGGTGTCAGCGAGAAGGGCAGCACTCCCCGGTAGCGCGAGGCGAGCCCACCAGACTCGCCCAGAGCGGGCGCGACGAGGCTCTCCCGCCGACGACGCCCGCGTGCGAGCCCGAGCTGGAGCACGAGCAACTCGTCGAAGGCAAGGCGGCGGCGGCCCCACTCCGCATCCTCCCCCGAGCGAGGCCGGTGCAGCGCGCACAGGGCGTCGCCGGTCATCGGCAAGCTCGCCCGCGCCCTGACTGCGGCGGGTAGCGGATCAGGGAAGTCGCCGACGTGCGCAAGCGCGTAGCCGACGAGCTCGCGCAGCTTCTTCACCGTCACGTCCTCGTTCGCCGGATAGACGGGCGCGAAGTCGGCCGTCTCGAGCGCGCCGTCCAGGTCGTACGAGCGCACCGAGAACTCGTTCCGCTTCAGCTGCCCGCGAAGCCGCACCCGAGTCCCGGGTCGGAGCTTCTCGACGAGCCAGATCTGGTTGAACCAGACGGCCGTCACGCGGTCCGAGCCGTCGTCCACGACCGCGCGTACGAGCGTCAGTCGACGCGACGGCCGCTTCAGCGAGACATTCCGAACCTCACCCGAGATCGTCACCTCCTCGTCGGTGAGCAGGTCGGCGATCGAGCGTTCCGGAACGGCCGCCTCGTACCGGCGAGGCGCGTACAAGAGGAGGTCTCTGATCGTCCGAAGGCCGAGCTTCGCGAGCTTCCTGGTCAGCCCGCTACCGACGCCCGGCAACACCTCGAGCGGACGGTCGAGCAGCTCCGGCCGGGGAAAGCCCCGCGGTCGGGGCCAGCGCTCCGGCAAGTCGTTCGACGCGAAAGCAGTGGGCGAGCGCACCATCTTCCCTGCACGACCAGGGCGTCGGCGAGTCTACCGGCGGCATCCGGCGCTGCCGCGTACGCGTGACCGCGAGGTGCCTGGCCGGGGCTTCAAGTGATGACGCGGCTGCGGGCCGCTTCGACAAGCTTGCGGGCGTTCCGCTCGGCGCGCCGGCGTTGATCGGCAGTGACCGCCTGAGCACTGTACTCCGCGCGCGTCTTCATCCCGAGCAGCGCGCTGAGAGCTCTGGCGAGCTCGTTTCCACCTGGCCGTTACTCGCTTCACGAGGTCAACCGCTTCCATTGTGATCCCGGCCTCTGGCGTGCTCACCGAGAGCCTGGCAGCAGATCGCGTCCGCCGCCGCGATTCCTGCGTGGAAACAGAGGGTCACGAACGCGTCGCCGATCTCATCTTCGCTACCCGTACGTCCCGAACAATTCCGCTGCTTCGAAGAACTGGCGGGCCCTTCTCCATTCGGCCGGACTTGGTCATCTGGTCGCAAGGTGAGGTGCGCGCGCTCATAGGGCAACCTCTTGAGGATCATGCGGAGCGAGCGACGGACGACCGTAGGCGTCACTCCGGCGATCCCGGACGTAGCGTGCTCACGCGGTAGCCCTTCATCCGGGCTGGACGTAGGGGGCGCCGTGAGCCGAAGAGCTCGATCCCTTCGCGTGCGGCGGCCTGGATCGGGGACTCGACGGCAGCTAGCCCGGCAACCTCGTCCTCACCGTACTCCAGTACCCGCGCATCGTTCCCCGTCCAGGCATGCGCGGCGGTCTCCAATCCCATGATCTGTTCGCGCCACGCGGCTTCGTCCTCCCAAACCTCGGCCGAGCGGACGATGAGAATGTCAATGTCGCCTTCGCGGTCGGCGTCGCCGCGCGCGGCCGACCCGAAGAGGAGCGCGACAGCAGGCGGTCTTTCCCAACCAGCGATCGCCGCACGTAGACGGTCGATCACCTGGAGGCGAAGACTCGCCAGACCCTCGATCTAGTTCACGTCAGGAGGACAGCCGACTTGAACGATATTTAGCTCATATGAGCTATTTTTGGCTCACATGACCAGATGGGCCTAATGAGCTAGGAGGGGGCGGCCTTCTGTACCTTGCCGGCCTTGAGGCAGCGCGTGCACACGTAGGTGCGGGTCACCTTCCCGGCGAGAAGGATGCGGACTCGCTGGAGGTTCGGGTTGAACCGGCGCCGCGTCGCGACCATCGAGTGGCTCCGGCTGTTGCCGAACGACGGCTGCTTGCCGCAGATTGCGCAAATCTTGGACATGGCGCGTCAGTCTAGATCATGGACGGGAAATTCGAGGTGCGCCGGTTTGACGGCCCGGAAACGCCGCCGGACCCTTCGAGCTCACGCGCCTACGGGCCTGCGCTGCGAGCGACCTCGGCCCCCGGCTTGGTCCCGGCGGTGCGGAGCTGGCGAAAGACATCTGCCATCTCGAGCGCACTGCGCACGGCGTCCACCGAGCGATCAACCCGGGCCTCCGCCTGTTCCTTCGTGTCGACGGTCAGGAGGCCGAACGAGACCGGGATACCCGTCTCGAGCCCCGCGAGCTGAAGACCGCTCGCCGCCTCCGCGGCGACGAATTCGAAGTGGGCGGTCTCGCCGCGGATGACGCAGCCGAGTGCGACCACGCAGGCATACCGACGGCTCTTCGCGAGCGCCATCGCGGCAAGCGGCAGCTCGAAGGCGCCGGGGACGCGCACCACGGTGACCGACTCGGCGGCGACGCCGAGTCGCTCCAGCTCCGCAAGCGCGTTCTCGAGCAGCCGGCTCGTGATCTCGCCGTTGAACCGGCTGACGGCGATGCCCACCGCCCGGCCGTTTCCCCGTGCCGCTCCCTCGACCACGCTGTAGCCGCCGGGAACCATCAGGTCGCCGACCGCATGCTCGGAGGCGGCGGACGGCGCCGATTCGTCGAGATCGGCCAGCACGTTCTCGCTCGCCTGCTCGTCAACGTCGGGCGAGGCGACCGCTTCGACGTCGCTCGGCCCGCCGTCGCTCATAGGGCAACCTCTTGAGGCTCATGTGCAGCGAGCGACTGACGACCGTAGGCGTCACTCCGGTGATCCCGGACGCGTAGCGTGCTCACTCGCCCTCCTGGCCGGCGTCGAAGCGGAGATCCTGGTGGTGAAGCCGATGTCCGAGCCTGGCGCGCTTCGTGGCGAGGTAGTTCCGGTTCTCAACGTTCGGCGGCACTTCGATCGGTACCTGCTCGACCACAGTGAGCCCGAAGCCCTCAAGGCCGGTGATCTTCTTCGGATTGTTGGTCAGAATCCGGATCGTCGACAGCCCGAGATCGGCGAGGATCTGGTTGCCGATCCCCCATTCGCGCGCGTCCGCCTGGAAGCCGAGCTCGAGGTTGGCGTCGACCGTATCGAGTCCCCCCTCCTGCAGCTCGTAGGCCTTCAGCTTGTTCAAGAGGCCGATGTTCCTCCCCTCCTGCGACATGTACAGGAGCACGCTGTGTTCCTCGGCCGCAAGCTGCGTCAGCGCTACCTCCAGCTGCTCACCGCAATCGCAACGAAGCGAGTGGAACACGTCGCCTGTCAGGCATTCGGAGTGAACCCTGACAAGGACGTTCTCGGCGCCGGCCACCTCGCCCCTGACGAGCGCGACGTGTGGCTTGCCTGTGAGCTTCTCACGGAACGCGACGGCGTTGAAGGCGCCGTAGGCCGTCGGCATCCGCACGCTCGTGACGCGCTCGACGAGCTTCTCGGTGCGCCGGCGGTACTCGATCAGATCGGCGACGCTCACGAGCTTGATGTCGTGCCGGTCGCAGTACGGGACGAGATCCGGCACGCGCGCCATCGACCCGTCGTCCTTCATTACCTCGCAGACGACGCCGGCCGGAATCAGCCCCGCGAGCCGTGCGAGATCCACCGACGCCTCCGTCTGCCCCGTTCGCTCGAGCACCCCGCCCGGCCGCGCGCGGAGGGGGAAGACATGGCCGGGCTGAAGCACGTCCCGGGGCCCCTTGCTCGGGTCGATCGCAACCTGAATGGTGTGCGAGCGATCGTGGGCGGAGATACCGGTCGAGATCCCCTCGCGCGCCTCGATCGAGACGGTGAACGCGGTGCCGTAGGGCGTCTCGTTCTTCTGGGTCATGGGCGGGAGCTCGAGCTCGTCGCACCGCTCCTCGGTGAGGCAGAGACAGATGAGGCCGCGTGCGTGGGTGGCCATGAAGTTGATTGCCTCGGGGGTCGCGAACTGGGCTGCAATCGTGAGATCGCCCTCGTTCTCGCGGTCGGCGGCGTCGACGACGACGACGAACTTACCCGCTTGAATGTCCTCGATCGCCTCGTCGATCGTGGCGAACGGGCTCTGCTCTACAAGGGCGAGCTTTTGAGTCATGTCCGGGGATCGTATCGCCGTGCGCCCCTCGGGCTCGCCGTTAGCAGCTGGTGCTTCATCGCGCCAGCAGGCGCTCGACGTACTTGGCCAGGACATCGACCTCGAGGTTCACCTGCTGCCCGCGCTCGAGCGAGCCGAGTGTCGTCGTGGTGAGCGTGTGGGGAACGAGAGCCACGGCGAAGCCGGCGCGGTCGAGGTGGGCCACTGTCAGCGAGACGCCCTCGACGGTTATCGAGCCCTTCTCGACGACGTAGCGCAGCACGTCGGTGGCCGCGTCGAACCAGACGCGAGCCCCTTCGCCCTCGGGCTCGACCGAGCGGGTGCGACCGACCCCGTCGACATGACCTTGAACGTAGTGGCCACCGAGCGGGTCGCCCGCTCGCAGCGCCTGCTCCAGGTTGACGGCCGAGCCGGCTGCGAGCCGCCCGAGAGAGGTGCGGCGCAGCGTCTCGGGAACGGCGTCGAAGGCGACGCGGGGCCCGGAGACCTCGACGGCGGTCAAGCAGCAACCGCTGATCGAGACGGAGTCGCCGACGGCGACGGCGGCCGCCGTCTGGGGCGCCTCGACTAGCAGACGGACCCCCTCCGCCCCGCCGTCGGCTGCCGCGACGCGGCCCAGCTCGCGCACGATTCCCGTGAACATGCGCGAAAAAGCCTACGCCTTGACTTGCAGGCCCGCCAGCTGTCAGCCGCCGAGCGCGACGGCCTCGAGCGTCTCGCGCACGAGCTTCTCGAGCTCGCCCCGGCTCGTGCCGCTCGACACGTGGAACTCCGTCAGGAACTCGTTCACCGCCTCTGCCTGCTCGTTCTCCAGATCGGCTGTTCCGACCCGCACGATCCCACTTCGAAGCTCACCATCGCCGATGTGCCGCGCGAGCCAGTGCGAGAGAAGGCTCACGATCTGGTCGTCGGGTCGATCCAGCGCATCGCCGCTCGTAGGCATGACTCCTCGGACGTTCTCCGCCGACCGCCGCGCTCAAACCGCCATCGCGCCGCGCTTGAAGACGGCGCGAACCTTCTGGCCGACGGTCTGAAGCGCAAAGAGCTCCCAGCCTTCGACGGCCCGTGCATTCAATTGCTCCGACCACGAATCCGCCGAGCCCCGCAACTCGACGACCGCATACTGCGGCGAGAAGTCGAG
>JBBRYW010000181.1:0-6330 GCA_038237235.1 Gaiellales bacterium
ATTCGCCCGGCCGGAGAGGCGGAGGTCGAACGACCGCTCCTGCGAGAACGAGACTCCCACGAGGTCCCGAGCTGCGAGCGAGCCCGCCGGGTGCCCTGCGATCCGCACCTCGCCCTCGGTCGGGGTCAGGGTGCCGGCCAGACAGCGCAGGATCGTGCTCTTGCCGGAGCCGTTCGGCCCAACGAGGGCGACCCGCTGACCAGCAGCGATCTCGAGGTCGAGCGGCCCGGCTACGGTACGACCACCGAAGGCGCGCGCGAGTCCTCGTGCGCAAGCGACCAGTGTCCGGCGGGCGGTCTCTCTGCGATCGTCCACGGTGGCGTTCGGTGGCTTGGGGGCTCGCTACCCTGGTCGCAGTGTCTGAGGGGTCTCAGCCGGAGGACTTGTCGAAGTGAGATCCGCCCGGCACTTCTATCGAGCATACGGGCTCGAGATCGCGTCGGAGGTTCCTCTCCCCGCACTTCTCGAAGGCGGCTCGGGCACGGACGTCGCGATCCGGTTCGCGAAACTCGACCACGTTCCTGCCCTGCGGCACGGTCGCTTCATCGCACTCGAGAGGACGGCCGAGGAGATCCACCTGCACTATCGAGAGACCGGAGTCTTTCGGATTGCCAACGGCAACGAGATCGCGATGGAGCTCATCAAGCCCGCGTCCGATCCCTTCGTCCGTCTTCTCCTGATCGGACCGTTGCTCGGCTTCCTGCTCCATCAGCGGGGCATCCTAGTTCTCCACGCAAGCAGCATCGTCGTCCGCGGGGCGGTCGTCGGATTCGTCGGCGCGCAGGGTGCAGGAAAGTCGACAACGGCGGCCGCCTTTCACGCTCGCGGGTATCCGCTCTTCAGCGACGACCTGGTGCCGGTCGTGCTCGACGGCCGCTCGCCCATCGCCCACTCGGGCTTCCCGCACCTGAAGCTCTGGCCGGAGGCCGTCGTCTCGCTCGGCGGCGAGGCCGACGGGCTGCCCCAGCTTCTGCCCGGCTGGGACAAGCGCTGGCGCTCGATCGACCAGGGGTTCCAGCCGGGAGCACTGCCGCTCAAGCGGCTCTACGTGCTCGCGGACGGCGACGGCCCCGAGGTCCAGCAGCTCGGCGGGTCGGCGAGCGCGATCGAGCTCGTGCGGCACTCGTACGTGGCCCCGCAGCTCGAGCCCCTCGGCGAGGCGGAACGCATCTTCGAGCAGTCCTCGCGATTGGTGAACCATGTGCCGGTTCGCCGCCTGACCCGGCCCCCGCAGCTCGCGGCGCTCGCGGACGTCGTCCGAGTGGTCGAGGACGATCTCAGGGAAGGACATCTCGGAACGACGATGTAAAGAATTTGCATGTTTCCCCGGCGGCTTGCGACCGTCACATGCCTGTTGTTACACTGCGCAGGCGCAGTATTATCCCCCAAGGAGGGTCTAATGAAATCTGATGCGAAGAAAGCGTACGGCAAGCCGGAGCTCGTTCGCTACGGCACGATCGAGGCGATTACCCAGGGTACGGGCGCCGCGTCGACAGACGCTGGCGGCCTGACGTCCAAGTCAGGCTAGCGAAAGGGGCCATCGAGGGGCCCCAAACCTGAGAGGCAACAGCACGGGAGACGTTCGTGGATTCTCTACGATTAACGTCTCGTGAGTTGGTGTGCACCGGAATTTGGGGTGAGAGCGCGGGGTCGCAAGTGTTCCACGACCCCGGAGATGTCACGCCTCTTGCATCGCTCGAGCATGCGGTCGCTTCCGGGTTGGGGCGGCCGCCATGTCTCGTTAGCTTCTCGGGCGGTCGGGACTCCTCGCTCGTCTTGGCCGTGGCCACGAGCGTGGCTCGGCGTGAGCGACTCCCTCTGCCGATCCCGATCACCCTCCGCTTTCGCGACGCCCCGGCGACGTACGAGTCAGATTGGCAAGAGCGCCTGATTCGGCACCTTGGTCTCGACGATTGGCTCCGGCTCGAGTTCACCGGCGAGCACGACCTGGTGGGTCCTGTCTCGTCAAAGGTCCTGTTCGCTGACGGAGTCGGGTTTCCGATGAACGCGCACCTGCACCTGCCGCTTGCCGAGGAGGCGCGCGGCGGGACCGTGCTGACGGGCTACGGTGGAGACGACGTCTTCCACAGCTGGCAGTGGGGACGCGCCTTCGGTGCACTCTTCCGACGCGTCCAGCCGGAGCCACGAGACGCGCTCCGCATCGCCCACCTAGCGGCCCCGTGGAAGTTGCGCCGAGTTAAGGTGCGCCGGCGTGCCCTAAGGGCTCTCGGTCCATGGCTCCGCACGCATGCTCGCGCTGAGAGGCTCGCCGCCTTGACTTCCGAGGCCCGCTCGATGCCGCGGCGGTGGGACCGCTGGCTCCCCTGGTTCGCCCGCCGTCGTTACCTCGCCCTCGCGCGAGAGCGATACGACGTCGTCGGAGCCTTGGGCGGCGCTGCGATCAGTCACCCACTCCTCGATCCCGGCTTCCTCGGAGCGTTGGCCCGATCCGGGAAGACCGCGGGCTGGCTCGATCGAACACACGCCATGACATCGCTCTTTTCCGAGGTTCTTCCCGAGGACTTCCTTAGGCGATCGAGCAAGGCGTATTTCGACGAGGCGCTGTGGGGGCCCGCGTCACGCCGGTTCATCCAGGGCTGGGATGGCAGCGGGGTCGATTCCACCCTCGTTGACATCGAAGCACTGCGCGCGATTTGGCAAGAGGCCGAGCCGCATGCCAGCAGCGCCATGCTGCTCCAGTCCGCCTGGCTTGCGACTGAGGGCAAGCAGCCCGCGCCGCAGCCCACCGCTGCCCCGGCGACTTAGACGCGCTCCGTCCTCTCGGCGCCGACCCGGCTCGGCGCGCCGACCATCGAGGCGAGGCGCGAGATCGCTTCGAGCGTCTCGCCCGCCTCGATGAGGCGCTCGAGCTCGTCCAAGCCCTCGTCGAGCCAGTCGCCGTCCACTGGCGGCCGCGTCACGCGCATGATCTTCGGGTGCTCCGTGGGTGTGACCGTCTCGGCCTCGCCCCACAGCTCCTCGTGCAGCTTCTCGCCCGGCCGCACGCCGACGAACTCGATCGCGACGTCGCGCTCCGGCTCCTTGCCCGAGAGGCGGATCATGTTCCGGGCCAGGTCGACGATCGGCACAGGGTCGCCCATGTCGAGCACGAAGAGCTGCCCCTGGCCTCCGATCGCGCCCGCCTGGACGACGAGCGAGACGGCCTCCGGCGTGGTCATGAAGTAGCGCGTCATCTCTGGATGGGTCACCGTGACGGGGCCGCCCTTCAGGATCTGCCGGCGGAAGATCTGGATCACGCTGCCGGCCGAGCCGAGCACGTTGCCGAAGCGGACGGCCGTGAAGACCGTTGGGACGTCCTCGTGCGCCCCGTAGCCCTCTACGATCCACTCGCAGAGCGCCTTGCACTGTCCGTAGACGGCGCGTGGGTTCAGCGCCTTGTCCGTGGAGATCAGGACGAAGCGCTCGACTCCGTACTCGACCGCGACATCAGCGAGTGTCTTCGTCGCAAGCACGTTGTTGCGCACGGACTCGAGCGGATTCGCCTCCATCAGCGGGACGTGCTTGTAGGCCGCAGCGTGAAACACGACGGCCGGGCGATAGCGTTCGAAGATGTGCCGCAGTCGCGCCTCGTTCGTGATGTCCGCGAGAACTGGGATGGCGGCGGGGAAGTCGCGCTCGTCGACGAGCTCGCGCTCGATCTCGTAGAGCGGCGTCTCGGCCTGGTCGACGAGCACGATCCGCCCGGCACCACGTCGCGCAATCTGGCGGCAGAGCTCCGAGCCGATCGAGCCGCCGGCGCCTGTCACGAGCACGGTCTGGCCGGCTAGGTACGCGCCGATGCGCGCCAGGTCGACCTCCACCGGCTCGCGACCGAGGATGTCCTCGACCTGGACCGGCCGGATCTGGCCTGCCAGGTTGTGATCGCCCGAGATCAGCTCGTACAGACCCGGCAATGTCTTCACGGGCACTCCGGCGTCGCGTGCGATCGTGACGATGCTCTGGCGCGTCTCTCCGGCTGCCGAGGGCAGTGCGATCAGGAGCTCGTCGGGCTTGTTGTCGCGCAGGATGTGCGCCAGGTCGTCGGTCGCCCCGAGCACGCGCACGCCGTGGACGCGAAGGTTCTTCTTGCGCGGATCGTCGTCGACCAGCCCGATCGCGGTGTAGTCGAGCGCGCGCGAGCGCTGCAGCTCGCGGATCACGAGCTGGCCTGCGTCGCCGGCGCCGACGATGATCACCTCCCTGCCGCGGGCGAGGAGGTTGCCGGCCGCGGGCCGCTCGATCACCGTCCGCGCGAGCAGGCGCGCCGCAGCCACGAACGCGAGCAGCAGCAGCCAGTCCATGATCGCCGCTCCGCGGGGCACCCGCAGCTCGTGGAAGGGGAAGATGACGTTGACGACGAGGTACGCGCTGATCGACCCCACGGTCACACCGAGGGCTGCGCGCCACATGTCTCGTGTGGAGACGTAGCGCCACCAGCGGTTGTAGAAGCCGAAGAGGACGAAGACGGCCAGATTGACCACGACGATGACGAGCACCGTCGACAGGTGCAGCCACGGCCGGTAGTACGGCGGGACGCCGCGGTCGAAGCGAAGCTGGAAGGCGAGATACCAGGCGGCGGCAGTCAGCGCGGCATCGACGCCGAGCTGCCAGAGCCGGTGCCTGGTGATCGGGCTTCTCAGGAGACGGCCCCCACGGACGAAGCTTCGCGGACGGCCGAGACGACGCGCTCCTGCCGATCCTCGTCGAGCCCCGCCCAGATCGGCAGTGCGACGTTCTCGGCTGCTGCGCGCTCGGTCGCCGGCAGGGAGCCCTCGCCGTAGCCGAGGAACCGGAGCGCCGGCTGCAGGTGCAGCGGCGTCACGTAGTAGGAGGTCGCGGCGATGCCCGCGGCGTCCAGCGCGGCGCGAAGGCGGTGGCGCTCGGTCGAGCGAACCACGAACTGGTGGTAGACGTGTCCCGGCTCGTCGGCGGGCAACTCGCACAGCTCCCCGAGCCCGAGCTCGCGGTAGCGGCTCGCGACCTCCCGCCTGGCGCGGTTCCACCCGTCCAGGTGAGGCAAGAAGAGCCGAAGCGCGGCTGCCTGCAACTCGTCGAGGCGCGAGTTGTAGCCCACGAAGTGGAAGTCGACCTTGTCCCGCGAGCCGTGAAAGCGGAGCATGCGCACGCGTTCGGCGATCGCCTCGTCCGTGGCGGCAACCAACCCGCCGTCGCCGAGTGAGAAGAGGTTCTTCGTCGGGTAGAAGCTGAAGGTCGAGGCGGCACCTGTCGTGGCGATGCCCTTCGCGCCGAAGGCCTGCGCCGCATCCTCGATCAACGGCACGCCGAGCGCCGCGAGCTCGGCGAGCGGCGCCGGCCGGCCGAAGAGATGGACGGGCATGATCGCGCGGGTCCGGCTGGTGATTCGCCTCGCCACGTCGTCGGGATCGAGGTTGAGGGTTGCGGCGTCGATATCCGCGAAGACAGGTTTGGCGCCTCTGCGGGCGATCGCCTCTGCCGTCGCGTAGAACGTGAACGAGGGGCAGATCACCTCGTCCGAGGGGCCGATCTCCATCGCATCGAGCACCAGCACGAGCGCGTCGGTTCCGTTGGCGACGCCCACCGTGGCCGGTACGCCCAGGTAGCGAGCGGCTTCCGCCTCGAATGCCTCCACATTCGGGCCGAGGATGAACCGGCCCGACTCGAGCACCTCGGCGAGACGCTCCTTCAGCTCGGGCAGAAGCGGCGCATACTGCGCCTTGACGTCATTGAGCGGGATCTTCTGCACGACGAGCGAGTCTAGACGACCGCATCCGCAGCACGAGGTACACGACCGCGCCCGCGAGCAGCAGGATGACGGCGTACTCGACGAAGCGAAAATCCTCGTGGACACGGTGCCAGCGCGAGCCGACGGCCCAGCCGATACCCGCGAACGCGAGGCACCAGAGCGCCGATCCAACCAGCGTCAGCAGCGCGTAGAGGCCGAGCGGCAAGCGGAAGACGCCGGCCGGAATCGAGATGAACGAGCGTGCAACCGGCGTGATGCGGCCCACGAACGCGGCGGCCTGGCCGAAGCGGTCGAACCAGCGCTCCGCCCTCGCCATGCGGTCGGCCCCGAGGTGCAGCCACCGGCCGCGCCGCTCGAGCAGTGGGCGGCCGCCGTAGGCGCCGATCCCCCAGCCGGCGAGGGCCCCCGCGAGGTAGCCGAGCGTTCCGGCGGCCGCAAGGCCGAGAAACGCCGGCAGGCCTGAGTGGAGCCGGTCGCCGAAGACGACGACGCTCTGGCCGGCAAACGCCCCGGCCGCCAGCGCGCCCGCGTAGAGCATCACGAGCTCGCTGGCGGCCGGAAAAACGGCGTCCACGAGCATGAGCCCGAAGATGGCGTAGACGCCG
>JBBRYW010000182.1:0-6240 GCA_038237235.1 Gaiellales bacterium
CGGCCGCCTCGGGGGTGGAGACGGGCACGACGTGATCGCAGACCCGCCCGTACAGGGCGGTTGCGCGCTCCAGGCACGCGGCCGTGAGGCCGCCGACGACCTTCGGAGTGGTTCGCAAGGTGTAGTCGGTGCGGCCGGGGTCCACGCGCTCGGGTGAGAAGGCGACGTGGAAGTCCTCCCCGGCCGTCATGCCGCTCTCCTCGAGCATGGGCACCAGGCGCTCGCGGGTCGTGCCGGGGTAGGTCGTCGACTCGAGCACGACGAGCTGGCCGTCCTGGAGGTGGTCGGCCACGTCGCGGGCCGCGGATATGAGGGAACCGAGCTCGGGCTCGCGGTTCGGCGTGAGCGGCGTGGGCACGCAGATCACGATCGCCTCGACCTGCGCGAGCGCCGCGTAGCGGGTCGTAGGCTTGATCCGGTCCCTGACCGCCTTCAGGCGCTCCGAGGGAATGTCCTCAATGTAGGACTCCCCAGCCGACAGCGCAGAGACCTTGCGCATGTCCACGTCGATGGCGATCACCTTCTCCCCCTCCTCCGCGAACGCGACGGCGAGAGGGACTCCGACATATCCGAGACCGACGATTCCAATGCTCATGGTGGCTCAGTGTAGGCGGCGCGAGGGGCGGAAGGCAACGTTAGGCCGGAAACCGGTCCACGAAGCTGGTGGTCTACGCCTCCAACAGCGTCTGGCGGCGATCTGGCGCAACGAGACGGCCGCGGATGACCGTAGCGCGTCGGCAGGCTTCAAAGTGATCTTCTCGATAACCCGGTGCCAAGGCTGTCGTGTGCTCGGCGCCGCCGGCGTGGACGGCGCCAAGCACCGCCTGTGCGCCTACTTGATGAGGTCGCGGGCGCTCGCGACGCAGGTCTTGCCGAGGTCGCGCGTGAGGTTCGCGTGGGCGCCGACGACATCGGTGATCCAGTCGACCTGGGAGGCGGCGGCGAGCTTGGTCTCAAGCGATGCGAAGCCCGTCACGGTCTTCTCGAACGCGTCGAGGTAGAGGTTGGTGGCCTTCTTGCCGGCCTCGGTCGCGCGCTCGTTGAGCTCGCGCAGCTGGGCAGTGGCGGCGTCGACGGTGTACTCGTTGGTGCGGATCTGCGTGGCGGCCATGTGGGTGTCGCTCCTGTGGTGGCGCTGTTAAGTGCTTGCACGATAGCAGAGATACGGGCTAACTGCAAGCGCTGAGGAAGCGTCGTCGCCAAGGCTCCCAGTGCGCTGGCGAGGACACCCGACTCGTCCGCCCTAACGGCTCAAATGCCCGGACCGCTCGGGCAGGCCCTCGACGCTCTCCTTCCTGCCCTTGACGAGGACTGGCCCTCGGCGATTGCCAACCACGCGCAGAACCCACGCGTCGCGCGTAGAGGAGTGCCGGAAGAAAGGGCCCAGCAACCAAAGCGTGACCGGCGACACTTCTCGCCGCGGACGCATAGTTCTCCGGTGCGCTTCCAACGCTCCCTTCCTCCCGCACGCCCGTGTGCCATGGTCGTGTGTGTGGAGAAGACTAGCGCGTCCGGAGCCTTGCTTGAACACCCAGTACGATGCTTTGCTATCTGAGGTAACAACGCACTATTTTACTATTGGGTGGTCTTGGTTTTCAGCACCCGGCGGGTTGCGCTCCAGGCACGCCGCTCGGCGGTCGGCACCGTCACGGGAACGACTGCCACAGTGCCCCCGGGGGATCTCGCGCGCCGCTACGACAACTATCCAATCTACGACGTGCTCTACGTCGCGCTCGCCGAGCGGCGGCGCACGCAGCTCATCACGGCCGACTCGAGGCTCCGACGGACGCTGGTGGCACTCGGTAGGCTCGTCGCCCCGGAGGAGCTTCTCCGCTGAGGTGGGGAGGTGGGTCGTCGGGCCACGCCGCAGCTCAGAGTCGCGCGACGCTTTCGGAGCGGACGTTTCCCGGCCACGCCGCGCAGGTCGAGGACGAGGCGGCCGCAGGTGACGAAGTGCCGGCGCTCGCCGCGGTGTCGTTACCTCCGAGTCAGGAAGTGGACGCCATTGCGCAGGGCATCCGCGGCGGGCCGCGCGGAGCAGAGCTCGGCGAGCGCACCAGCCAGTACTCGGCGCCCGACCGGCCCGCGCGAGAATCGGGACGAGAGGGCGATGACGACCCCGGCATGTTCCCGACCGATCGCAGCCCACTCGCCGTAGAGACGCATGAAGTCGCTCACGTTCTCGCTCGCGACAGCCCGCCCCTGTCGAGCGGAGAGCGCCAGCAACTCGGCGTCGGCAAGGCCCTTGAGAGGAGCGTGCTCGTCCACGCCTGCCGTGTCGACTCCAGCCTCACGCAGCGCCCGCGCGAGGTCAGTGGGGTACATCTCGTCGAGCAGCAGCCTCACGCGGCGGGGTCGGCGTCGTGCCGCAGCTCAGCCGCGTGTCAGTGCGTCGTAGTGGGCGGTCTCGCGCTCGTGCAACTCGATGCGGCCCTCGATCTCGTCGGGATACTCGGCCGCGTAGCGAAGCGCGACCTGGATGCGGTCCGCGACGATCGAGAGCTGCCCCGCCAGCTCTTCGGCCGCCTCCGCTCCCCCGCCGAGCTGGCGCAGGGCCACCACGATCTCCCAGACGTCCGGACCACCGGACAACGCGGCGCGTCTGCCCGCGGGCCCGGAGCGAAATACGATCCCCGGATGCGTCTCCGCCCGCTCGCCCTCCTCGGCGTAGCGGCGCAGAGCGTCGGAGAGTCGCTCCCCCCGAGCCTGCGCGCGGGCTCGGATTCGCGCGACGGTCTCGCGGTCCATCCTGACCGACACGTTAGTCGTCTGGCCGGCCACCGTAGACAGTGTAGCACAGCGTAATCGCGTGGCGGGACGGCGCAGCCCGGCTTGGCTCCGAGCGTCCGGGGCGAGTTCGCGTCGCGAGCTGATCTCGGGCTCCCGTAGGCGTTGCCGAGGCGCTTCTCGGCCGTCTCTTCAGTGTCACGAACAGCGCTCCCGCCGGCTTGGGAAGCTCCAGGACCGGGTCAGAACGGGTTCGCACAGACCACCCGCCCCGGGGCGCTCCGCCAGGGGGCGGGATCGGTCACAGAAACGCCGGCCGCCGCGTCCAGCTCCTCCGCATGTAGGCCGACGGGGAAGCCGGCCGGGCTGAAGTCGACGGCGAAGTAGAGCTCCCCGCCGCACTCGACCCACGGGGAGGGGAGCGGCTCGACCGTACCCCCGCGCTAGGGAGCGCGGGAACGTCCGCGACGGCGGCGGCGTCTCTTGCTCACGCCGCCTCGCTGGCCGGCGCGGTGGTCACGGGTAGGTCGGGGATCAGCCCGCGACGACGCGCCTCGTCCTGAAGCGGCGCGGGCAGCCGGCGGGCGTCCACGATCACGCCGTCCACCTCGACCAGCCAGGCGAACGGGTGCCGGTCGAGCAGCTCACGGCGGCAAAGCTCGGGATCCAGACGATGTAGGCCGAGCAGGTCGCGAATCGCCTTCGCCTTGTTCGCAATCGTGCTCTTCGGGACGCCGGTCAGGGCGCTGAGCTCATCGCCGCTCATGTGAAGCTCCTGCCCCCGGTCGAAGATGAAGTTGAGGCCGCCCACGGTGTACAAGGCGGCGGCGGCCCAGATTCGGTGATCGCCGCGCTCCAGCGGCGAGGGGCGCTTGCGCGCGAGCTTCGCCACCAGCTTTCTGCACAGCTCGCGTACTCCGCGTCGTCAGTGCGTCCACCTGATGCGATGGCCAGCGCAGCCAGGCACCGCTGGAGCTTGGCGCTCGCCTCGTTCCTCGGGGCGCTCGAGGCGCGCCTGAGCGGAGGGCAGGTGCGTCTGAGCGTCGAAGCGTCTCGCGCTGGCTCCGTCACTCGCTCCATAGCCCGCTCAACGGAACGGCGGCCAGGCGATCCCCGAACGGATGCGTCTCCCCACCGGTATGGAGCACTACACCAGCCTTGAAGCGCGCGCCGAGCTTGTCACGCATATAGCGCAGCCGGCGAAGTCTGCGCTGGATGCGGTGGCGGCGGCATCGTCCCGGCAACCTGACCGTCCTCCGCGATCCGCCGTTCGTTGGCTCCGATCAGGAAGGAGAGCAGTCCGCTGTCGACGATGTAGAGCTTGGGGCTCTTCATCTGGCGGCTGCCGAGGTTCACATGCCACGGCGGGAGCCGGCGGACCAGGAACAGGTCCTCGAGGATCTTCGTGTGCGCGGCGACCGTATTCTTGTCGAGTCCCAGCTCGCGCGGCCGACCGGCGCTCCCGCTATCCGCGGGAAGCGCCCGGCGAAGAGCCGATCGATGAACTCCTCGCGCCGGCCGCTCAGCTCGCCCTGGGAGAAGGGCCAGAGATTGACGTACTCCACTCGCCCGGGCAGCGCGTCCGCGACGGTGGGCAGCGTGAGGATGTTGGCCGAGCCGGTGAGCAGGAACTGGCCACGTGCCTGGTTGCTGTCGAGGCGCTGCTTGATCGCGAGCAGCAGTCCCGGAACGCGCTGGATCTCGTCGATCACTGCCGGCCCTTCGATCTCGGCAACGAAGCCTGTGGCGTCGGCTCGCGCGGCGTTGGCGGTCAGCTCGTCATCGAGGGTGATGAAACGCGCCCGGTAGTCGCTCGCCGAGAGCTCTCGCACGAGCGTGCTCTTTCCGACCTGGCGGGCGCCGAGCAGCGCGGCGGCACGGCTCTCGGCGAGCGCCTCGAGGAGAAGAGGGCGGATGTGCCGGGCGACCAGCGTGGGAGACATCAGGGCAGATTGTGACTTCGGGTGGGGACGAATCGTGAGCTTGGTACGGTACCGATCGTGATCCTCGCACCCCTCACGGCTCCGGCTTGCGGGCCAGAGCGGGCCGGTCCCGAGGGTCGGGCCCGCGTGCGAACTCCCAGCCGGCTGGCTGGGCGAGCCTCCGAAGTCGACGTAGACCGCGGCCCAGTCCTTGCCCTGGGCGTCGCGAAGCACCCCACGCAGAAGAGGATGTCTTGCCGGAGGCGCCGCGGAGCGACCAGGCGACTGTTGTTGCCGTCCCGCCCGCGCGAGCAGCAGCGCCGCCCCGCCATCGCGGTCGACGAGGTCCTCTCCCGACACCGGCTCGCGGTACCGGAACGGGGTCCTGAAGTGCTCGACATCGAGTGAAATATCTGCTCGCAAGCATTCTGAAGCTGGCTACGACGTCGATCGGCTGATCGCGCGGCGCCCCAAACGTGGCCGTCCTGCGCTCGGCTCCGTCCCGGCGAGCGTTGAGTCTGTCCGGCTTGACCCCGAGCTGCGAGAGGAGCTCCGGCAGCGTGCTCGAACGGAGGGAGCGACGACTTCGGAGGTCATCCGCGAAGCGCTTCGGCGCTTCCTACGCGCCGCTTGAGCCGGCCGCCTGGCTCGCCGAGACGGGTGGGGGCGAACGACGTCGCCTTTGCGGAGCGGGGTCAGTCGACGGAGCCGGCGGGCACGACCCAGTGGCAGGGTTGGCCGGTCACGGCCGCGATCTGATCGAAGTCCGTGTCGTAGTGCAGGACGGTTAGGCTCCGGCCTTCGGCGGCCGCCGCGATCAGCAGGTCGGGGATCTTGCGGCCGCGCTGGTGCTTGGAGGCGAGCAGACGCTGAACCTGTCGGGCTCGTCGCAGATGGTCGGCGGTCGTCTCGACCAGCTCGAAGACCTCAAGCCCCTGGACGAGCTGATCCCACTCGGCTGCGCAGCGCGCCGAGTAGCCGATCTCCAGGTCGCTGATTCCGGCTCGGGCGAGCTCGCCTCGCTCGGCGGCTGGCTCGATCGTCGCCCGGATGACGGGCTGGCGCAAGCGAGTGAGCACGCTGCTGTCGACCAGGTGGGTCAGCGCCATGCTTCTTCGCGGTGGGCGAGGTCGGCACGAGCGAGCAGGTCAAGGCGCTCCTTCACCCTCGAGCCCTGATCCCCGCCCGCCTGACGGAGCGCCCGATTGACGGTTGCCTTGATCGTGTCGGTCCCGAACTCCGCACGAGCCGCCCGCAGGGCCTGCTCATCGATGTCTACGAGGTGTTTGCCCATCCCATCAGTATATACCGTACCCGTCAGTATATATCGCTGGGAGGATCGGCCTGCGCCACTCCATTAACGTGCCGGACTCCACGATCCTCCCGTCAGCCGGCCCGTCGACTTGGTCCGCCCGGCCGCCGAGCCCGAGCGCAGGTTCGCTCTCACCGCAATCGGGGGGTGAGCTCGACGCGGCGCCCGTCCGCTCGAGCACGGTGGCGATGACCGTCAACGCCGCGATGTGACCTGCGGTTCGTCGCCACGTAGCAGGCGTCAGAAGGTATCGGCGCCGTGGGGGCGGCGGCCTCGATC
>JBBRYW010000183.1:0-6209 GCA_038237235.1 Gaiellales bacterium
ACGCTTTACAGAACGAGCCCGCCAGGTCGTCGTCCTCGCCCAGGACGAGGCGCGAGCGCTCAAGCACAACTACATCGGCACGGAGCACATCCTGCTCGGCCTGCTGCGCGAGGAGGAGGGCCTTGCCGCGCGCGTGCTCGAGTCGCTCGACATCACGGTCGAGGAGGTGCGCGCCCAGGTCGCGCGCATCGTCGGCCAGGGCGACGAGGTGACGACGGGCCAGATCCCGTTCACCCCCCGAGCCAAGAAGGTGCTCGAGCTGGCGCTGCGCGAGGCGCTCTCGCTCGGCCACAACTACATCGGCACCGAGCACATCCTGCTCGGCCTCGTGCGCGAGAACGAGGGCGTCGCCGCGCGCATCCTGCTCGACTTCGACGCGGATGCGGAAAAGATTCGTAACGAGATCATCCGGATGCTCTCCGGGCCAGGCCGGCGCCAGCAGGGCGGGGGCGCGCCTGCGGGAGAGAAGTCCAAGAGCTCCAAGCTGCTCGACCAGTTCGGCCGCAACCTGACGAAGGCCGCCGCCGAGGGAAAGCTCGATCCCGTCGTCGGACGGCAGACGGAGATCGAGCGCGTGATGCAGATCCTGTCGCGGCGCACGAAGAACAACCCGGTGCTGATCGGGGAGCCCGGCGTCGGCAAGACCGCCGTCGTCGAGGGCCTCGCCGGCCGCATCTCCGCGAACCAGGTCCCCGAGCTCTTGAAGAACAAGCAGATCTACACGCTCGACCTGGCCGCGCTCGTCGCCGGCTCGAAGTACCGAGGCGAGTTCGAGGAGCGGCTGAAGAAGGTCATGAAGGAGATCACCCAGCGCGGCGACATCGTGCTGTTCATCGACGAGCTCCACAACCTCGTCGGTGCGGGCGCCGCCGAGGGTGCGATCGACGCGGCCTCGATCCTGAAGCCGGCGCTTGCCCGCGGCGAGTTGCAGACGATCGGCGCGACGACGCTCGACGAGTACCGCAAGTACCTCGAGCGCGACGCGGCGCTGGAGCGGCGCTTCCAGCAGATCCGCGTGGACGAGCCGTCGGTGGACGACACCGTGCAGATCCTGCGCGGCCTGCGCGACCGCTACGAGGCACACCACCGCTGCAAGATCACGGACGACGCGTTGCAGGCCGCCGCCGTCCTCTCCTCCCGCTACATCCAGGATCGCCACCTGCCCGACAAGGCGATCGACCTGATCGACGAGGCCGCCTCGCGCATGCGCATCAAGACGATGAGCGCACCGCCCCGCTACCGCGAGCTCGAGGAGCAGATCGAGACCGTCCGGCGGGATAAGGAGGCCGCGATCGAGGCGCAGGAGTTCGAGAAGGCCGCCTCGCTGCGCGACAAAGAGCGCAAGCTGACGCAGAAGAAGCGCGAGCTCGAAGAGGGCTGGCACGAGAACCAGGGTGACGAGCAGCCCGAGATCGGCGAGGACGAGATCGCCGACATCGTCTCGATGTGGACCGGCATCCCGGTGTTCAAGCTCACCGAGGCCGAGTCGCAGAAGCTGATCCGGATGGAGGACGAGCTGCACAAGCGCGTCATCGGACAGGAGCAGGCGATCGTGGCGGTGTCGAAGTCGATCCGGCGCGCGCGCGCCGGGATCAAGGATCCCAAGCGGCCGACCGGCTCCTTCATCTTCCTCGGGCCCTCAGGCGTCGGCAAGACCGAGCTTGCGCGCACGCTCGCCGAGTTCATGTTCGGCGACGAGGAGGCCATGATCCAGATCGACATGTCGGAGTACATGGAGAAGCACGCGATCTCCCGTCTTGTGGGCTCGCCGCCCGGCTACATCGGGTACGACGAGGGGGGCCAGCTCACCGAGGCGGTCCGCCGCAAGCCCTACTCGGTCATCCTCTTCGACGAGATCGAGAAGGCGCACCCGGACGTCTTCAACATCCTGCTCCAGATTCTCGAGGACGGAAAGCTGACCGACGCGCAGGGGCGCAAGGTCGACTTCCGCAACACGGTTGTGATCATGACGTCGAACATCGGCTCGGCGTCGATCTCGAAGAACGTCTCGCTCGGTTTCGGGATCGGCGATGACACCGGGCTGTCCTACGAGGACATGAAGTCGAGGGTGATGACCGACCTGAAGAAGGTTTTCCGGCCCGAGCTGCTGAACCGGATCGACGAGATCATCGTCTTCCCCAAGCTCACGCGGGACGAGATCCTCGAGATCGTCGACCTCATGCTGAACCGGCTGCGCGAGCAGATGGCGACGCACGAGGCGACGATCGAGCTCACGGACGAGGCGAAGGAGCTGCTCGTCGACAAGGGGTACGACCCGACGATGGGCGCACGCCCGCTTCGACGCGCGATCCAGCGCTACATCGAGGACCCGCTCGCCGACTTCGTGCTCGGGCGCGAGCTCGAGCCGGGCGCGACGATCCTCGTAGCGCGCAAGAACGACGAGGAGGTCGACATCTCGATCATCCCGGGCGCCCCGCCCGTCGAGGACAAGGTCACGGTTCCGCCCGAGGAACCGGCCGAGCAGGAAGACGAGTAGTCTCAGGGCGGCCGCGGAAGGCGGCCGTTCTCTACAGGACGCGGACGCGCCTGAACAGCGTCCAGCTCGCCCCGTCGAGCGACAGAAACAGGCCGAGTCGCTCGAGCGGGAAACGAAAGATCGGCGGCTCGGTGCCCTCGAGCTCGCTCCGCACGTTGGCCAGCTGGCCGAGGCGTGAGACCGTCGGCGATCGTCGCGTGGAAGTGGTAGGGAGCGGGCCGACCGTCTTCATAGAGGGCCGGCTCGAGGTCGAGCTCTCGGACGATCCGGGCTTGCAATGCCTTCAGACGCGGATCCTGCTCGACGTCGAGGAACACGATGCCCCGCTCGACCTCGAAAAAGCCAAAGCCGCCGAGTCGTAGCTCGAACGGCTTCGTCGTGTGGGCCAGCTCGTCGAGGTAGCGGGCATGCGGCTCCAGCTCGTCGCCTTTGAAGGGCTGCTTGATCGTGATGTGCGGCGGCACAACGAGGCTCAGCTCGTGAACGCCGAAGCGGCGAGCGAGGTCGACGGTGTGCCGCCTGATGAAGTTGTGCACGCTGTCGGGCAGCAGAATGGCATAGGCGAGCTGGATGTTTCCATTCTCCCTGCGGCGTGCTCGAGCTCGGCCCCGTGACGGACAGGCCGCTACGCCAGAACCCACTCCTCGTCGCGGAGGATCGGCACGGGCCGGCCGTCTGCCTTCAGTCCATCGACCTGAACGTCCGGGCCTCCGATCATGAAATCAGTGTGCACCGACGAGTTGTTCACGTTGCGTGCGCTCCGCTCCTCGAGAGAGAGCCCGCCGACACCCGGTACGTTTCCTCCAACCCCGTCACCGTAGGCGATGTGACACGTCGCGTTCTCGTCGAAGAGGGTGTCCCAGAAGACGATCCCGGTCTTGCCCACCCGGGATGACCCGTCCACGAGTGCGAGCTCGCCGAGGAACGCCGAACCCTCGTCCGTCGCGACCTGTGCCCGGATCACGTCGGCGCCGCTCGACGCCTTGACCTCGACGACGCGCCCGGCCTCGAAGCGGAGCTGCAGGTCGCGCACGACCGTGCCCGGCAGGGCGAGCGGCCGGGTCGAGCGAACGACGCCCTCGGTACGCCGGCGGTCCGGCGTTGTGTAGACCTCCTCGGTCGGCAGGTTGGGCATGTGCGTCTGCCCCCACGATGTAGTGAAGCGGGCGGCGGTCCAGCTGACCCCGGGGAGAAGCCCGACCGTCAGGTCGGTGCCCGGTCCCCGGAAGCGGATCGCGTCCACCCGACGGTCGTTGAGCCGTGCGGCGCGGGAGCCGAGCTCGTCCATTCGCTCCGTCCAGGCGGCGCCCGGATCGGCCTCATCGATGCGAGTTGCAAACTCGACGGCGCTCCAGAGGCGATCGAGATCGGGCTCGCCGAAAACGGTCGTTGCCCAGCCGGCATTGGGGTTCGGGACGATTGTCCAGCTGACCGCGCTGTCGCCGACGGCGCGCACCCATTGCTTCATGAGGGCGATGCGTCGCGCCTTTCCGACGCGCTCGCCGTCCAGGTCGGCGAGCAGCTCGGGCTCCGGATCGCCCGTGATCGCGATCAGGGCGCCCCGTGCCTCCACCAGCTCTCGCAGGCGCTGCAGCATCCAGGGCGGCGTCCAGGACAGCGTCTCGTCGGCCGCGTGCTCGATCATTGCTCGTTGGAGGTGTTGGTCGCCGTAGTGCGCCTCGACATGCCTGGCCCCGGCTCCATACGCAGCCCGGGCGATTGCGCGCACGAGGGGAGCATGCTCGACGGCGGCCTGGATCGCCACCAGCTGATCCTGCGCGACATTCGCGCCGACGCGTACCGCGAGGTCGGCGAGGCGCTCGAGCCGTGTCTCGGGCTTCGTCACGCCGGCACGATACTGGCTCGATGTCGCCACGGAGGCGGCACGGGTCACGTCAGGCGCCGCCCATACGATGGCTCTGATGTCCAAGGCTACGAGCTCCCGGCAGCGCGAGGCCATTTGAGATGAGCTCGAAGCCGGCTGCCCAGTACGCGTGCTCGGAGTGCGGCTATACGGCGGGCCGTTGGTTCGGCCGCTGCCCGGGCTGTGGCAACTTCGGAACGCTCGTCGAGGAGCGGACTGCCGCGGGCGCTCGACCAAGCGAGTCTCGTCCCCTCCTGCGGCTGGCAGACGTCCGGATCGAGGAGGCGGCCCGAATACCGACCGGCGTCGCGGAGCTGGACCGCGTGCTCGGGGGCGGCCTGGTGCCCGGCTCGCTCGTTCTGGTCGGGGGCGAGCCGGGAGTCGGCAAGTCGACGCTGCTCTTGTCCGCGCTCGGCCACGTCGCGACTGATCGCCGCGCTCTGCTGGTGACCGGCGAGGAGTCGACCGCACAGGTGAAGCTCCGCGCGGAACGCCTCGGTGGAGCTGAGAATGTCGAGATACTCGCCGAGACGGAGCTCGAGGCCGTCGTCGCTACGCTCGAGACTGAGCGGCCCGATGTCTGCGTGATCGACTCGATCCAGACGCTGTATTCGACGGAGATCGGATCGGCGCCCGGCTCGGTCGCTCAGGTGAGGGAGGCTACCGCGCGCCTGCTTCGCGTCGCTAAGGAGTGCGGAATCGCGCTTTTCCTCGTCGGCCATGTGACGAAAGACGGATCGGTTGCCGGGCCGCGCGTGCTCGAGCACCTCGTCGACTGTGTGCTGCAGTTCGAGGGCGACCGCTACCACGCGCACCGGGTGCTTCGCGCGGCAAAGAACCGCTTCGGCTCGACGAACGAGCTGGGGGTCTTCGAGATGACTGCCAGTGGCCTCGAAGGCGTTCCAAACCCCTCGGAGCTGTTCGGGCGGAGCAGGCCGGGGGAGGTCGGGGCAGCCGTCGCCTGCGCGCTGGAAGGGACGCGGCCGTTGCTGCTGGAGATTCAGGCGCTCGTCGCACCGACCGACCTCACCATGCCGCGGCGCGTCGGCACCGGTGTCGACCCGAAGCGCCTCGCCATGATCGTGGCCGTGCTCTCGCGGCATGCCGGCGTGACTCTCGGCCAGGCCGACGTGTTCGTCAACGTCGCGGGTGGCCTACGGATCGACGAGCCCGGCGCGGATCTGGCGGTCGCGCTCGCAATCACGTCGGCGGCGCGTGGCGTGCCTGTCCAGAGCGGGCTCGCCGCCTTCGGAGAGATCGGCCTTACCGGTAGGCTCCGCGCTCCGGCCCAGGCGGAGCGGCGGCTCGAGGAATGTGCCAAGCTCGGCGTTCGGGCGGCGCTCGTGCCGGCGGAGACTCCCACTCGTGGCACAATGCGCCTCGTTGCAAGCGACACGCTTCGACAGGCGTTGAGAGTGGGCCTGGATGCAGACCGAGAAGGAGCCGCGGCGGGCTGACCGCCGAGAATCGACGATCGGCTTCACCCGGACGCCGTCCGAGGACGACCCCCGCCGAGACAACAAGCTCCTCTCCGCGCTCGCGCGAATCGCTCCAGGAACCGAGCTGCGTCAGGGCATCGACGACATCATCCGCTCGCACGAGGGCGCTCTGATCGTGATCGGCGAGCCGGGGAAGCTCGAGTTTCTCTTCTCGGGCGGGATCCGGCTCGACCAGCCCCTGACGCCGCAGCTCCTCTACGAGCTGGCGAAGATGGACGGCGCGATCATCGTCAACGCCAGCCTGTCGAAGCTCGTGCAAGCAAACGTCCAGCTCATGCCCGATCCGGCGATCTCGTCGGCGGAGACCGGCACCCGCCACCGAACCGCGGAGCGCGTGGCCAAGCAGACG
>JBBRYW010000184.1:0-6198 GCA_038237235.1 Gaiellales bacterium
AGGTGGCGCAGGCCCTCGACGGTCACGAGCATCGGGAGGTTGCCGGTCCCGTCGCGCTTGCCGACGCGGACGACGACCGTTGCGTCGCGAAGAGCGGGGTTGCCGCCCAGGCGGACCACCCGCTGCGTCCTGAACGCCTCGCGGCTGCCTCCGCGGTCGTTGCCGCCCGCCCCGACCAGGTACCCACCCCCGAACCCCGCCGCCACCACGGCCGCGACAAGCAAGGATGCCACCCGCCGGCGCCGCTTCGAGAACAGGCTCGTGACCGTGGCGCTCGGTGGGCTCGGCGTCGTGGCGAGGGTCGGCGAGAGTTCCGGCGGCGGGCCGGCCGCGACTAGCAGGTCGTGAACCCGGCGGAGCCGGGCGAGCTCCTCGCCAGGGAGCTCGTCACCGATCAGGTCGTGGAAGTCCGGCCCCCGGCTCACGTGAGCTTCTCCTCCAAGAGAGTTGCAAGCCGGGAGAGCCCGCTCCGAGTACGAGTCTTGACCGTGCCGAGCGGGATGTTCAGGAACTCCGCCACCTCGCTCTGGGACATCTCGCTCCAGTATGCAAGCTCGAGCACCGTGCGCTCGCTCATCGGGAGCTCCTCGAATGCGCGGTGGATCTGCCAGGCCGCCCACTCCCGCTCGGCTCGCTCCTCGGGGCCTGCCTCGAGCGAGGGGCGCTCCACGGGCTCGGTCGGCGGCTCCGACCGCAGCCGGCTGCGGTCGACAATCGCGTTGCGAGCGACGGCGTAGAGCCACGGAGCTCCCGGTCCGCGCCCCGAGTGGTAGGTGCGCGCCGAGCGCCAGATCGAGGCGAACGTCTCCTGAACCGCGTCCTCGGCGCGGCCGCGGTCGCCGAGCCGCCGAAGCGCCAGGGCGAAGACCGGCCGCGCATAGCGCCGATAGAGCGTGTCGAAAGCGCGATCGTCACCCGAACCCACTCGCTCGATCAGTTCGCCATCCGTGAGCTCGCCCGCCGCCACGGAGGTCAATCTTGCCGATCGCGGGCGAAAGGGCGAGGCGGTCTCGAGCTGGAGGACGGCGTCCATCAACAGAAGCTACGGAATCCTTGCCGTTTTGGATTCGGCCCGGTCTTGCGGAGGGAACATGGCATCCGGGCCGAATGAGCACGTAAATGTCGTGTAAGAAAGCACGAACTGAGGTCAACTTCGCCCTGGCGCATGCGTCCGAATGAGAAACGAAGGTAGGGGGTCTAGTCATATGCGCAAGCTGATTGTGGTCGCGACCGCTCTCTGCGCCCTGGTGGGCACAGCGCCGGCCGTGGCCGCCACAAAGGACGTCAAGATCGTGAAGAGCGGGTTCTCACCCGCGAGCTTGACGGTGAACGCCGGCGATACGGTCGTGTGGACGAATCGCGACACGGCAAATCACCAGGTTGTCTCCGACCGGGGCGCGTTCGTCTCCGCGATCCTGGCTCCTGGAAAGAGCTTCTCCTTCAAGCTGGACGCCGCGGGCACATACCACTACCGGGACGCGCTCGAGCCGGCGGAGAAAGGCGTGGTCACCGTCAAGGGCGCGCCTCCGTCGGTCTCGATCGGGGTCTCCGCTCCGCTCGTCGCGTACGGAGTCGAGATTCACCTCTCGGGTGTCGTCTCGAGTAAGAAGACGGGCGAGCAGGTCACGATTTGGCAGCAGCCGTACGGCCAGGCGTCGTTCGGTCAGCTCGCAGTCGTGACGACGACGACGGGCGGCGTCTACGACTACGTCACGAAGCCGACGATGCAGACGACGTACCAGGTGAAGGCGAAGGCGGCGGCGAGCCAGCCTGTCACCGTTCAAGTTCGGCCGAAGATCTCGCTTCTTCCCAGCCGAAACGGCCACTGGCTGTACACGAAGGTCTACGGCGCGCACTCGTTCGCCGGACAGACCGTCTACCTGCAGCGCCGCACGATCTTCGGCGAGTGGGTGATCGTGCAACGGTTTACGCTCGGGCAACTCGACGGGAAGCTCTTCCGCGTTCCCCGGCGCAAGGGCGTCTCGACCTATCGGATCTGGATGCCGGCCACGTCCAGCGGCCCCGGGTACACAGAGTCGACAAGCGGCACGCAGACGGCGCGGGTCAAGTAGCGCCGGAACTCCGACTCTCACGCGGCGGGTGACGTATGCTCACCCGCCGCGTTTTACTTGCGCCAAGAGAAGGAGTTCATGTGGCAACGCTCGTCTTCAATCAAGAAGAGATCATCGCGAGAGAGCTGAAGCCCGCGCTCTTCGAGCTCGACGGGATCTCGCGGGAGTCCGTCGAGGCCCACTACTCACTCTATGAGGGCTACGTCAACAAGCGAAACGAGATTCTCGGCAGGCTCGCCGCCGTCGATCTCGCGGCCGCGAACCAGGTCTATTCCGAGTTCCGCGCGCTCAAGGTCGAGCTCAGCTTCGCCGTCGGAGGGATCAAGAACCACGAGGTCTACTTCGAGCATCTCGGCGGCGACGGCGGGGAGCCGCACGGTCCGATGGGCGACCTGATCAAGCGGGACTTCGGCTCGCCGGCGGACTGGCGGGCTGATCTCAGGGCGACCGGCATGGCCGGCCGCGGCTGGGCCTGGACAGCCTACGACTGGGACGAGGGCCGCCTCTTCAACTATGTCGGCGACACGCAGAACACCTATGCGATCTGGAATGCGACCCCACTCGTCGCGCTCGACGTCTACGAGCACGCCTACTTCATGGACTTCGGCACCGACCGCGCCTCGTACATCGACGCCTTCCTGAACAACCTGGACTGGACGACGATCAACGACTGGGCGTCGAAGTATCAGATCCCGCTGAAATAGATCGGATCAACGATCCGGGGAAGGTCGGGGCGTCGGTGTCGACCGGGGACACGTCCTTCCCCCAGCTCGTCGCGCTTGCGTGCCATGACCTGAGAACCCCGCTCGCGACCATCCACGGCTTCGCGCGCACCATTCCTCGCCTCGCAGCACGACACCAGCCGACTGAGCGCTACGTCGAGTTGATCGCGGCCGCCTCCACGCAGATGGCCGGAATGATCGAGGATCTTTTCATGGCCGCGCGGATCGAGTCGGGCCGCCTGAATCCCGAGCGGTCCGAGAGCGACACCCTCACCCTGGCGCGCGACTCGGCGGCGCACCTGGGCGGAAAAGCTGAGGTCGACGGCGAGGGTGGCATCGTCGTCGTCGACGCGGAGCGCGCGACTCACGCGATCGTCGCGTTCGCTCGCTGCGCGTTGCGCCACGGCGGTCTCGACCGCATCGTCCTTCGCGCGTCCGGCAGCGATGTCGAGATCGAGCCCGTGACCGCGAGCGCGGCATTGGTCTTGAGCGGAGCGGAGTTGCGCGACCTCGGTGTGGCCGTCGCTCTGATGCTCGTGCCCGCGCTCGGCGGGTCGACCGTGCTCCGGGACGCCGCATTCGTCGTCTCGTTCGCCGGGATCAGCTCTCTGGGCCAACAAAGCGTCTAACGAAGCAGTCGCGACAGGCGCCGGTCTTTCAAGACCCGGCCGCCCGTCTGGCACACCGGGCAGTAGAAGACCGTGTGCTCGTCGAAGTCGACCTGAGCGATCGGCGCTCCGCAGACGTGGCAGGGCTCGCCCAGCTTGCCGTGGACCCGGTACGTCCGCTTGTCGTTCGCGCCCCGCTCCCGTAGCTCCAGCCCGCGCGACAGCTCGTCGTGAATCGCCGCAGCGAGCCGCTCCACGCCCGACGCCTCGAGCTCTCGCGAGAGGGCAAACGGCGAGAACCGCGCCGTGTGGAGGATCTCGTTTGCCCACGCGCGCCCGATGCCGCCGATCACCCGTTGGTCGCGCAGGAGGGCGTGCAGGCGGCGGGACTCGCCGGCCAGGATCTCCCCGAGCCGAACTGCGTCGAGCTCGAGCGCGTCGGGGCCGAGGTGGTCAAGCTCCGCCACGGCCGCCTCGGGCGTCAGGAGCCAGACCCCCGCGCGCTTCTTCGATCCCCGCTCAGTCAGAACGAGCTGAGCGCCGCCCTCGAATCGAATGCGCAAAGCGGGATTCTTCGGTTCTGCGTCGCCCGGGCGTAGGTACCGCATCCAGCCGGCAGCCATGACGTGCACGAGCAGGGTCAACTCGCCGTCGTCGGTCGGAAAGAGCAGCCGTTTCGCCCGGCGCCGGGCACCGGCGAGGCGGCGGCCCTCGAGCTCGCGAAGCGGCGGATCGTAGGTCTTGAGGGTCGCCACGTGCGCCGGCCCAGCCCGCTCGATCGGGAAGACCGAGACCGGCTCGTCCAGCGAGCGTCGCAGCGCCTCCATCTCCGGTAGCTCGGGCGTTAGTGCTCCGTCACTAGATTCCAGCGTGTGGAGCCGATCAGGGTAACCGTCCGCCGTGGCGAGACCGTGGAATCCGTCCACCGCGTCCACGCCGTCGCGGTGGAAGGCGGGCAGATCGTCGCCTCCGCAAGCGATCCGCATCATCACGTTCATCCGCTCCTCCGCAAAGCCGCTACAGGCGCTGCCGCTCGTCCGGGCACGTGCCGATCTCTCGGACCGCGAGGTCGCGATCGCGTCCGCCTCGCACCCGGCCCATCCCGCGCAGCTCTGGCGCTCTGCGCTGCAAGGGACTGGCCGACCGAGGGCTACCGCCTGTCGGCGCATCCGGCTCAGCGCGCGATGCTCACCGAGTTGGCGCCCGCAGCGAACGTGCCCGCCGAGCGAATCGAGTGTGCAGTGCACGGCTGCGGAGTCGTGACGTTCGCTCTGGCGCTGGAGCGCATGGCCAACGCGTTCTCGCGCCTCCACGAGCTCGAAGGTGGCGCGCGGGTCATCGCTGCGCTGCGCGCACACCCGGCGCTGCCCGGGCGCTGGAGCCGGCTCGCGCACTTCGTCGGCCGGCTCGGCGTTCAGCTCGAGAGCTTCGCAGGCAGGCCGGTTTCGAATAACCGCGGGGAGATTGTCGGCGCGTCAAGACCTCCTAAGAATTTCCTCACAGAACGCTCACCTGCGTGTAACATCCGGCCCGCTTGAACAGGTGGTCGGCACTGCCGCAGCCGTCCGCACGTGTTTCCGGGCGATCAGCCCCTCGTAGCTTGATCAATGTCCCCCAACACGAGGAGAGGCCAGGCATGCTCACCGTCGATATCGCTCTTCCGGAGATCGAGGAACTCCAGAAGCTTGTCCAGGACGGGCAAGAAAAAGGTCTTCTGACCTATGACGAGATCGCGTCCGCACTGGAGGACGTCGAGCTCACGAAGGAGCAGATCGACGACTTCTACACCTACCTCATCGACCACTCGATCGAGCTGGTCGAGGGGGAGCAGCACAAGCACCCGCCCCACGAGCAGCCGGCCCTGGCCGAGGAGGAGAAGGTCCCGAAGCTCGACCTCACCGTCGAGCCCTCGCTCGACTCGCTACGGCTCTACCTGCGGGAGATCGGCAAGGTCAACCTGCTGACGGCGGATCAGGAGGTCTATCTGGCCAAGCGCATCGAACGCGGCGACATGCGAGCGAAGACGCAGATGATCGAGGCGAACCTGCGCCTCGTCGTCTCCATCGCGAAGAGCTACCTCGGGCGTGGCCTCTCGTTCCTCGACCTGATCCAGGAAGGGTCGCTCGGCCTGATCCGGGCCGTCGAGAAGTTCGACTACCGCAAGGGCTACAAGTTCTCCACGTACGCCACCTGGTGGATCCGGCAGGCCGTCACGCGGGCGATCGCGGACAAAGCCCGCACGATCCGCATCCCGGTGCATATGGTCGAGAAGCTGAACAAGGTCGTCCACATCGAGCGACATCTCGTCCAGCGCCTCGGGCGCGAGCCGGAGCCGGAGGAAATCGCGACCGAGCTCGAGATCACGACCGACGAGGTTCGCGAGATTCTGCGCATGGCACAGCTTCCCGTCTCGCTCGAGAAGCCGATCGGTGAGGACGAGGAGTCGGAGCTCGGCGACTTCGTCCAGGACGACCAGGCCGAGTCGCCGTTCGACACGGCATCCCTCTCGCTTCGCCGGGAGGACGTGGACCGAGCGCTCGATTCGCTGCCGATGCGCGAGCGTCAGGTGATCGAGCTTCGATACGGCCTCGGGGGCGACCCGCCGTGCACGCTCGAGGAGGTCGGCCGGGCGTTCGGCGTCACCCGCGAGCGCATCCGCCAGATCGAGAACAACACGCTGAAGAAGCTGGAGACGCTGCCCGAGGCCCAGAGCCTCAAGGAGTGCGTCCAGTAGCGCAGGGGAACCCATGGCTCCCCCACGAGCCCCCTCCTTCGACGCCGTGCGTTGCTCGTACA
>JBBRYW010000185.1:0-6166 GCA_038237235.1 Gaiellales bacterium
CCGAGCCGCCGCTTCACCCCGTCCGACGCCTCTCGTACAGCTCCCTCGCCCTCTTCGAGCGCTGTTCGTACCGGTTCTACGCCGAGCGGCTTGCCGGCCTCGCGCCGGCAGAGGGTCGCGAGCGTGGCGAGGGCGGCAGCGTGCTCGCCGCGACCGAGCTCGGCGATGCGGTGCACGCGGCGCTCGAGCGGCTGGAGCTCGCCGACCCGCAGCCTCCTCCACGCGAGGAGCTCGCGCAGCTAGTCCGCGACCGGTACCCCAGCGCCACGGAGGACGAGATCGATCGCGTCTCCGCGTTCGTCGCGTCGTACTGCGGGTCTGAGCTCGCAACCCGCGTCGGTCGCCTTCCGGCCGCGCGCCCCGAGCGGCCGTTCGCGTTCGAGCACGACGGCGTCCTGCTCCACGGCAGGATCGACGTGCTTTCCCTCTCGGACGGCCGGGCCGTCGTGGTCGACTACAAGACGAACACGCTTGCGGAGGGATCCCCGCAGGAGCTCGTCGAGCTCGACTACCGGCTGCAGCGCCTCGTCTACGCGCTCGCCTGCTTCCGCACGGGCGTCGACGAGGTCGAGGTCGTCTACCACTTCCTCGAAAGAAGCGACGCGGTCGTGTCGGCCGCCTTCACGCGTGCCGACGTGCCGGCCCTCGAGGCCGAGCTGTCTGCGGCGATCGAGCGGATCCAGGCCGGCGAGTTCCGGCCGACGCCGAGCGACTTCGTCTGCGCGGACTGTCCGGTCCTCGACATCGTCTGCGCCGGGCCGCGCCTCCGCGACGCCCCTCGGTCGGACGTGCCGGTTCTCGCCGCAGCCCGCTGATGCCTCGCAGCTACGTCGCCGAGGCGCGGCGGCGAGTGGGGCCGAAGCGCGCGCGGGTCGGGCCGATCATCGAGCGGCTCGCAGCCGAGCATCCGGATGCGGCGATCGCGCTTCGCTTCCGCTCCGAGCTCGAGCTACTGGTCTCGGTCATGCTCTCGGCTCAGACGACCGACGTGAACGTGAACCGCGTGACCGAGCGGCTCTTCCGAAAGTACCGGCGGCCCGAGGACTACCTCGCGGTGCCGGCGGACGAGCTGGAGCGCGACATCTACGCGACCGGCTTCTTCCGCCAGAAGACGCGATCGTTGCGCGGGACGATGGCCCTGCTCCTCGAGGAGTTCGACGGGGTCGTCCCGCGAACAATCGAGGAGCTCCTGCGGCTGCCCGGCGTCGCGCGGAAGACGGCGAACGTGGTCGCGGCGGAGCTCGGGAATCCGCAGGGGATCGTCGTGGACACACACGTCCGGCGGCTGTCGCAACGGCTCGGCCTGACACGGCAGGAGGATCCGGTCAAGATCGAGCGGGATTTGCTCCGGCTCGTGCCTCGCGCCGACTGGGGCCGCTTCCCGCACCTCCTGATCTGGCACGGCCGGCGCATCTGCGTCGCGCGCTCGCCGCGCTGCGCCGACTGCGCCGTCAACGACCTCTGCCCGGCGCGCCGACTCTGACCTGTCGCGCCATGCGCGAGAATCCACTGGAAAAGCTTCGCCCCGTCAGGCTCACCGCATCAAGTCCGCGGGTATGCGAGACCATCGAGACTCAACTGCTGTGGCGAAGGAACCGGCAGGAGTCGAGGCTGACGCAGTCGCAGTCGCGGCTCTCGGTGAGCAGCCACTTCATCGCCTTCGCTTGTGCGATCGTTGTCTCGATCTCGACGAGCTTGTCGTCGACGAGCTCGCGCCAGCGCTGCTTCGCCGTCTTGCCCTTGGGCGGCGTCACGAGCTGGCGGATCTCGGCCAGGCTGAAGCCGAGCTGTTGACAGAAGCCGATCAACCGCAGCTGATCGACGGCTGGGGGCTCGTAACGGCGCTGGCCGCCCACTCTCGCCGCTGGCCGGACTAGGCCGGCCTCCTCGTAGTAACGAACCGCCGAAGTACGGAGGCCGACCGCTTTGGCGACCTCGCCGATGCTGAGGAGTGCGTTTGCCGTCTCCACCCGACTTGACTTCAAGTCTACTTGAACTGGCAGGCTGCTCCAGGCGAAGCTTGCGCACGCCACACCCCACCCCTACGTTAGGAGGAGCAGCATGACGACCACTCATTCCAACACTGCCGACGCCGCAGCGGCCGAGCCGCTGATCTGTACGCTTGGCGCCGGCAACCAGCAGACGCGACTTGGTCAGTGGCGCGAGCTCAAGCACGACGGTCTGATCAGCGAGAGCCGCAACGGCCTCGTTCTCACGACCGTCTGGCAGGGGCGGGGTGATGTGCCCGGGCGGCTCAGCGCCCTGGTTGAGGCCGAGAGGCAGTGCTGCGCCTTCTTGAGCTTCGAGATCGAGGAGCTCGATCAGACCATCCGCGTGCGGACGGTCTTTCCGGCCGGCGCCGAAGCGCTGCTCGAATCGTTTACGAGAATGGATCTGTAGAGCGAAGGAGGGGATTGGATGCACCGAGCTCGGTCAGCGTCGCCAAGCGGTCAGGTCGACGGGCCGATGCGGCTACGTGGCCTGAGCATCGTGCTCCGACCGCTCCGTGTGGACGACGTCGAGCGGGTGGCCGCGATCCAGGCGGAGCCCGGAGTGGCTCGCTGGTGGGGGCCCCCGAACCAGGCGGACCTGCGCCGGCTAGCCGAAGGACGCGACGACGAGAAGGCCTTCGCGATTGAGCGGGAAGGCGAGCTCGTTGGCTTGATCCAGTACCTCGAGGAGAACACCCCCGACTTTCGCCACGCGGGAATCGACGTGTTCCTCGCCGAACGCCACCACGGCGGCGGCCTCGGAACCGATGCGGTTCGAACCCTCGCGCGCTGCCTCATTCACGAGCAGGGACATCACCGCCTTACGATCGACCCGGCAGCCGACAACACCGCGGCGATCCGGGCGTACGAAAAGGTCGGCTTCCGCGCGGTGGGCGTGATGCGCGAGTACTGGCGCTCGCCGGACGGGATCTGGCGCGACGGCCTGCTCATGGACCTGCTCGCGCGCGAATTCGATCCGGCATGAGGGCCACGCGGTTTGAGGCGGGCGGGCGAAGCGCTCCGAGCGCTCCTCTCCTCCGAATGGAGATCGCTCAGCTCGAGTGGCGTGCTCGAGACGGTATGACCGAGCGCATTGTTGTGTACACCCGGGACTCGATACCGGTCAACGATCGCGTCGGGCCTCGGGCGACGAGCGCGGCGGCTTGCTCACCGGGGCGTCAGTGCGACGAGCAGCCCGCCGTCGTCGTCGTAGGCGGGGAAGAAATCGGCGGTGATCTGCTTCGTCTGGCCCGCCCGCGTGCGCAGCTGGATCTGCTCCCCCAGCCGGCGAACGCCCCACTCGAGGGTCAGCTGCACGGGGTCTTTCTCCTCGTCGAAGCCGGCGAGGCCGAGGCCCTCGATGACGTTCCGCCCGAGCAGATCCGGGTCGCGGAATCCGGTCAGCTCGAAGACGCCCCGCCCGACCGCGAGTACGCGCGCCTCGGCGTCACAGACAACGAGACCGGCTGTCGGGGCCGGGAAGTAGTCGTCGAGCAGCTCGAACAGGAAGCCGAACCCGCACCGATCGCAGGCGACAGCCTGGTCGAGCAAGCCCTGCCGGCCGTCGTGGTCGATCGAGCGTTGCTTGCAGTTCGGGCAGATGAAGAAGGGCACGGCGCTTGCAATGCTACGGACGTGCCTCGGCCGGCCGGTAGGTGATCGACGCCGTCGTCACCCGCGTACGTGGCGCGCGCCGGGTGAGTGACCTCCAGTCGCTCGCCGGAGCGTCTGCGATCCTGTCCGGCTTGGAACTCGAGGATTTCGTGCTCTCGCAGCTCGCTCGAACACCGTCCCGCGTGCTCGACGTCGGTTGCGGCGACGGCCAGCTTGCACTCGCGCTCACTGCGAGCGGTCACGACGTCACCGCGATCGATCCCGTCGCGCCGGCAGGGCCGATCTTCGAGCGCGTCACGCTCGAGGAGTTCGCCGCGTCGGATCCGTTCGACGCGGTCGTGGCCAGCCGATCGCTGCACCACGTTCCCGACCTAGACCTTGCACTGGACAAGATCGCGCAGCTTGCGCCGCTCGTGATCGTCGAGGAGTTCGCCTGGGACCGGCTCGACCAGTATCCCGGAGTTGAAGCTAGTCAGCAGAGCGAGCAGGCGCTGATCGAAGCCGGGAGCATCAACGCACTCGGCTTTCGCTAGCTCGGTGCAACACGAGGGGGAGCAAGCTAGACCTCCGCCGCCTCGGGACGCGGCGCCGTCAGGGCAGCTCCCGGATGTCCCTCGAGCGCGGTCAGAAACCGCTCGGCGTCCAGCGCTCCCATACAGCCGGAGCCGGCCGCTGTGACCGCCTGGCGGTACGTGTGGTCGACCACGTCTCCGACCGCGTAGACGCCGGGGACGTTCGTCTCGGTCGTGCCGTCCTTCGTCACGAGGTAGCCCGCCGCGTCGTGGTCGAGCTGGTCGAGGAAGAGGCTCGTGTTCGGGTCGTGACCGATCGCGACGAAGACGCCGTCGGCCGGCTGCTCCCAGGTCTCGCCCGTGACGGTGCTGCGCAGACGCACTCCCGTTACCTTGCCATTGCCGAGCACTTCGTCAACGGCCGCGTTCATCACGAACTCGATCTTCTCGTTGGCGCGCGCCCGATCGACCATGATCTGGGAGGCACGGAAGTCTTCCCGCCGATGGACGATGGTGACATGCGAGGCGAAGCGGGTGAGGAAGCTCGCCTCTTCCATCGCCGAGTCACCGCCACCGACGACGATCACGTCCTTTTCGCGATAGAAGGCTCCGTCGCAGGTGGCGCAGTAGGTGACGCCGTGACCCTGGAGCTGCTGCTCCGAGACGAGCCCCAGCTGACGGGCGCTCGCGCCGGTCGCGACGATTACCGTCTCGGCCAGATATTCGTCCTGATCGACGTGCACGCGGAGCGGGCGCTCGGAGAAGTCCACTCGAGTCACGTCGTCGGTGACGTACTCGGCACCGAAACGCTCGGCCTGCTTGCGGAAGGCCTGCATTAGCTCGGGCCCTAGGATTCCGTCGGCAAACCCCGGGTAGTTCTCCACGTCACTCGTGATCATCAGCTGCCCGCCCCACTGGAAGCCTTCGATCACGAGCGGGTTCAGATTGGCGCGGGCCGCGTAGAGCGCGGCCGTGTACCCCGCGGGGCCGCCGCCGATGATGATGATCTCGCGTACGTCTCCGTTCACCTGATGCCTCCGTTTCCGCTCCAATTCTGACGCTACAAGGTAGTAAACGAGGCGGACAAACGCGCCATTCCACAGTCCAGGTCCGGAGCGCAGACGTTACGTGAGGCGACGAAGCTCGCCACAGAGGAAAACCCGTCGGCTGCGGAGCTCGGCTTCCCCCGACAGCCGGTGCCGGGCGTGGGCCCCGCCGTGGGATCCGATCGACATCGCGGCCGCGTGCGCCGCCCGTGAAGATCTCCATCCGAGAGCGATGAATAGAATCGTCGCTCTCGGGCAAAGGGGGTGGCATGGCGATCACGGTGACGTCGGAACTGCTGCGTGAGCTCGCCGGCTTTCGGGCCGATCGAGGGTGCGCGATCAGTGTCTACCTGAGTCTCGACCCGAGGGACGCGCCGACGGCGGGAGACGTGCAGACGCGCGTGCACTCCGTGCTCGACGAGGCAGCGAAGTCCAAAGGGGTCAATCGTGAGGAGTTGAGCCACGACCAGCGAGAGGCCCTGAAGGCCGACTTCGAGCGGATCCGCCGCTACTTCGAGCATGAGCTAGACAGGGAAGGCGCCCGGGGGGCCGCGGTCTTCTGTGCGGGCCTCGACGGCCGCTGGACGCCCCTGACTCTCGCCGATTCCGTCGAGGAGTCGGTGCGGGTGGGGCACCAGTTCTACCTCGCGCCGCTTGTTCCGCTGCTCGACCGCGGTCGCGTGCTGGTTGCCCACGTCAGCCGGAAGCAGGGCCACGTCTACCGGCTGCGCGACGGCCGGCTCGAGGAGATCGTCGACCGCTCCGACGAGCAGCCGCGCCGGCACGACCAGGGGGGGTCGCAGGCGCGCCACCAGCGACACATCGAGCACCTCGTCCAGGAGCATCTCCGAGGTGTCGCGGCTGAGCTGGATCGGCTCGTGCGCACAGGGTCGCCGAAGGTCGTGCTCGTCTCGACGGAGGAGATGAGAACCGAGTTCGAGGGCTTTCTCTCGCACGAGGCGCAGCGGGCGGTCACGGGGTGGACGAGCGCCGAGGCCCACGC
>JBBRYW010000186.1:0-6143 GCA_038237235.1 Gaiellales bacterium
AACTACTGGGCGTACGCGAAGAACTTCGTGCTGCAGGACAAGATGTTCGAGCCGAATGCCTCGTGGAGCCTGCCCGAGCACCTGTTCATGGTCTCGGAGTGGTCGGCGAAGTGCTCTCAGCCGGGCAATCCAGCCAGCTGCGTCAACGCGTTGCAGAGCCCCGGGTCGCCGCCGGACGCAAAGAGCAACGCCGCGAAGACTCCGCCCGACTACGCCTGGACGGATCTGACGTACATGCTGCACAAGTACAAGGTCAGCTGGCGCTACTACGTCTTCACCGGCACGCAGCCCGACTGCGAGGACGACGCGATGGTCTGCAAGTCCGTCAAGCAGGGAGCCAAGACGCCCGGGATCTGGAACCCGCTCCCGTACTTCGACACGGTTCGCGAGGACGGCCAGCTGCAGAACATCACGACGCTCGGCAACTACTTCAAGGCCGCAAAGGGCGGCACGCTGCCCGCGGTGTCCTGGATCAACCCAACGGGCTCGGTCAGCGAGCACCCACCCGGTCTCGTCAGTGCCGGCCAGTCCTACGTGACGCGGCTAGTTAACGCCGCCATGCGCGGCCCCGACTGGAAGAGCACGGCGATCTTCCTGGCCTGGGACGACTGGGGCGGCTTCTACGACCACGTCAAGCCGCCGACCGTCGATCAGAACGGCTACGGAATCCGCGTCCCAGGCCTCGTCATCAGCCCCTATGCGCGGAAGGGCTTCATCGATCATCAGATCCTGAGCTTCGACGCCTACGTCAAGTTCATCGAGGACGACTTCCTGCAGAGCCGTCGGCTCGATCCGAAGACCGACGGTCGCCCCGACCCGCGCCCGACCGTGCGGGAAAGGGTCTCGATCCTCGGCAACCTCGTCCGCGACTTCGACTTCAAGCAGAAGCCGCGGAAGCCGATCCTGCTCGAGCTGCACCCGCAGCCGGGCGGGTAGCTCCCGCCGCCCCCCGGCGCGGCTACGCTCCGAGCGTGGCCGCGCCGGTGACGAGAAATCAGGAGCTCGAGCTGAAGATCGACTCGCTCGCCTACGGCGGGAACGGGGTCGCTCGGCTGAACGGGTTCGTGGTCTTCGTCCGGCGCGGGCTTCCGGGCGACACCGTTCTCGCACGGGTCACCAAGGTAAAGCGAGGCTACGCCGAGGCGACCTCGACCGAGGTGCTCGAGCGGGGCGCGCCGCGGGTGGAGGCACCCTGCGCGCACTACCCGGCCTGCGGCGGCTGCCGCTTCCAGGACCTCGCCTACGAGGCGCAGCTCGATGCGAAGGCGGCTCAGGTCGCCGATGCGCTGCAGCGAATCGGCGGGCTCGGCGAGCCGCCACTCGAGCCCATCATTCCGGCGGCGGACGTGTTCCACTACCGGAACAAGCTCGAGTACTCGTTCACGTCGACGCCGGCCGGCCCGGCGCTCGGCTTTCACAGGGCGGGGCGCTGGGACGAGGTGCTGGACATCGAGCGCTGCTGGCTCACGACCGACGTCGGGAACGCGATCCGCGAGGCGGTCGACGACTGGGCGCGCGAGGAGGGCCTCGTCGCCTACGACCAGGCCGAGCACACCGGCTACCTGCGCCACCTCATCGTCCGGGAGGCGCGGAATACGGGCCAGGCTCTCGTCCAGCTCGTGACGGCACCGGGAGCGTTGCGCGCACGCGACACGTTCGTGGAGCGCCTGCGCGAATTTCCCGAGGTCCGCTCGATCCACTGGGCGGTCAACGAGCGCCCGGCGGAGGTGACGAACCTGCCCACGACCCTTCTCTGGGGCGAGGAGGCGATCGAGGAGGAGTTGTGCGGCCTTCGCTTCCGCGTCCGGCCGAACGCTTTTCTCCAGACGAATACGCGGATGGCGGAGCGGCTGTACGAGCTCGCCCGCGAGCTCGCCGGGCTGACGGGTGACGAGACCGTCTACGACCTCTACTGCGGGATCGGCACGATCGGGCTCGTCCTCGCCGGTGACGCTCTGACCGTCTGGGGGGTCGACGTCTCGGAGGAGTCGGTCGCCTGCGCGCTCGAGAACGCCGACCTGAACGGCATCGCCAACGCGGCCTTCTTCGCGGCCGAGACTGGGGCCGCGCTCGAGGAGCTGCACTCCCGCGCCGGCGACCCCGACGTCGTCGTCGTCGACCCGCCGCGGGCGGGCCTGTCGGGCAAGGCGCTACGGCGGATCGCGCGTCTCGAGCCGGCGAAGATCGTCTACGTCTCGTGCAATCCGACGACGCTCGCCGGCAACGTCAAGGAGCTCGTTGGCGAGTGGGGCTACCGGTTGGAGCGGGCGCAGCCGGTCGACATGTTCCCGCATACGCCGCACATCGAGACGGTCGCACTGCTGGTGAAGTAAGAGCGTCACACAGCGTAGGAACGGGCTGGACGATGTTCGCTGAGCCTATTCGTCAGAGGTATCGGGCTCCGACCCTTGCAGATCCGAGCGCGGCTGCCCGCCTCCACGGTTCCCAAGCACGTGCTCGCGCCCGCCGGGCGCGAGGAGCATGGGGTCAGCTGGCACCGGGCGCCGCCGCAGCGCAGCCCACATCAGGTCGGCGTTGACCGCCACAAACGCGATCGAGAGGCCCGGCAACGCCGGCAGGCCGGCCGCGTCGGACCAGACCGCGAGCGCGATCGTGATGCCGAACGACGCCGTCATCGCAAGCCACGTCCACCCGATTCGCAGCCGGAACCGTGCCGCGGCGGCCAGAAAGACGGCAAAGAAGAGCAGATCCGGAACACCGAGGTTCGCCGACGCGTGCTCGCCGGGCACCGGAAAAGCGAAGGAGAGCGTGGTGAAGATGTGCCGCTGCTGCGTGACGATGTGGTGGGTCGGGCCCCGCCAGACCGAGTACGCGTCGATCAGCGGAATGATCGCCGCGACCACGAGCACGAGCCGCAGGTCGTCGAAGTACTCGAGGAACCAGAAGCCGAGCGCGGTCGCTGCGGCGAGCTTCGCGAAGTTCGCGGCGACGTCCAGCCCCGCCGCCTGCAGGACGACCGCCAGCGCGACGAGAGAGAGTGCGATCGGAAGAAGACCGCGAGCGTGCCACAGGGGGAGCGCCAGGTAGACGAACCCGAAGACTGCCGGCATGAGCGCGACGGCGATGACAGCGACGTCTCCCCAGGTCGAGAGGTTCGGCAGCGACTCGGACGCTGTGAAGTACGCGATGACCGCAGCCACGAGGACGCCGAGCACCAGCGTGCGCTGCATCGTCGTCTCGGATCGGGGGAGCGGGCCGGGCACGGGCCCATTGTGCAGGTGATCAGTACGGCGGCTGCTCGGCGAACCACGGGCCGATCAGCTTGAACGTGTTCCAGAAGCGGGTCTTGGTGGACTGCTCGTCGAGCGACGTGTCGATGTCCGGTGCGCTCAGGGCCTGGATCGTGGGTGTGAATCGCTGCAGCTCTTCTGGCTTCGATTCCAGTTGCTCCGCCAGTGGAAACTCAAGCGAGTTGAGGAACGAGAGCGCCTCGTCGCCCATCACGACGACGAGCTTCGGCTGGACGATGTGCAGCTCACGCGCGAGCAGCGGGCGTGCCTCCTCGTCATCCTGCCGCTCGTACTTCAGGCAGTTCGTGCCGTACACCGTCAGGGGGTCCACGCGAAGCCGCTGCAGCGACTTCAGGACGGCCTGCCCGGAGCGGCCGAAGAACGCGACGCCCTCCTGTATCTCGGAGCGCTGCGGCTGATGCTTGAGCAGGAAGATGTCGGCGAGCGGATGCCCGGACGGGATCACCGGGACGCTGCTCCCCGCCGTCCGGGCGATCTCCTCGGCCAACTCGTTGACCTCGCCGATCGCCTTCTGGAGGTAGCGCTCGTAGATCTCGTCGGTGGACACTGTCATTGGGAGCTCGACGCGGGGGAAAGCCGGGCCTTGGGGGCAAGAGAAGTGTTCTCCTCTAGCGGACCCTTTCCTTGGCCTGTGCCATCCACTTCAGCGATTGAAGGTAGACGAGCGACTTCGGACGCCGAAGCACTTCGGCGCTGCGGAGGCTGAGCAGGAACTCCTCAGGCCCGTCGAAAGCTCGCATACGGACCCCGCCGGTGCCGACCGCCGGCAGGACGTGCGCGTCGGAGCCGGCGCCGACGGTGAGGTTGTACTTGCGCGCGAAGCGAAGGGCTTCGTCGTTCCAGCCCTCGAAAAGGAGCTTGGCGTTAAAGACCTCGAGGACGTCGATGTCGGCGAGGTGCCGATGGAGCGTTCCGGCGCTCGGCACCGAATGCATGCGATCGAAGGGGTGCGGCACGTACACGAGGCCGCCCTGACTCCGGATCGCCTCGACGGTCTCCCCGAACGACATCCCGCGCGGAATCTCACGCGAGAGGAAGAGCCCGATCACCTCGCCGTCGCCGTCGGTCTTGATCTCCTCGGCGGGAATGACCGTGAGTGAGCGTTCGCGCGCAAGCTTCACGGCCTCCTGTGCGCCTCCGAACGCGTTGTGATCGGTGATCGCGATCGCTCCAAGGCCCTCGGCCTCCGCATGGTCGAGCAGCTCACGCACCCCGGTCGAGCAGTCCCACGACCACGACGTATGCATGTGGAGGTCGCAGTCGATCCACTCCCGGTCGGCCAGTGGATCGACCGGGCGCGGGCGGGTGCGCCGACGACCGGCGAGATCGGCGTAGACGGTGTCGAGCTCCGCCGCGACGGCGGCGAACGACTGTGCTTCGGCCGTTCGCCGTCCTTCGGCCGCGAGCCGTTCTCGCAGGTCATCGTTCTCGGCCAGGCGCGCGAGCAGGGCCGCGACGAGCTCCGGTTGCTCGTCGACGCCTTGCGGCGAGGCGACGACCGCCCCGGCCGCGGCGGCCTCGAGCCGAACGCGTTCCAGGCCCGCGCTCGCCGGGACGAAGATGCTTGCCTCGTTCAGAATCGGCGCCCGCGCCGCGCCGTCGCGCGCCGTCCGGATGTGAATGCGGCCTCGGAGCGCCGCTGGAACCGTCGGGTGGCCGGCCAGCCGCTTCGTTCGAAGTAGGACGAGCTCCCAGTCCGGTAGCTGCCTCAGCGCGCGGCGAGCCGCGCGTGCGAGCGGACGCTCGTCGGGGCGCCATTCGAGCACGATCGTTTGACGCTTTTCGGCCGGCTGGAAGAGGTCCGGGTCGACCCCCGGCGAGAGGATCCGGTACTCGCCCGGAAAGCGCTCGGCCGCCGCGGCGGCCGCCTCGTCCGATGTTGCGAGCAGCGCGTCGATCCGTCCGAGGAGACGCGCGCGCTGAGCTCGCCCAGGTGGGTACGCGAGGCGAGCCGCCGAGATGAACGACGCCACTGCGAGCGACGGCGTGTCCCTGAGTGCGAGGTAGGAGAGGCTCGGCAGCCCCGGCTCGAAGCCGTGGACGATGTCGAACTCGCCCTGGGCTAGCGCCAGCGCCAGGTTGGCACGGGCGCCGACCGCAACGCCGACGCTGCTCCGGCGAGAGATCGGCACGGCGGCCCCGACGGCGATGACCTCCGCGTCGGTCCCTTCGGCGAGAGCGCGCCGACCGGCGAGCAGGTCACTCGCCCGCTGCGACGGAGCAAGCACGGTGACCGCGTGCCCGAGCGCCCGAAGCTCGCTCGCGACTCCCTCCACATGCTCGTTGACGTCGTGTGGCTGAGACCAGGCGAAGGGCGTCACGAAGCAGATGCGCAAGCCCTGCATGTGAGTCGAGTGTAGCCCGCCACCTGCGCGAGGATCAGTGAGCTGTCGCCGGTCGCCGTCGGCTGCTACGAGCCTTCCGGTCTGCCTCGCCGCTCGAGGTCGGCGTAGCCCTTCTCGACGATCTCGCGCAGCCGGCGCACGGACGGCATGTTCTCCGCTTCGCGACCTGCTTGCTCGCTGATCTCTTTCTTAGCCAGCACCTCGGCTCGGTAGATCAGCCCGTCCCTCTCCCACCGGACGATCGTCGCGTCGCTCTGGTTGCCGCGCAAGCTGGCCCAGTGAGCCATTGCTCCTCCCGGACGGGCGGGCTGGGCTGCCTACGCCGTGGTTCCGGCACGCTCCTTCACCGTTTCGCGGGCGTTCTGCGCGATGAACTGCTCGACTGCGTCGTGCGCCTCGTCGTCCGGAAGCTGCTTCGGCGGCGACTTCATCAGGTAGGCGCTCGGCCCCTCGAGCGCGCCCGAGACGCCCCTGTTCAGCGCCAGCTTCGCCATCCGGACGGCGTCGATCACGATCCCGGCCGAGT
>JBBRYW010000187.1:0-5949 GCA_038237235.1 Gaiellales bacterium
AGGGCGGGAATGCCGCCTGAGCTCGTCTATACCCTCCTGGCGTGGCGCTTCGAGTGCTGATCGCCGAGGACGAGACGATCATCCGCCTCGACCTGCGCGACCTGCTCGAGCGGGCCGGGCTCGAGGTGTGCGCCGAAGCGCGGGACGGGCTGGAGGCCGTCGAGCTCGCCCGCTCCAAGCAACCCGACGTCGCCGTGCTCGACGTCAAGATGCCGAGGCTGGACGGAATCGAGGCCGCACGTCGCATCCTGGACGAGCGACCGATCCCGATCGTGATGCTGACCGCCTACGGCCAGGAGGAGCTTGTGTCGCGCGCAGTCGAGGCGGGCGTGTACGGCTATCTCGTCAAGCCTTTTCGTGAGGCCGACCTCCTTCCTGCGATCCAGACGGCGCGGGCGCGGCACGAGGAGCTCTCCGTTCTGCGCCGCGAGGCCGATTCGCTCGCCGACGCGCTCGCGGCTCGTAAGGCGATCGAGCGTGCGAAGGGCCTCCTGATGGAGAAGGAGCGCCTCACCGAGGAGCAGGCCTTCGCGCGGCTACGGCGGGCGAGCCAGGTGTCCGGCAGGCCGCTCCGCGTCGTTGCAGAGGCGGTCGTGGCAACGCTGAGCGGGGAATGAGGGCGAAGCAGAGGTCCGGGCGCACCTGGTTTTTGGACGCCGCTGAAGCTGCGGCTCTGCGACCGGGTCCAGACCGTCGTCTTCGCGTACGAGTGCGGTCTCGTGCAGCCTCCCTCGTCGGGCTATCTTGAGCGCATCGGCGCGACGTCCACCCCCACGAGGAAGCCGAGGCAGAACGTTCCCGGGGGCGGTGCAGGCGATGCCTGGCGCGTCACCGTCCTGAACGACAACCACAACACCTTCGAGGGTGTCGCGTTCGCGCTCGCGAGCGTCCTGCCGGGAGTCTCGTTCGAGCGCGGCCTGCGGCTGGCGGACACGATCCACGAGACCGGCCGGGCGGTCGTGTGGTCGGGGCACCGTGAGGCCGCAGAGCTCTACTGGAGCCAGCTGCGAGGCCACGGCCTGACGATGGCGCCGCTCGAGCGCTGACGATCTCTTATCCCAGTGCGTAGAGACTCAGGGCGTTCTCCCGCAGGATCGCGCGCCCGGCCTCTTCCGCGTCGCCGTCGAGCAGCTCGGGCAGGATGGCGGCAAGAGATCGACGCCACCACCTCGCCGCGAGGAAGTAGAGCTCGGGGGCGCGCGCGGCGTCCGACGCGTAGAGGAGCTTCGAGAAGGGCGCAAGCTCGAGCGCCTCCCGGATCGCCGCTCGCGGCTGCGCGACGTGGGGGATCGTCAGCGACAGGTCGAAGAACACGTTGCCGTACACATGTGCGAGCCACCCGGCCTCGCGAACGTACGGGTAGCAGTGGAGCAGGACGAACGGCGTCTCGCGAAATCGCTCGATGACGGGCTTCAGGTAGCCGGGCTGGACGTGCGGCAGAAAGAGGTCGGAGTCGCCGAAGCCCGCGTGGATCTGAACGGGTAAAGGGTCCTGCTCGTTCGCCTCGAGTGCGTCCCAGAGGGCCAGCTCGAGCAGCGGCTTCGCCCCGAGCCGCCCTCCGCCCGCGGTCGCGTTGAACGCGTCCTCCGCGGCGACCGGGTCCGGCGGGCCGATGTCGAGCCCGCTGCGGTAGGCGACGATCGTCTTGAGCGCCGCGAACCCGTTCGCGCGAGCGGTGCCAACCGCCTCACTCACGCGCGCGCGGAATTCGCCGAACGAGCCGACCAGCGCCTCCTCGGCCACCCGCTCGATTCGCATCACGGGAAGCGAGCGGCAACCCGCGAGCTCGCCCATGCGGCGCCAGTCGGGCCCCGCGCCCGGGGGCGGGTAGCCGTCGTCGACGAGGAGCACGTCGGTCCCGGTCGCGCCGAGCAGGCCCGCCGCATACTCGTCCGGCGCGGCCGCGAGCCGCCGCTCGTAGACGGCGCTCTCGGTCGCCTCGCAGCCGAGCTGATCGGCCAGCTCGCGGATCGCCCGCCGGTAGGTCGCAGCGTTTGCGACGTGAGGCCACTGGCGCGGGTCGAGGCTCTCGGAGAAGAGGCCGCGAAACTCGTCCAGCGTCGCCGGCGGCTCGTCGAGGATCCCGTGCGCGTGGTGGTCGACGAGACCAATCGCTTCGAGAGATCGGAGCAGGCCAGGGTCGGTGGGCTCGGCCAATCGTCTAGTACTTGAGGAAGTGACCCTGCTGCTCGAATTCTGGGTCGGCCGACGAGTACGCGGTCCACTCTGAGCGGCGAACGGCGAGATACGAACGGGCGAGCACTGGGCCGAGCGCTTCTACGAGCACACCGTCGCGCTCGAGCGCGTCGAGCGCCTCCTCCTGCGTCGCCGGCAGGCGGACGATCCCACGGGCGGCGCGCTCGTCCTCGGGGATCGTCGCCGGGTCGACCTCGACCGGCTCCGGCGGCTCGATCCCCCGCTCGATCCCGTCGAGACCTGCGGCGATCAGGCTGCCGACGGCAAGGTACGGGTTGCAGGTCGCATCGGCCGCCTTGATCTCGGCGTTGGTGGAGGCCTCCTCCATGCCGGCGAAGACCGACGGAACGCGGACCGGCGCCTCTCTGTTGTCGTGGCCCCAGCAGGTGTACGCGCCGGCCCAGTACTGCGGCACGAGCCGGTGGTACGAGTTGAAGCTCGGCGCCGTTAGCCCGCAGAGTCCGGGCAGGTGCTCCAGCACACCCGCGATGAACGAGCGAGCCTCCCGCGAGAGCGCATCGGGAGCGGACGCGTCGTGGAACCGGTTGCGGCCGCCGTCGGCGTCCCACAGCGAGAAGTGGATGTGACAGCCGTTGCCCGCGCCCTCCGGCCAGGGCTTGGGCGCGAGGGAAGCGACGAGGCCATGCTGGGCGGCCACGCCGCGGATCGTCTCACGCACGAAGATCTGTCCGTCCGCGGCCTCGAGCGCGGGCGCGTGAGCTGTCGAGATCTCCTGCTGGCCGTGTCCGAGCTCCGCGTAGTACTGCTCGAGGCGGATGCGCTGCCGCTCGAGCGCCTCGACGAGCGCGTCGACATACCCCTGCGACGCGGTCATGCCGATCGTCGAGAAGCAGAGGCTCGAGTCGACGGGCTCGAAGCGGCCGTCGACCCGGCTCGCCAGCGAGAACTCGTTCTCGAACGCGACCTCGAGCCGCGAGCCGCGGGCCGCGAGCCGCTCGACCATCCGCTTCAGGAACGAGCGCTGATCCTGTGGCGCCGGCTCACCGGCGGGGGTGACCTGGTCGACCACCATGCCGGCCGTACGGGGCGCGTACGGGAGGACGCGAAAGGTCGCCGGGTCGGGGACGAGCCGGATCTCGCCGACCGGCCCCATCCCATCGACCGGTTGCAGCTGGTCGAGCGCATTCATCGCCTGCATGGCGACCGTCAGCCCGATGCCGCTTCGGATGCGCGACTCGAGCCCCGGGACGGCCGAGGCCTTCGCACGGACCGTGCCGTCGTTGCCGCACCAGAGGAAGCGGACGAGGCGGATGCCCGCCTCGTCCACAGTCCTCGTGATCTCACGAACCTCCATCAGCCGCTGGGCGTTGGGCTCGGGGTCGGATCCGGCACCTGACGCCGGAACGTGTAGTCGCTGATGAAGTAGATGACGACCGCCAGCAGCGCGGAGATGCCGGCGACGATCGCGAGCCACAGGCGCCAGCTCCCCACCGAGAAGATCTCCGGGTTCCAGGGATCCTTGAACGTCACGACCGCGCCGACGGCGGACGACACGATGCCAATCACGCCGCTGGCGTAGAGCAGGTTCTTGCTCGAGACGCGCACCTCCTCGAACCGTTCGGGAAACGCGCGCCGGACGAGGAAGATGTCCGCGAAGAGCAGCACCATCGAGAGGCACCAGATCACGGTCACCGCCGCCTGGAAGATGAGATAGACCTGGCTCGGGAAGTTCGAGCTGCTCGACCACGGGCCGAAGGTCACGATCGCGAAGACCGACGCGATCGCCGTCTGCGCGATGATCGCGTTCCGCGGCACGTGCGTCCTTTCGTCCACCCTGCCGAGCGCCGCCGGCATGCGCCGCTCCAGACCGGAGACGAAGAGCAGGCGGCTGAACGAGTAGTTGTAGACAACGGTGTTCGAGACGAAGAACCACATCACGACGAGCGCCACCACCACCGCGAACCAGTGGGCGCCGAAGAACCCCGTCTGCACGGCCGAGAGGATCCCCGTCGTCGAGTTGTTCTCCCCGACCGGGATCGTGACCATGTTTCCGAACGTGGCCCAGAGGTACGCCGCCATGACCACGAGCGACCCCCAGAAGAGGTACTTCTTGATCGCGCGGAGATCAACGATCTCGACGCCCATGTTCAGCGGCACCTCGATCCCGAGCAGCGCGAGGATGACGAGCCCGAAGAAGGTCCAGTTGCCCGAGTCCGGAACCCAGTTCGATGCGCCGCCGAACGAGTTTGCCGAGCCGTTGCCGCCGACGAGCCAGAGCACCCCGGCCAGGCCGATCACGAAGATCGCCGCGCCGTAGAAGAAGAACATGAAGTTGACGTAGTTCTGGGTCAGGCGCAGGCGCATGACGGAGAGCAGCGCCGAGAACCAGAGCACGGCGAGGATCACGAGCATCTGCTGCCAGCTCTTGGAGAGGCTGCCCGCGTCGATGAACTGCCAGATCGTGACGACGAGGTCCGACGTCGCGACCATGACGAGCACGCCGGGCCACCAGGCGCAGAAGCCGGCGAAGAAGCCCCAGAACGGGCCGAGCGCCTTCTGTGTCCAGACGTAGAGCGAGCCCTCTTGCGGGAACATCAGTCCGAGCTGCGCCGTTACGAGCGCGCCCGGAATGAGGAAGAGCAGGAAACCGAGAATCCAGTACGTGTAGGCCGAGGGGCCCGCCGGCTGGATCACCGAGGCCTGGACGATGAAGAGCACGATCGCCAGGAAGATGATCGACATGTCGAGCGAGCTCAGTACCCTGGGGAGCGCACCCGGAGCGATCCGCTCCGAGATCATCAAGCGCTCATCCGCACGGGCAGCCATAGAAAACCACCTCCCGAGTCGAGAATTGTCTTCGCTCGTGACATTCTCGCGCTAGAGACCCGGTTCGCGCAAGAGCCGCGCGAGCAAGGCGGCCCGCACCGGAATCGAGCCCACGAGCGCATGCTCGTCGGGCGCATGCGCGCCGCCGCCCTCGACGCCGAGACCGTCGAGCACGGGCAAGCCCAGCGCGCCCACGAGGTTCCCGTCGGAGCCGCCGCCTGAGGATGCTTCCTCGAGGTCGAGTCCGAGCTCCACCCCGTACTTGTGGGCCCTGGCGAAGAGCGAAGCAGCGCCGGGGGAGCGCTCGAGCGGCGGCCGCGTCCAACCTCCGCCGACGGTCAACGTCGTGCCGGGGACGTGCGGCGCGAGCTCGGCGAGCGCCCTCTCCATGGAGGCGAGGTCGCCGCGCGTCCTCACGCGGACGTCGACCTGAGCCTCGGCCTGCCCCGCGACGACGTTCTCGCTCGTTCCGCCGCTGACGACTCCCACGTTGACGGAGATGCCCCGCTCGTCGTCGTTCAGCGCGTGGAGCGCAAGCACCTGGTGGGCGAGCTCCTCGATCGCGCTTGCGCCGTCGGATCGGTTGGTGCCCGCGTGCGCAGAGCGGTCGGTGACCGTGAGGCGGAAGCGGCCGAGTCCCTTGCGCGCGGTCTTGAGGTGGCCTTCGGGCGACGGCGGCTCGACGACGAGCGCGGCGGCGGCACCAGCGGCAGCTTCTTCTAGGAGGGGCCGGCCGGTGCGGCTGCCCATCTCCTCGTCGGCCGTCAGGAAGACCCGAAGCGCGCGGCCCGTTCCGGCCAGGCGGATCGCCTCCAGGAGCACGATGAGGCAGCCCTTCATGTCGTAGGCCCCGGGTCCGTACGCGACGCCGTCCTCGACGCGAAACGGCATGCCGGCGAGCGTCCCGAGCGGCCAGACCGTGTCCGTGTGCCCGAGCAGCAGGATCGGAGCACCCTCTCCCGGCAG
>JBBRYW010000188.1:0-5833 GCA_038237235.1 Gaiellales bacterium
CGGCACCGTGTCCTTGAGCATGTCGATCGCGTCCTTGCAGGCAGCCAGCGCGTCTCGGCGGTGCGGTGCCGACACGGCGATGACGACGCTCGTCTCGCCGATGCCGACCCGGCCGACGCGGTGGTGGATCGCCACTCCGCATAGGTCGTAGCGCGCCTCGAGCTCGAGCGCGAGCTGCGCCATCACCTTCTCCGCCATGCCGGCGTACGCCTCGTATTCGAGGTGGGTAACCGTGCGCCCGCGCGACTGCACGCGTGTGGTTCCGGTGAAGGTCGCGGTCGCGCCGGCCCGGTCGTCGGAGACCTCCGCGACAGCGGCGGTGAGGTCGAGCGGCTGCTCGCTGAGGCGGAACGCGCCACCCGAGACGGGGGGGATCAGCGCTACCTCGTCGCCGTCTGCGAGCCGCTGATCCCGCTCCGCGTACTCCTTGTTGACGGCGTAGAGCAGCCCGGGCGGCTCCTCGCCCAGGCCGAGCGCGGGCCAGATGTCCGACACTCTCTCGGCGCCGTCGACCTCGCGCTCGGCCGTGCCTGCACGCTCGCGCAGACCGGCGAAGAGCCTGACCCGAACCTTCACACGGCGATCGTAGACGTCTGCGCGACCGGTGCCGCCTCCGCGCCTCGAAGAGCCTTCGCCGCAGACTCGAAGCCGACCCCGACCCGACCTACGCCGTCGCGCGGGATGCCGGCGCGGCTCGGCTACCCCGAGCGCGGGCTCAGCACGGTCGTCGTCCGCGGCCCGCTTCTGTGAGCGGCGTACGATTGCCCCATGCCAACGACGGGGGACCGCCGTGAGACCGACTCGGGGATCGAGGTCAAGCTGGTCTACACGAGCGACGACGTGGACGATCTCGGGCTCGAGGCTCCCGGTGAGTTTCCGTTCACGCGCGGCCCGTACCCGGACATGTATCGCGGCCGCCCCTGGACGATCCGGCAGTACGCGGGGTTCGCCTCGGCCGAGGAGACGAACGCTCGCTTCCGCTACCTGCTCGCCCGCGGCCAGACGGGTCTCTCCGTCGCCTTCGACCTCCCGACCCAGCTCGGGTACGACTCAGACGACGAGCAAGCGCTCGGCGAAGTGGGCAGGACTGGCGTTGCGATCGACTCGCTCGCCGACATGGAGCTCCTCCTCGACGGAATTCCGCTCGGCGAGGTCTCGACGTCGATGACGATCAACGCGCCGGCGGCATTGCTGCTCCTGCTGTACGAGCTGGTCGCCGAGGGCCAGGGCGTTCCGGGCGACCGACTGCGCGGGACGGTGCAGAACGACATCCTGAAGGAGTACGTCGCGCGCGGGAACTACATCTTCCCACCCCGCCCCTCGATGCGCATCACGACGGATCTCTTCGCCTACTGCGCCGAGCGGCTGCCCAGGTGGAACACGATCTCGATCTCGGGCTACCACATCCGCGAGGCCGGCTCGACGGCGGCCCAGGAGCTCGGCTTCACGCTCGCGAACGGGATCGCCTACTGCGAAGCGGCTCTCGAGGCGGGCCTTTCGCCGGACGAGTTCGGCGCGCGCCTCTCGTTCTTCTTCAACGCGCACAACCACTTCTTCCAGGAGGTGGCGAAATTCCGCGCCGCGCGACGCCTCTGGGCGCGAATCATGGAGGAGCGATTCGGAGCCACGAGCCCGCGCGCGCAGGCGCTTCGCTTTCACGCCCAGACCGGAGGCTCGACCCTGACCGCGCAGCAGCCGGAGAACAACGTCGTACGCGTTGCGGTGCAGGCGCTCTCGGCCGTCTGCGGGGGCGCCCAGTCGATCCATACCAACGCATCCGACGAGGCGCTCGCACTGCCGACGGAGCATTCGGCCAAGGTTGCGCTGCGGACGCAGCAACTGCTCGCTGAGGAGGCCGGCGGGACGGACACGGCCGACCCGCTCGGAGGGTCGTACTTCATCGAGGCGCTGACGAGCGAGCTGGAATCGAAGGCCCGCGAGCTGATCGAGCGGGTCGACGAGCTGGGCGGCGCCGTGGCCGCGATCGAGCAGGGTTTCGTCCAGCGCGAGATCGAGGAGGCCGCGTTTCGTTACACGGCGGAGGTCGAGTCGGGCGAGCGCGTCGTCGTCGGCGTGAACCGGTTCCTGGAGGAGGAGGACGAGCCAATCGAGCTGCATCGCCTCGATCCCGAGGCCGAGGCTCGCCAGCTCGAGCGGACGGCGCGGGTGCGCCGCGAGCGAAGCGCGGACCACGCCGAGGGGGCTCTCGCCGAAGTGCGTCAGTCGGCTCGCGGAGAAGTGAATCTCCTGCCCGCGATGCGCGACGCTCTGCGGGCGCGGTGCACGGTCGGCGAGATCTGCAACGTCCTGCGCGAGGAGTTCGGGATGTACGACGCCCAGCGGGCCTAAGAGTTACAGCCGGTGCGCATTCTCGTGGTCTCGCAGATGTACCCCGGTCCGCACGACCCCGACCTGGGCACGTTCGTCCAGGACACAGTGGAAGCGCTCCGAGCTCGCGGTCACGACGTCGAGCTCGCGGTTCTGACCAGCCGTGCCGGCGGCAAGCTCCGCTGGCTGACGCTCTCTCGCCTGGCCCTCGCAGCTGCCCGCCGCTGGCGACCAGACGTGGTTCACGCCCACTTCCTGTTCCCGACCGGCCTGATCGGAGCGCTCACCGACCGTGCGCCCCTCGTCGTCACCGCGCACGGGCAGGACGTTCATAACGTGGGAGCGATTCCGGGCGTCCGACTCGCGACGCGGGCTGTCATCCGTCGTGCCGCGGCCGTTGTCGCGGTGTCCGACTATCTTCGCCGGGAGCTCGAGATGCGGATCCCGGCCGCGCGGGGAAAGATCGAGGTGGTCGACTCGGGCGTCGACCTCGAGCGGTTCCGGGCAGCGAACCCAGAGAGGGCGCGCGGCGAGCTCGGCTGGAGCGGCGAAGGTCCCGCGTTCCTGTGCATCGGCTCCCTCAGTGCCCGAAAGAACGTCGTCCGGCTCGCAGACGCGTTCGCGACACTCGATCGCGGCCGGCTGGCGTTCGTCGGTGACGGGCCTGAGCGGCCGCAGCTCGAGGGCCGGCGCGGCGTGACGATCGTCGGCGCAGTGCCCCACGACCGAATCCCTCGCTGGCTCGCCGCCTGCGACGTCGTCTGCCAGCCCAGTGTGGTGGAGCCGTTCGGCCAGGTCCTGCTGGAGGCGATGGCCTGCGAGCGCTCGGTCGTCGCCACGCGGGTCGGAGGCCCGCCGGAGTTCGTCCCTCCGGAGGCTGGAATACTCGTCGACCCGCTGGACGTGGCGGCGATTGCTCGAGGGCTCGAACGAGCTGCGGCGCTCCCCACGCCGAACGCTCGGGCGCGCGCGGCCGCCTCGGAGCACGACGTCAGGCTGCAGGCGGCGCGTCTGGAGGCGATTCTCGAGCGCGCGGCACTCGCTCATGAGACCCGGAAGCCGCTTCAGCCGCATCGAGGTCGGCGAGCCTGATGGCGACGAGCCGGCTGACTCTCTCCTCGAGCCCGGCCTGACGAGCAACCTCGAGCGCCTGCTCGTAGCTCGCTCGCGTCTTGGCCTGGTCGACGCCCTGCTTGAGCCGGTTGTCGCCCGTTACGAGCAGCTTCTGGATCTTGCCGCGCGCCTCCTCAGGATTCATCGGGCTGACTGTATCCTGGAGGCATGCTGACGGTGCTCGCAATCTGGCACGTTCTCGTCTCGTTCGCCCTGGTCGGCCTCATCCTCATGCACTCCGGCCGCGACACGGGGCTCGGGGGCATGGGCTTCACTCCCGCCTCTCAGGGCGGCACCCACATCGTCGAGAAGAACCTGACGCGGCTGACGATTGCTGTAGGCATCATCTTCTTCCTCGATACGGTCGCCCTCTTCCACGTGTTGAAGTAGGGCTCGCGAGGCCGCCCCGCCGCGGCTCTGCGCCCTCGGTGCCTTTACAGCGGGCTTACGATCAGCTCGTAGACTCCCATTACAATGCGTCGCTCGGTGGCAACAAAGTCGACGCAGTGGGCCGATCCGCCCTCGCCTACCGCCTCCCCCCGGCATCAGGAGACGCTTCGCTTCCCGCCGGACAGGGATGTTCGCTCGGCCGAGCCCCTGGTTACCCGCGGAATTCTGCTTCCGCTCGCGCGACGTGTGGCGAGCATCGCCTGCCTCGTTTTCCTTGATGTCTGCGGACTCGTGCTCGGGCTTTACGCAGCGCTCGCTCTCCGCGACGTCTACCGGGGACATGAGCTGCTCTGGGGGCTTCTCTGGGACGAGTTGACAAACATCCTGCCGTTCCTCACGCTCGTTACCGTCCTCGTCTTCTGGCAGGCGGGCCTCTACGGAGCGCGCGAGCTGCGCGGGGGTTTCGGGCGTGTTCTCTCGTCGCTCGTGATCGTCGCGCTCCTGACGGTGGCCTTCGGTCTCGGCACTGGCCACGAGTTCGGGACTCTCGGCATCTTTCCGGCCGGGGTTGCGCTGACGAGCCTCTGTATCGGTCTCTTCCGAGGCGGCTATGAAGGCCTGACAGAGCTGATCCTGCGGGTCGCCGGCGTACGGCGCCGCGTCCTGCTCGTCGGCGAGGCCGAGAATGTGGACGGGCTGCACCGCGCGCTCGGGGCGCGCCGGGTCGGAATCGACTACAGCTTCGTCGGAGCGCTCACGCCGTCGGGTGAGGGTGCGGGAGTTCCGGTGCTTGGCCGCATCGAGGCGCTGCCGCGCATCCTTAGTGAGCGCGCGGTCGACGAGCTGATCGTGAACGATTCAGACTTCGACGATCCAGCGCTGATCGAGATCGTCGCCCTGGCGCACCGGCACGGTGTGCAGGTCCGGATTGCGCCGAAGACGACCGAGCTGCTCGTCCAGCGCGGCGAGTACGTCGCCGGGCAGGCGGTGCCGCTGTTCGAGCTTCGCCCGCCGTTTTTCGTCGGCACCGAGTGGGCCCTCAAGCGGACGTTCGACCTGCTCGTCAGCGCTCTCGTGATCGTGCTCGGTCTACCGCTCTGGCTCGCGCTCGCAGCAGCGATCAAGCTGTCCTCGAGCGGCCCCGTCTTCTACCGCGATCGCCGGATCGGGCTCCACGAGCGCGAGTTCGTGATGCTCAAGTTCCGGACGATGGAGGTGGACGCCGAGCAGCGCCAGAGCGAGCTCGAGTCCGCTAACGAGGCCGACGGCCCCCTGTTCAAGATCCGGGACGATCCCCGCGTGACCCGTGTCGGCGCCTTCCTCCGCCGCCTCTCACTGGACGAGATTCCGCAGGTTCTGAACGTGCTGCGCGGCGAGATGAGCCTTGTCGGCCCACGCCCCCTCCGCCTGCGCGACTACGCGAAGCTCGAGGACTGGCACCGCAAGCGCTACCTCGTGCTGCCCGGGATGACGGGTCTCTGGCAGATCTCGGGCCGCTCGAGCCTCAGCTTCGACGAGCTCGTCCGGCTTGACTTCTACTACCTGGACAACTGGTCGATCTGGCTCGACATATCAATCCTCGTGAAGACGATTCCCGCGGTTCTGCTGGCGCGCGGCGCCTACTAGGGCGCCGTGGCGGCACCGAAAGTCCTGGCCGTCGCCTCGGCAGTCGATCTCGACTTTCGGTACGGGTGCACGCCCGCGTGGTGGCAGCTCTGGAAAGGACTCTACGAGGTGGGGGTGGATCTCGTTGTCACCCCGTATCGCGGTCGTGCGATCGACTCCCCGTGGTGGAGGACGTACCCGAACCCCTGCTACCACGAGGGCGAGCTCTTTGCGCTGGCACGGGACACGGCGGCCCGTCTCCAGGGAGATCGCTACCTACGGAGATCGGAGGACAACCCGCCCGTCACTGCCTCCGACCGCGTTGTTCAGGAGGTGATCTGGCGCTGGGTGACCCCGCGCTGGAAGCGCCATCTCGAGCGAATCCTCGAGCGCGAGC
>JBBRYW010000189.1:0-5827 GCA_038237235.1 Gaiellales bacterium
CTCGAGCAGCGCATACAGCCGCTCGCGCCGCCGCCGCCGATCGTCCTGTCCGGGGGATGATTCCTCGTACTCGAGCGGTACGTTGAACCGGTCGGCGAGCCACTCGATCGCGCCCACGAAGTCGAGGTTCTCGGTCTCTCGTACGAAGGTGATTGCATCGCCGCCGACCCCGCAGCCGAAGCAGTAGTACGTGCCCCGATCAGGGCTGACGGAGAAGCTCGGGGTCCGTTCGTCGTGGAACGGGCAACGGCCCGTGTAGCGAGAGCCCGACTTCCGGAGCGTGGTCCGGGCCGAGACGAGGTCGACGATGCTCACCGCCGACCGAACGGCGTCGACTGACGGGTCCTTGATCCGCGCCACTAGCCGGGCAGCCGTTGGGCGTAGGCGAGCGCGTACCTGTCGGTCATCCCCGCTACGAAGTCGACGAGCTCGTCGGCCGGCCGGCTCTCCGAGACGAGGTGGCTGACGATCACGTGAATCACGCTCCGGGCGCGCTCGTGCTCCGCTCTCGTGTGCGACCCCAGGTACACGTGCTCGAACATGAAGGTGCGGAGCGCGAGCATTGCGGCTCCGATCTCCTCGCTCTGCAGGATGTCTCCCTCCCGCTCGGAGGTCTCGACAAGATCGTGGACGAGGCGGTCGATGCGGCGCGAGCCCGTATCGCCGAGGAGGTCGATCTGCTCGAGCGGCAACTCGTCGGCGCCCAGCAAACCGAAGCGGATCGCGTCGTCGATATCGTGGTTGATGTACGCGACACGATCGACGATTCGCACGATTCTGCCCTCGAGAGTCTCCGGCTCGACGCCGCCCGTGTGCTTGAGAATCCCATCGCGAACCTCAGCCGTCAGGTTGAGCCGCTCCGCAATGCGAAGCGATTGCTCGTTGTGCCGGAAGCTTCGCCCGAAAGCGGCCTTCATGCACTCGTCGAGCGCCTCCTCGCCGGCGTGGCCGAACGGCGTATGGCCCGTGTCGTGCCCGAGCCCGATCGCCTCGGTCAGATCCTCGTTCAGGCGGAGCGCGCGCGCCACGCCGCGGGCGATCGCCGTCGTCTCGAGCGTGTGCGTCATTCGCGTGCGGTAGTGGTCACCCGCCGGATCGATGAACACCTGGGTCTTGCCCTTCAGCCGGCGGAAGGGCTTCGAGTGCAGCAGGCGGTCTCTGTCGCGCTGGAACGGCGTTCGAAGACGACATTCGGACTCGGCACGCAGCCGTCCACGCGTCTCGTAGGAGCGCATCGCGAGCGGCGCAAGCCAGCTCTCCTCTTGCTCTCGTACTCGCGTCTCGAAGAGATCGGCGACCGTTCCGGCCAGCTCGGGCATCACGTCCAGCCTAGCCTTCGGGGCGGCGCTTCCTCCCTGCGCCGGAGAACGCACCCGAACGCCGGAAAGCTTGTCTCGGGAGAGGTGCCGTACGTCGTTCGGATTGCTGATTGGAGCTGAAACCAAGGATCTGTCGCGACGCGGATCTGCTCCAAAGTGATCCGGGGCCACCCTTTCTCGAGCGCTGCTTCCGCGTCTTGCAGCGTCTCGGCTGCCCCCGAAACATCGAGCCAAAGCCCGCCGGGTCGAGCGAGATCAGCCATGGCGGCTGCGAAGGCGGAACGCCCCGCCGTTGATGTGAACGTGTGAAAGACGCCACGGTCGAGTACCGCATCGACGCAGGGCAGTCGCGCGCGATTTTGCACGACGTCGCAGACGTGCACGTCGAGCACAACGCCCTCCGCAACAGCCTTCGAGCGTAGCTCCCGCATCGCCGTGGCCGACACGTCGCAGGCGCTCACGCGATGGCCGCGCTTCGCGAGCCACAGGGCATTGGCGCCGAGACCGGCTCCAACTTCAAGGATCGACCGACCTGGCGACAGATTCTCGCGGACGAGGTCTGCCACGCCGGGGGCGACGTCTTGGTCTTCCCACGGCGTGTCGCCCTGCCGGAAGCGTGCTTCCCAGTCCCGGGTGAGTTGCGGATACATCAAATGATGATGGGGACGGTCCCGCCGTCCGCGCTCCACGCCGCTCCCGTCACGTATCCGGCACGCTCGGAGCACAGAAACGTCACCACGGCGGCGATCTCCCCTGGCTCACCGAGACGACCGAGTGGCCGCCCGGCGGCCACGCTCTCGAGCACCTGTTCGCGCGTCTTTCCGGTGCGCTCGGCCTGCTGGTCGGCAAGACCGCCCTGCCCGAGCCACGCCTCCGTCGCGGTCGGCCCGGGCGTGACCGCGTTGCACCGAATCCCGTCGCGGGCATATGTGTCCGCCACGAGACGGGACAGCGAGAGGACGGCGGCCTTCGTGACCGAGTAGTTCGGCATGCTGGTGGACGGCCGCTTCCCCGACGTCGACGAGACATTCACGATCGCGCCCGCCCCCCGCTCCCGCATCCCCGGCAGGACGGCCCGGATGCAGCGGACGTAGCTCATCACGTTCAGCTGCCATATTTCCTCCCACTGGAGGTCGGAGAGGTCCTCGAACGCCGCCTGATATGCGATCCCCACGTTGTTCACCAGGCAGTCGATCCGGCCGAAGGCCCCGAGCGCCTCGACCACGAGAGCTTCCGGCGCCGCGGGCTCGGCGAGGTCGCACACCACTCCGAGGCTTGCACCCGCACGCCTGCGTGCGCCGTCGACCCGCTTCGGATCGCGGCCCGTGACGATCACCCGTGCTCCTTCCTCGGCGAGGAGCTCCGCCGTGGCGAGGCCGATCCCGCTCGTGGAGCCCGTGACGAGGCAGACGCGATCGGTGAGGCGAAGATCCATCGATCGGTAGCGTAGTTCGGGTGCCTACCACCATCCTGCTGGCCCGACACGGCGAGACCGACTGGAACGCCGAGCGGCGCGTCCAGGGCCATACTGACCGACGACTGAACTCGAGAGGACGCGAGCAAGCGCGCGCCCTCGCGAATCAGCTCGAGAGCGAGCATCTGGATGCGATCTACTCGAGTGATCTCAGCCGGGCGTACGAGACGGCGCGGGCCGTAGCCGACCGGAGGGGGCTTGGCGTCACCGTCGTCCCGGATCTACGGGAAAGGAACTTCGGGACGTGGGAAGGGCTAACGGACTTCGAGATCGCTAGGCGCTTTCCGGAATCCCGCGGCGGCCCCTGGGGCGACGGCGAGGGCCGGGACGAGATGGCTCGGCGAGTGATCGGAGCGCTGCGCCGAATAGCTCTTGGCCATCGAGGCGAGCGCGTCCTGGCCGTCTCGCACGGGGGCCCGCTGCGCGCGCTCCGAGCTCACTGCGGAGTCGAGGCCGAGAGTGTGATCGCAAACTGCCACGTCGCTCGCCTCGAGATCGAGCGCGAGCTCATTCGAGCAGTAGACTGAGCCGCGGTGGAGGACTACACCGGCCGGTACAAGGGAGAGCAGGTGGAGGTCGCCCTCTTCGGCGGCGATTACCAGGAGGGTGTTCTCACCGCGTATTGCTTCGTCGACGAAGTCGCGCACATCGAGCTGAACGGGCACATTCTGATCCCCCTGCAGAACGTCGCCTCCCTCCACTGCTCGAGCCGTTGCGACGCTCCCGAGCCCGACTGGCCGCCGCGCGGCTTCGCGGAGGACGAGCGCGACGAGGGATAACGGACGATGAGGAGCGGGCTCCTCGTCGCGGTCAACCTTGCGAAGGCGTGGGCCGTTGCCGCCGCCCTCTGCGCCGTTCTCGGCGGCCTCGGCTGGATCCTCGGTGGGTACCGCGTGTTCTCGATCTCGCTCTTTTGCGGCCTCCTCATCGCCGGAGCCGCATACTGGTACGCCGACCGTGCGGTCATGGGCATGGTCGGCGCGCGAGAGCTGCCGCTCGGGGAGGCGCCTGCGCTCCACTCGGCGCTCGAGCGCCTCGCCGCCAGAGGGAGGATCGTGAAGCCGCGCCTCTACCTGATCGACAACGGCTATCCGCACGCGCTTGCTGCCGGCCGCGGCGCCGCGTCGTCGGCGATCGCGGTGAGCTCGGGATTGCTCGGTTTCCTCGACCCGGCGGAGCTCGACGGCGTCCTCGCGCACGAGGTAGCGCACATTCGAAGCCGCGACGTTGTCGTCCAGTCGGCTGCGGTCATCCTCGCGGCCGCGCTCGTCGAAACGACTCGAATCGGTGGCTGGCTGCAGCGCGTGCTCATCTTCCTGCTCGGCCCGATCGCGGCCGCCTTCGTCCACCTACTCCTCTCGCCGAAGCGCGAGCTCAGGGCGGATCGCACCGCCGCTTCACTCTGCGACTCTCCTCACGGCCTCGCGGGCGCGCTGTTGCGGCTCGAGCAGGCAGGCGAGCTCGTCGACTTCCGGGCGAACCCTGCGACCGAGCCCCTCTACACGGTCAATCCGTTCGACGAACGGGGTCTCGCAGCGCTCTTTGCGACGCACCCGCCGGTCGGCGAGCGAGTGAGCTGCCTGCGGGCGCTCGATCCCGGCTGGCGTGAGAGGCTGCGGGCGGCATGACGCTCGCAATCTCACAGCACGAGTACGATGCGCGCTCCGTGGCGCTCGCGGAGCACCTCCGGTCTCGCGAGTTGACCTCCGCAGTGCTATTCGACAGCGCCTACGTCCTCTACTACACGGGATTTGCGTTCGTCCCGACCGAGCGGCCAATCGCCCTCGTCGTGGACGCTGCGGGCGAGCGCGGCCTGCTCGTGCCGCGGCTCGAGCGAGAGCACGCTGGGGACAATGCCGGCGTCCAGCACGTCGCAGACTACGCGGAGTATCCGTCGGAACGCCATCCGATGGAGGCGCTCAAGGAGCTGCTGGAGAAGATGGGCGCGGGCGGGCCGCTCGGCGCTGACGCGGACGGCTATCCGTGCATTTTCGGCTATCGCGGGCCGACCCTCACGGAGCTGACGGGCTCCGAGCCCGAGCGTGTCGCCGGCTTCGTCGAGGATCGGATGGCGATCAAGAGTGAGACCGAGATCGAGTTGATCCGCGAGAGCGCGAAGTGGGGCAATCTCGCGCACTCATTGCTGCAGCGGTACACGCGCGCCGGACTCACGGAGACAGAGGTCACCCGAAGGGCGAGTACGGAGGCAACCATGGCGATGCTGGACGCGATCGGCCCCCTCTACCGCGCGCAGAGCCCGTTCTCGGACGGCGCGGAAGCCGGCTACCGCGGGCAGATCGGCCGCAACGCGGCCATACCGCACGCCCTCGCAAACAACGTGACCTTCCAGCCCGGGGACGTGCTCGTCACGGGGGCGACCGCTCCTGTGTGGGGGTACTACTCCGAGCTCGAGCGCACGATGGTGCTCGGCTCGCCCACGGCCGAGCAGCGGCGGATGTTCGAGCATATGGTGGCTCTGCAGGACACGGCCTTCGAGGCGCTGCGATCCGGTGCGCGCTGCTCGGACGTCGACCGAGCCGTGCGCGCCTACTACGACGAGCACGGGCTCTGGGACTACTGGAGGCATCACGTCGGCCATGCGATCGGGCTCCGCTACCACGAGGGCCCCTTCCTGGACATCGGCGACGACACCGAGATCCGGCCGGGGATGGTCTTCACGGTCGAGCCCGGGTTGTATTCCGCCGAGCTCGGCGGGTTTCGGCACTCCGACACGGTCGTAGTGACCCACGACGGGCTCGACTTTCTCACCTACTACCCGCGCGACCTCGAGAGCCTTACCCTGCCGGTCTGAGAAGGTCGGGATAGCGGCCAGACCCCGGCGCGGAGTCGGGTCTTCCTGACACGAAAAGTGGCCCGAAGTCCGGAAGGACTTCGGGCCAGAGTAATTCGGCGGCGACCTACTCTCCCGGGAGGTTGCCCTCCGAGTACCATCGGCGCTGGCGGGCTTAACTTCTCTGTTCGGAATGGGAAGAGGTGTCGCCCCGCCGCTATGGCCACCGAAAATTGTCAGGGC
>JBBRYW010000190.1:0-5759 GCA_038237235.1 Gaiellales bacterium
GGACGCGATGGGCCACGTCAACAACGCCGTCTACCTGACCTACATGGAGTCGGCGCGAACGGCACTTCTTCGCGACCGCGGCCTCGTCCGCTCACTCGACGAGCTCACGTTCGTCGTCGCGCGGATCGAGATCGACTTCCGCTCGCCCGTGCGCTCGGAGGAGACGGTCGACGTGGGGGTTCGGCCGGCCGGCTTCGGCAGCAAGAGCTTCGAGCTCGAGTACCGCCTCGAGGCCGACGGGCGCCTGGTGGCCGAGGGCCGCAGCGTCTGCGTGACCTACGACTACGAGACGAGGGAGACCGTCACGGTTCCCGCTACCTGGAGAGAGAGGCTTGCCGCATGAACGCTACGCGTCCAGTTCCATCGAGCGCCACCCAGGCCCGCCGAGTGCCTGGTCGGCAGCAGCTGCACGAGGATCGTCGATGACCGGGGACGTCTTCCAACGCCAGACCCTGTCGAACGGACTGCGCGTCCTGACCGCGCAGATGGATCACGCCCAGTCGGTCGCGTGCTTCCTGATGCTCGCGGCTGGCTCGCGCTACGAGACCCGCGAGACGAACGGGATCGCCCACTTCGCCGAGCACATGTTCTTCAAGGGAACCGAGCGACGACCGACCGCACGGCACATCTCGGGCGAGATCGACGCGATCGGCGGCGAGTTCAACGCCTTCACGAGCAAGGAGTTCACGGGCTACTACGTCCGCTGCGCCGCCGAGGGCCGGGACACCGCGCTCGACGTGCTCGTCGACATGATCCGTAACTCGAAGTTCGACCCGGAGGAGATCGAGCGCGAGAAAGGCGTGATCATCGAGGAGATGAACATGTACTTCGACACGCCGCGCGACTCCGTCGACGGTAAGTACGAGGAGCTGCTCTACGGCGACCAGCCGCTCGGCTGGGAGATCATCGGGCGCAAGGACACCGTGCGGGGGGCTACCCGCGACACGTTCCTCGAGTACCTGGACCGCTGGTACACGCCGGACCGATTCGTCGTCGGCATCGCCGGCCAGCTTGGGGAGGGGCTGATCCCGCGGCTCGAGGAGCTTCTTGGCGACCTGTCTCGGGACGGCGCGGCGCAGCCCGACCCCGTGACGACCCCATCCTCGGACGGCCCGCGCGTCCGCGTCGAGCACAAGCAGTCCGACCAGGCGCACCTCTGCATCGGTGTGCCCAGCTACCCGATTGCGCATCCGGATCGCTACGCGCTGCAACTGCTCGCGACCGTGCTCGGCGGCGGTATGTCGTCGCGCCTCTTCACCGAGGTCCGCGAGCGCCGCGGGCTCGCCTACTACGTCTTCGGCTTCAACCACAGCTACATCCAGGCCGGCTCGCTGTACTCGCAGGCCGGCGTCGACATCAACCGGGTCGACGAGGCCGTCTCGACGATCGTCACCGAGCTGCGGCGGATGGCGGAGGAGGCGGTTCCCTCCGAGGAGCTCGAGAAGGCGCGCGCCTACTCGAAGGGGCGTTTCACGCTGCAGACCGAGTCGCCGCAGGGCCTGATCCAGTTCGGCCTCAGGCGCGAGGTGCTCGAGGGCAAAGCTGCGGAGCCGACCGAGGTCCTGGAGGGCCTGAATGCGGTGAGCGCCGAGGACATTCAGCGAGTCGCGAGCGACGTGATCGGTGGCAACGGCCTGCGGCTCGCGCTCGTCGGGCCGTTCGAGGACGCCGAGCGCTTCGAGAAGCTGTTGGCCTGAGCTACTCCTTGAAGACGAAGGCCTTGCCCACCGAGAGGTGGAGCACCAAACATGCGGCTGGCGATGCCGGCATCCGCCCCCCCGAACCAGGGACCTGAAGCCGGGGTAGGCGGCGCCGCAACCCGGAGGGGTACAAGCGGTGCCGCAGACCCGTCAGCAGCGAAGACTCCGGTGAAGCGCCCCCACGCGGACGACGAGCGCATCGCGCCGCACAGCGCCCAGCTTTCGCTGCTTGGGGGCGAGGCTGGCGAGCGCCCGGATCCCCTTGCAGCCGGCCCCGAGCAGCGAAGCCGCCTCCCGCTCCAACGATGTCGTGCCGGGCTGGAGGGCGGAGACGAACGCGCGGATGTTCGCGACCTGCTCGGCCCGCGGCGGCGTGAGGACGAAGCCGCGGGTCTCGCCGTTCAGGATCCCGTCGCCGACTATCTGCCCCACGTCGTTGACGTCGTACGCATTTCGGAGGTCCCACGGCGATCCGGCCGGAAGCAGCGTGTTCAGGTCGACGATCACACCAGCCCTGGAGAGGAAGGGATGCGTCCGGGCACCCAGGCTCCTGAAGGCCGGGCCGACCACCTGGCCCGCCGAGTTGATCGCGAGGCCGCGGCTGAACTGGTAGTCCGCGAGGCGGCCGATATCGCGGAGCTGGCCCTTGTCCGAGATGAAGACGTCCGATCCGGCGCCTCCGGTCTTCTCGAAGTAGCCGGCCACCTGCCCGGTGAAGCTGATCCCGTAGGCAAAGCCGAAGTCGAATCCCGTCGGCAAGCCGAAGGGAGATGGCTTCGCGCCCCGCCAGATGACGGGCGTGGAGGACGCGGAGTCAGGCAAGTCGCTTGCGCCGGCCACCGCTCCGAAGGAGTTGATCGCGAGGGCGAAGCTCAGCCGTCCGCCGAGGGTGCCCAGATCCTTGATGCCGCCCCGCCGCGTCCACACGAACCCGTGGCCGCCGTCCTGGAGACTGGCGAAACCGACGATCGCGCCCGCATCGTTGATGCCGTAGCCGGAGCTGGACGACGTCGAGCTGCCCAGTACCCCGATGGCGGCCATCTTTCCGGCCGACCAGATGAAGGCACGATTCTGGCCGGTCTGGATCTGGGCGGTTCCGGTGACCGTGTCGCGATTGTTGAGGTCCCCGGCGGAGCTTCGGCCGCCGCCGAGCGTTCCCAGGTCGATCGGGCGCCCGCCTGTCCGCCAGAGGGCGGCGTGCGTCGCTCCTGAAGCGACGCTGGAGGAGCCGGCCGCTTCCCCGCGCTCGTTGAGGGCCAGTCCCATCGTCGTCCCGCCCGCAACCGGCGGCAGCTCCCTGATCGTCCATCCCGTTTGGGCGCGCGAGGCGGGCGGCGCTCCGGGGGATCCGCTCGCCGCCGCAGCGAGCCCGGCGATCACGACGGCCGTTGAGACGAGGATCGATCGAATCGGCACGTCCCCACTATGCCGGGCCGACCAGCGTCTATCTCGAAGAGCGTCACACGCAGCGCCTTTCCGAGCTCGCTAAGCGGGAGGAGATCTCAGAGGCTGAGGTACTCCGCCGAGCGATCACGTCCTCGATGCGGGGCCGATCGTCGCACTGCACGACCGGCGTGACCGGCTCCAGGACTCTGTCGAGCGTCTCCTTCAGACGGAGCCGGGGCGGCTCGTCCTGCCGGCGCCGGTCAGCGTCGCGGTCGACTCTCTCCTCGGACGGCGGCTCGGCCAGGCCAGCCGGCGCGCCTTCCTGACCGATCTCGCAGCAGGGCGGTACGCGGTCGAATGCCTTCAGGCCGAGGACTACCGAACAATCGCGCAGCTCGACGCAACGTATTCCTCTCTCTCCGTCGGCCTGGCCGATCTCCCCATCGTGGTGCTCGCAGCCCGGTTCGAGACTCGGCGGATCCTGACCTTCGATCAGCGTCACTTCAGGACGCTTCTCCCGCTTGACGGCGGCGCTTTCACGCTGCTTCCGGCGGACACCCTCAGGCCGGGAGCGGCGTTGTGAGCTTCTCGGCCGCAGAGGCCTCGATCCGCTCGAGCTTGCCGCGATCAGGGACGACAGGCCACGCGACCTCGGTCACGTAGTCCGCTGGGTCGGGCGTCTGCTCGGGGTTGGTCCAGTAGATCTCCCGCGGCGGACCGGCCGTCTCCAGGTCCTGCTCCGCGATCCACCGCGAGAGCACGTCGTAGGATCGGCTCAGCTCCTCGTAGGGCCCCTTGTGAGTGAGGCAGACCGCGGTGCACGCTTTGAGGATCCGACTGTGGATCCGGCCGCGCCCCGGCTGGGCCGATGCGACGATCACGGTGTTCTCGACATCGACGAAGCCCTCGGCGTCGGCGAACGGGCAGAGGGTGATCGTCCACGGCTCGACGGGCTCGACGCCGAGCTCGTCGAGATAGGCGAAGAGCGCCTTGTACGCGGCGGGAATGACATGCGTCAGATCCTCGGCGCGGGCTCGCTCGCGAATGCCGAGGATCCGCTGGTCGTCGTAGGCCTTGATCTTCAGCTCGTACAGGACATCGGTTGGCTCGGGCACGAGATGCTCCTTTCCATCGATCAGTCGTGAGAGCTCGTCCAGGACTTTTGTCGCAGCCGCCATCCGCTGCTCGATGCGAGCGCGATGTGCGATCAGACGCTCCCGCTGCCCGCCCGGATCAGCAATGAGCACCGCCCGGATCTCCTCGAGCGGCAGCTCGAGGACGCGCAAGCGGCGGATCACCACACCCTCGGCTACCTGCTCCCGCGTGTAGAAGCGGTACCCGCTCGCGTCGTCGACGTACGCCGGGACGAGCAGCTCGACCTCGCCGTAGTGGCGAAGCGCTTTCACCGAGAGCCCGGTCACGCGCGAGAAGCGGCCGATCGAGAGCAGATCCCTGTTTGTTCCCTCACCCATGGCGGTCACGTTACGGCCTCCCCTCGGGGGAGAGTCAAGCGCGCCACTCGGAGCGCAGGATCGCGTACGCGTCGTTGTCGACGAGCTCGCCCCACTTTCGATGGTGCTGACGCCGTACGCCCTCATGGCGCATGCCGATCTTCTGCAGCACGCGGCCCGAGGCGGGATTCGTGGAGAAGTGGTAGGCGTAGACGCGGTTCAGCTCCAGCTGCTCGAACGCGTACGCGACGAGCGCCGCGGCGGCCTCGGTCGCGTAGCCGCTGCCCCAGTACGGGCGTCCGATCCAGTAGCCGAGCTCGGCGCGCTCGTGCTCGCGCTCGATCCGGAGGCTGATCGCGCCGAGGAGCGCGCGGTCCGCCAGCCGCTCGACCGCCAGGGTGAGCCCGTCGCCGCCTTCGACGGTGCCGGCGTGAGTGGCAATCCACGTCGCCGCCGCGCCTTCGGGATATGGATGCGGCATGGTCAGCGTGCCCGCGGCCACCTCCCGTGCCCCGGCGAGCCGTTCGACCTCGGGCGCGTCGTCCGGCGTGAAGGCGCGGAGCACCAACCGCTCGGACTGCAGCCGCGGAAACTCCGCCATGCCTACACGTCTACCCGATGACGCATCCAGACGTTCGGCTCCCAGTAGCGGCCGCTGTCGGCCTCCCGATCGATCGAGACGGTGGAGAGACCGTGCGGGAAGACGAATTCACCGCTCTCGGGGAACGTCATCTGAGTCCACGATTCCCACTCGCGCACGGTTCCGGTGATCCGGAGTGAGCGCGGCTCGGGCTTCAGCACTCGGGCGCCCAGATGCTCGTGCACACGCAGCCAGGGGTCGAGCAGCAGCCCGTCGTCGCGCCGCCAGGTGGCGTAGCGCTCGATCGGCGTCAGGGGATACCGCTCCTTCCAGTTCGGCCTGACGGGCGCGATCAGATCCTGGAACCCGTGCTCCGCCGCGATCGCGGTCATCCCCTCGAGCGCTGCCCGGCTGACGCCGTGGCCCTGGCGTGCCGCGGGAACCATGATCACGAGCGCGCAGAGGGTATTCGCCCCGCCCTGCTCGAAGCCACGCTCGATGGCGCCGTCGATGCCCCGCGGCAGGTCGTCGAGGCTCCCGTTCCAGCGAAGCGGGATCGAGCGGGCGCGGGCGATGATGTCGTTGCCTTCGACGAGGTGAAACTGGAAGTCGGGCAGCTCCTCGGTGAGCCGCCCCCAGTAC
>JBBRYW010000191.1:0-5690 GCA_038237235.1 Gaiellales bacterium
AGCCGGATGGCGACCGTCTACAACTGGGTCGACGCGGACTGGATCACGCCGGCGCCCGAGCAGAACAACGGGCGTCCGACGCGGCTTCTCTACGCGGGCAACCTCGGCTACACCCAGGGCTTCGGCACGCTGATCGACGCGCTCCGGCTCGTGCGATCGCCCGTGGAGGTCGAGCTCGTCGGGGAGGGAAACGCCGCCGGCGAGGTCCGGCGGCTCGCCGCCGGGCTCGACAACGTCCGGGTCCGCCCTCCGGTCGCCCGCGCCGAGTTTCCTTCCCTGCTCGCTTCTGCGGACGCCCACCTCGTCCTCCAGCGGCGCGCGGCGGCCGGTGCGAACTTTCCGTCGAAGATCGCCTCGTATCTCGCAAGTGGACGGCCGATCATCGCATCCATGAGCGACGACGTCCCCGCGACCGAGACGCTGCGCGAGAGCAGGGCCGCCCTGGTGGTTCCGCCCGAGTCTCCTCGCGAGCTCGCCGAGGCGATCGAGCTCCTCCACCGCGATCCGGACCTCCGTGACGCGCTGGGCCGCCGGGGCCGCATCTTCTCCCACCAGCGCTTCGAGCGGGAGGCGGCGCTCGCCCGGCTCGAGTGCGAGCTGCTCGGAGGCGAAGCGCCGGCGTGAGGCACGGGCTCGCCCTCGCGACCTCGGCTGTCGCCGCGCTCGTCCTTGCTGCTCCGCTTGCGGCGGGACCGCTGCAGACCGCGGTCGCCGAGCACGACGAGTTCGTGAGCACCGACGGGGTGGCGAACGTGGCACTACGCCGGATTCGCGACGCCGGGGCGACCGCCTTTCGTGTGAACCTCAAGTGGTACGAGGCCGTCCCCGAGGCGCGGCCGACCGACTTCCACCCCGGAAACCCCGACGATCCCGCATACGACTGGACGATCTTCGACCGGAAGCTCGAGCTCCTTGCCGCGAACGGACTGCAGCCGATCGCGATCGTGAAGGATCCCCCGGACTGGGCGAAGCGCGCCGCGACGCCGGCCGACGTGCAGGAATTCGGCGATTTCGTCCACGCCGCGGCACTCCGCTACAGCGGGCGCTCGCCCGGCATCCCCAGGGTGCGGTTCTGGCAGGTCTGGATCGAGCCGAACGTGGGCAAGTTCTTTGCGCCGCAGTTCGTGAACGGGCGCCTGATCGCGCCGGCGCTGTACCGCAGGCTCGTGAACGCCGCCGCCGACGCAGTCCACTCCGTTCACCCCGACAACGCCGTCATCGCCGGCGGTTTCTCGCCGTTCACCAACGAGGCGGCCCGAGCGATCGCCCCTCTTCGCTTCATGCGTGACCTGCTCTGCATGTCGAAGGGGCCGAACCCGAAGCCCACCTGCGGCGAGCGCACGAAGCTCGACATCTGGTCGCACCACCCGTACACCTCCGGCGGCCCGACGCACTCCGCGAACCTCCCGGACGACGTCTCGCTCGGCGATCTCCCCGAGATGCGGCGGCTGCTCGAGGCGGCGGTCAAGGCGCACCACGTCGTCTCGAGCCAGCACGTTCGCTTCTGGGTCACGGAGTTCAGCTGGGACACGAAGCCCCCCGATCCGAGAGGGCTGCCGGTGCTGTTGCAGGCCCGCTGGACCTCCGAGGCGCTGTACAGGATGTGGAAGGCCGGGATCAGCCTCGTGACGTGGCTGCAGCTTCGCGACGCCCCCTACCCAGGCAACTCGGTCCAGTCGGGTCTCTACTACCGCGGAGCCACGCTCCAGGCCGACAGGCGGAAGCCGACTTTGAACGCCTTCCGCTTCCCGTTCGTCGCCCTCGGCGAGAGCGGCAGCATCCTCGTCTGGGGCCGCACGCCGGCCGGCCGGCCCGCCCGGGTCGTGGTCGAGCGAAGCTCCGCACGCGGCTGGCGACCATTTCTGACGATGCGCACGGACCGCTACGGGATCTTTACGCGGCGGATCGCCGCCGGGGAGACATCGCGAGGCTACTTGCGCGCTCGTGTCGCCGGCGCAGGCGAGGCCGCAGCCACGAGCCGCCCCTTCTCGCTGGTGCGACCCCCCGATCGCTTCGTATCCCCATTCGGCTAGCGCGCTCCCCGCCCCGTGCGCATCCTGCAGGTGACCCCGTACTTCGCGCCCGCCTGGGCCTATGGAGGTCCGCCGCGCGTGATGGTCGAGTATGCGACCGGCCTCGTGCGGAAGGGACATACGGTGACCGCGTTCACGACCGACGTGCTCGACGCGGAGAACCGTGCGAGGCCTGCGGCCGAGCAGATCGACGGGGTCTCGGTGCGCCGCTTCCCGAATCTCTCGAACACCCTCGCCTGGCGGCGAAAGAAGTACCTGCCTCGCGGCCTGCTTCGCGCGCTCGTTCGTGAGGCGCACCACTACGACGTCGTCCACACGACCGACGCCCGTACCTACGTGACGGCGTGCGCCTATCTGAGCGCCCGGGCGGGCAACGTGCCCCTCTGCCTCTCGGCGCACGGCACGCTTCCCGGCTCCGCCGGCCTGCGTGGCGTCGTCAAGCGCGGCTACGACAGAGCCCTGCTCGGCCCCATGCTGCAACGCGCGGGGCTCCTGCTCGCCCAGACCGACCACGAGGCCGAGCTCTACACGGCGTTCGGTGGCCGGCCGGCCACCGTTCGCCTGCTGCCGCTGCCGGTGACCTTGCCCCCTCCGGACCTGGACCAGCCGGACAACGGGCTGCGCGGCCGCCTCGGTCTCCCCGACAGCTCGCGAATCGTGCTCTTCGTCGGTCGGATTCATCCGCTCAAGGGCCTCGACCTGCTCGTCGAGGCGGTCGAGCCGCTGCTCGAGCGCGACCCGTCGCTCGCGCTCGTCGTCGTGGGCCGCGACGACGGGCACTGGGCCCCCATCGCGTTGCGCTTCGCGCACCTGCTCGACCGGGGTGCGCTGCGTCACGCGGGGCCGATCTACGGCGACGCGCGCTACGGCGTGTACGCGGCGGCCGACGTCTTCTGCCTCACGCCACGGCACTGGGAGGAGACATCCCTCGCCGCGCTCGAGGCGGCGGCTTGCGGCACGCCGGTCGTCCTGTCGGAGCAAGCAGCGATCCCGGGGCTGACCGAGGCGGGCGGCGGCTTCGTGGTGCCTCTTGATCCGGCCCGGATCCGCGAGGCGGTGCACGAGACCCTCGAGCACTCCGAGGAGATGGGCGAGCGAGCACGCGAGCTGGTCTCCCGCCGGCACGCGGCCGACGCGGTCGTTCGTCGGCTGGAGCTCCTCCTCGAGGAGGCGGTCGCTGCCCGCAGGGAGCGCTGATGAGCTCTGACGGCTTCCGGGTCGGCGTCTCGGCCGCCGGCGAGCCGCGGTTCGAGACCTGGGGCGAGACGATCGTCGCGCGCGACGAGGAGCGAGACGTCACGCTGCTCCTGACCGGCGAGCTCATCAATAGCTCCGCGAGGCAGGCCGTCGCTTCGTACAACAAGCGTGGCCGGGCGTTTGCCGCCGAGCTCGACGGCTCGTTCGCGGCGGCCGTCGTCGACGCTCGCAAGGCGCGCGTGCTCGCCGTCACCGATCTCGTCGGCTCCAGGCGAATCTTCTGCAGCGAGGCAGCCGGGGGGAAGGTCGTCTCGACTCGACTCTCCGATATCGCTTCGCCCGGCTGTCCGCTCGATCCGGTTGGTGTCGCGCTCGTACTGGCGACCGGCGCGGCGCTCAACGGTCGGACCCTCTTCGCCGGTGTGCGCGCTCTCGAGCGGGCGAGCACGCACTCAGTCACGGGCGATGGCGTGGACTCGCGGCGGTATTGGGATCAGGGCTTCTCCGGGGAGCATGCGCACCGGTCGCCGGCCGCCCTTCGCCGCGAGCTGGTCGGCCTGGTGCGCGAGACCGTCCGCGACCGCCGGCAAGCCGCCTCGGGCGCCCTTCTCTCGCTGAGCGCGGGGCTCGACTCTCGCGCAATCCTCGGTGCCCTCGTCGCGGAGAAAGGCGAGGTCGACGTCGAGACGTTCTCGTACGCTCACGGCGCGCCCAAGCCGGGATCGGACGCAGCGCTGGCCCGCGACCTGGCCGCTCTCTACGGCGTCCGGCACGAGCTGGTCGAGTCGTACCACGGCGACCTCGGGGCCGTGATCCGTGAGAACGCCAGACTCGGGAGCGGTCTCGCCAACTTCTGCGACGAGGTCGACGCGTGGACAACGCTCGCCGCCCGCGGGCCGCGGGGCGTGCTGGTGGGCGACGAGTGCTTCGGCTGGGTCGACGTCCCCATGCGCTCGCCCGAGGACGTGCTCGAGGTGGTGGGTATCCGGGGATTCGACGGCATCGCCTGGATGGCGCGGCTCTTGCCCGGCGACGTCGCGCGCAGCTTCGAAGAGGCGCTCGACAGCCAGCTGGACGAGATCTACGAGCGCTCTCCGGACACACGCGACCTGCACGATCGGAAGGACTTTCTCTACCTGGACCAGCGGGTGACCCACGTCCTGATGCCGTGGCGAGACTCGTTCGCCGGTAGGCTCGGACGCGTTCAGATGCCGTTTCTCGACCGGCGAATCCTCGATCTGATGCAGGGTGTGCCGAGCGCCATGCGGCGCGACAAGCGGCTCTACCGCGAGGCGATCGCGGAGGCCTTCCCGGATCTGCTCGCGGTCCCGCGGGCCAGGCGCTCGGGATACCTCGTGAACTGGAACCACGAGCTCGCCGCACAGGGGCCGGCGCTCCATGCGGCCGTGGGCTCGACTGGGAGCCGTCTGGACGAGCTCGTTCCCCGGGAGGTCGTGCTCGAGCTCCTGGCGCGCCGTAGAGGAGCTCGTGCAGGCGCCGGCTACGGGCTCAAGAAGGCCGTCGACTTCGCCGCGAGCCGTCGGGGCCTCGCAGGCCGCATCGCGAGAGCCGCGGGCGCTCGGCCGCTCCGCCGGGTCGACGAGACGACCGTGCTCCTACGGCTGCTCGTGCTGCGCGAGGCGCTGGCGACCGGGTGACCACGCTACGCGTCCGGGATCGCCGGAGTGACGCCGTACGTCGTCAGTCGCTCGCTCCTCATGAGCCTCGAGAGGCTTCCCTATGAGTGATGTCGAGCGGATCGTGCACGACGTGCGCGAGCGCGGCGATGCTGCCGTCGCTGAGTGGGCCCTGCGCCTCGACGGCGTCGAGCCTGCGCGCGCCGAGCCGGCGGAAGGGCTTCCCGCCGAGGCTCTGCTTGCGCTCGCGGACGCCGTGCGGCGGTGGCACGCGCTTCAACGTCCGCCCGACCTACGGCTCGAGGTCGCGCCGGGCGTCGAGCTCGAGCGCCGTTGGGAGCCCCTGCGGTCGGTCGGAATCTATGTGCCGCGCGGGCTCGTCTCGACGCTCGTGATGTGCGCCGTTCCCGCCCAGGTCGCGGGCGTCGACCGGATCGCGATCGCGACACCGCCGGCGGGTGCCGGTCTCGTCGCGGCCGCAGCGGAGCTGCTCGGGCTCACCGAGATCTGGGCGCTCGGCGGGCCACAGGCGATCGCTGCCTTTGCGTACGGGACGAAGTCGATTGAGCGCGTCGACAAGATCGTCGGGGCCGGAAACATCTATGTGAACGAGGCGAAGCTCGACGTCCAGCGCGACGTCGCGATCGACCTCCCGGGCGGGCCGTCCGAGGTGGTGGTCATCGCTGCAGGGACGTTCGATCAACGCATCGTCGAGCTCGAGCTCGCTGCGCAGGCCGAGCACGGGCCGGACACGCTCTGCCGCGTCTTCGGCACGCTCGAAGAGGCGGAGGCGATCGCGCCCGAGCACCTCGTCCTGCTCGGG
>JBBRYW010000192.1:0-5621 GCA_038237235.1 Gaiellales bacterium
GCGCTTTGTCTCGTGACTCTTGTCGTCGCCGGCTGCGGCGGCGAGAGCGCAACGAGCAAGCGGTCGACCGGCCTGTTCGGGTACGACCGCGGAGCAGCGCTCCAAGCCAGGGACCACGGCGTCAAGAATCCGGGTTATCCAATCGCGATCCGGGACGTTTCCTTCGCCGGACCGAAAGGCGGGCGTATTCCGGGCTTCCTGGTGCTGCCGCCCGGTAAGGGTCGGCATCCTGCGGTCATCTACCTTCACGAGTCCGGAGGGGATCGGTTGCAGTTGCTCGTGCCCGCGACCTGGATGGCCGCTCGTGGAGCGGTGGCGCTGACGGTGGACTCCCCTGACGCGCGATCCCGGCGCCGATCCGTTCCCGTCGGCGTTGCGGGGTTGAAGGCGCAGCGGGATCGGACGGTACAGACGATTGTCGAGCTCCGCCGAGCCGTCGACTTCCTCCAGTCTCGCCCGGAGGTTGACGGAAAACGCATTGCGTTTGCCGGGATCAGCGCCGGCGCCCGGGCGGGAGCCATCCTTGCCGGCGTCGAGCATCGGATAGAGGCGTTCGACCTCATGTCCGGCGGCGCCACACCCGTATCGAGCTACGTGAAGCTCGCCCCGCGGCGCGTGCGAGGCCCGGTCAGCCGCTATCTCGGCCAGGTAGATCCATTGCGGTACATCCGGCGCGCGGCCCCGGAGCGACTGCTCTTCCAGGACGGCCGCCGGGATCAGGTCGTTCCGCGCGCCGCGCTCACCGGCCTCTACAGGGTGGCCAGCGAGCCGAAAGAGATTCGCTGGTACGACTCGGGGCACGAGTTGAACAACGATGCCTACCGCGACCAGCTGGCCTGGCTGTCGAAGCGGCTCGGTCTCAACGGGCCTATCGTTCGGCACGTGACGACCGGCCCCTGAGCTGCCAGACGGCTGGTGGCCGGGACCGCTAGCGCGGCCGCCCGCTACTCACGCGGAGGCTCACCAGGCCGCCGCGTCGAAGGCGAGTGCCGGCTTTGGGGCTCACCGCGACGACACACCCCTTCGTTGCCTTCGCGGGCACTCGCGTCACTCGACCGACCGTGCAGGCCGCCTTGAGAATCGCGATCCGAGCGAGCGGCAGCGGCGAGCCCACCACAGGTGGCACCACGCAGCGAACAGGAGGTGACGGGGGCGGCGGCGGCGTAGCCGGTGGCTGTGACGGGGGCGGTAACGGCGCAGGCGGCGCTGGCGGAGGTGGTGGTGGTGGTGCGAGCGGTGGGGGCGGTGTAGCGGCGCCGGGCGGCGGAAGCCCGAGCCACAGCCGGCCAGCTCCGTAGAGATTGTCCTTCCCGGAAGCGCCGAGATCAACGGCCGAGGCCTCGAGGAAGGCCTGGATCTCTGCCGGGCCGAGCTCCGGATGCGCCTGCTTCACGAGCGCGGCCGCCGCGGCAACGTGCGGGGCTCCGGCCGACGTTCCGACGAAGCCCGACTCCTCGCAGCGTGAAAAAAGCCCGTACGTCGACGATGAGACGCTGTCGTATCCGACGAGGTCGGGCTTGACCCGGCCGTCGATCGTGGGCCCCTCGGAGCTGAAGTCCTCGACCACGTCGTCGCTCCAGCAGATCGCACCGGCCGCAAGGACCTGCGGCGACGAGGCGGGCTCGAGGACGCTCCCAGCGGCGACGTGATACTGCAGCTCGCTCACGTCCGAGACGTAGAGATCGAGGCGCGGCAACGTTGTGCCGCTCCGGCGGACGATAGCGATGTAGAACCTCTGGGATGAGCTTCTGTTGCGGTAGCAGGCGACTTCTCGGGGCTTCTGCGTCCCGGTCTGCGCGTTCTCGCTCCGCTCGACGATCACATTGTCCGAGGATCGCGCGATTGCGAGGTCATAGTCCTGGCTGGAGGCGGGCCAGTCGTCCCACTTGAGAAAAGCGCAGACCTCGTCGTCGACGGGAATAGTGAACGTGTCGCCTTCGTCAGCGGGCGTGAAGTTCAGGATCCCATCGTTCTCCGCGTCCGCGAACGTTCCGCTCCAGTGCTGGAGAGCCTGTTACCCGCAGCGCTTACCCAGAGGACGCCTTTTGCGCGGGCGTCGGCCGCGATGCCCTCGGGCGTGTCTGCCCCCCCGCTTCCGTCGCCCCGGCTCGTGTTGTAGTAGCCCGCGGAGTAATTGATCACCGCAGCCCCGTGGGCGATCGCGTAGTCCTTGGCCCGGCCAAGGCTCGTCAATCCGTCCTCGCAGAGAAGCAACAGACGGGCCGCCGGAGCCACCTCGTGGACAATCTCCGCGACGGCCGTACCGTGCTCGATCGCGTGAGAGCCGTCGTAATCGCCCGCGGCACAGAAGTCGCCACCCGTGTCGACGTCAGTGGGGAGATCCCCAGCGAGTTGGCGGTCTCGAAGCCCCTTGTAGCCGCCGTCGATGACGGCGACGGTGACGCCTGCGCCGGCGAATCCGGCGGTTTGCCAGGCGGCGGCGTTGGCCGCTCCCACGCCCTCGCCGGGCGTCTGGAGCGGGTGCGGTCGGTCCAGCGTCGAGACGTACAGGATTGCCGCACCCCGCGTGAGGGACGTAAGCGACGCAGGCGGAACGAGTGCGTCCGCCAGGTCGGCATAGCTCTGGGTGAGGCGCCCGCCCGCCCGCGCCAGGACGGCCCGGGCGGCAGACAGGCGACCGCGCGCGATCACGAGCTGCACGCGAACCCGCGTACCCTCGACAGGCTCGAGCGCCCGTCGCGCCTCGCGAGCGGCGGCGGCCGAGCTCGCTGCGTTCGCGATCCGCCCGAGCCGCGCCAGGCCGGAGTCGATCCTGGGCAACTTGTCCTGAACCGCCGGGGCAGTCACCAGACCCTCGCGGAGCGACGGCGCGCCGCGCGCCTCGCTACTTCGCGCGGAGGGAACCGCCGCGGCCGTCAGGACGGCCAGGAGAGAGAGCAGGATCGAGACCCTCACAGCCGCGAAGTGTGCCCGAAATTATGCAAACCGGAAGGAGATTCTGCGCTCGAGCACAGCCGTCCCCTGAAAGAGCTCCTGGGCCGTTTATCGTACCCCTATCGACCAGGAGGGCACCGTGCGTATCGAGTCTTCAGTCAGCGCGATTTCCTGGATCCCCTCCGAGGCGATCCAGGGCATGCCGAAGCTTCCCTTCGATCTCGGGATCGGCCACTACGACGAGCCGCCGCCGGACCGGCTGGGCGAGGGCGATCTCAAGCGTCTCCGCAACGCCGATCGCTTACGCGAGGCGAACCACCTCCGCGCCTGGATCGAGGTCGACGACGGCAAGATCGTGGCTCACGGCCAGGAAGGATACGGCTTGGTCGGCTCCACGACCTTCCGCATCGGGCCGAAACAAATCGTCGTGCGCGGTGTGGGCTTCGAGACTCTACGCCCCGAGCCGAGCGTCGCGAACGGCGTAGCTCGCTTCGTCCAGACGGTCGGCGGCCGCGCCGGCTTCCCCGCCCCGCGCAGGGTGAGCGGGAAGCCGCTCTTTCGCATCAACTCGGCAACAGCGTGGACAACGCTCGCGCTGACCATCCGCGCAGACGGCTCCTCCGACCACGAGCTGGAGGGGGCCAGCTCGTTTCCCCGCCACTGGATCTACGACCGCGAGGGGAAGCTCGTACAGAAGGCCGGTACGATCGACTTCAAGCGTTGGTATCGCGAAGCGCACGGCGAGCGCACGCCGTGGGGCGACGAGGACTCGAAGGCGTTCGTCACCGTCGCGGAGACGGCCCTCGAGCGTCAGCTCTCGCGTGAGCTGATGCAGGACGCAGGCGGCCGTAACCGCAGGAAGCTCGACGTCGACGAGATCCTCGTCGAGCAGGGGGCAGCCGGCGACGAACTGTATTTCCTGCTCGATGGGGTGCTTTCGGTGGAGGTGGACGGAGCCGAGGTCGCGGAGATCGGCCCCGGCGCGATACTGGGTGAGCTCGCTCTGCTGGAGGGCGGGAGGCGAACTGCGACGCTGCGCGCCCGGACTCGGTGCAAGGTCGCTGTCATTCCGGCCGAACTGGTCGACCGATCGGCGATGGAGCAGCTCGCGGAGGGGCGCCGGCGCGAGGGCTGACACACCGCTCAGCGCGTGGTACGGTCGTCCGCTCGTCTCCAAAAGCAAGTGCGAAGGAGGTGCGGGATGGCAGACGCGCAGCAGGTGGGTGCCGAGTTCGTGCGCGCATTCAACGCTCACGACCAAGGCCGGATCCGCGAGCTGAATGCGGACAACGCCGTCTTCGAAGCGCCCGGCGACGTCCGAGTCGAAGGGCGCGAGGCGACCACGCAGTATGCGATGGCGTGGTTGAACGCGTTTCCCGATGCCCGGCTAATCGTCGGGAACGAGCTGACGGCGGGGAACTGGGTCGTGCAGGAGTTCATGTTCGAGGGAACGCACGAGGGCACGCTCTCCACCCCGGCGGGTGATATCCCCGCGACGAACCGCCGCCTGGCCGGCCGTGGCGTGCAGATCTTCCGCGTCGAGGGAGACGCGATCGCTGACACCCGGCTGTACTTCGACCAGGTTCAGATTATGACCCAGCTCGGGCTGATGCCCGAGCCGGCAACGGCGTAACGGGGCCGATTCAGCCGAGGCCGCCGTGACGGGTTCCGCGCGGCGGCCTCAGCAGGTGGCGACCGTCCTTGCCCAGGACGCGGCGGGCGGAGCACGGCGCGGATTACCCGTCCGTCAGCCGCTGTCGAACTCGCGAAGCGAAGAGCTCGTAGCGATCGCGCGCGCGCCTGGCCACGAGCGGCTCGCCCACCTTCGGCTCACCCAGTTCCTCGGCGGCCGTGAACTGGCAGCGGGTCAGATCGACGGCGAGGCCGGACGGAAGGAGGTTCCAGCCGTGCCGCCCGACCCGCTCCCCGTCCCGGAAGACGTTCGCGATCAGGATCTCACCACCGAGATACTCGCGCAGCATCAGTGCAGTGACACCGCAGTGACCGAGCGCGGGATTGCCCTCAGTCCACTCGCCGGGATCGTCCGAGGTGTCGCGGGCCCACGAGCCGCGCAAGGCGCGCTCGAGGTCACCGAGCGTAATGGCGCTCACTTCCTCCCGAGGGGCAGCTCGCACAGGGAGATCTCGGACGCAGCGGAATCGCTCCGTTCCTTTCTCAGCGCCGATCGGCTCAACCTCGAAGCCGCAACGCTCGTAGAAGCCGGCCGCGTCGGCGTCGGTTTCCGCAACCAGGCGCCGCGTCGTCGCAACCTCGGCGAGGGCGTCGATCAGTGCCCGGCCAACGCCGCGCCCGCGCTGGTCGGGTGCGACCGCAACCGAGTGAAGGGCGATGTCGCGCTGCTCGTCGCGCTCGACGCCGACGCACCCGACGACTCGCCCGTCCTCCTCCCAGCCGAGCAGAATCCAGTCGCCGCGCCGATAGCGATCCGCCGCCCTCTCGGATCCTGCGGGCGATCCAGTACCTTGGCCGATCAGCGAGCTGACCGCCGGATCGTCCTCGCGCCCGCGAAGATCGACCAGGGTCATGCCGGCGCCGGCACGACCGCGCCAGCGGCGAGCACCGCCAGTACCTCGCTCCCGTAGCGCTCGAGCTTCGCCGCCCCGATCCCAGGGACAGCCGCGAGCTCATGCTCGCCCGCCGGCCGGCGGCGCGCGATCTCCTCCAGCGTCCGGTCGTGGAAGACGACGTAGGCCGGGACGCCGTCC
>JBBRYW010000193.1:0-5612 GCA_038237235.1 Gaiellales bacterium
CGGGTGCGGCGCTCGCAAGGAGCCGGCTTTCCGCGAATCGCGCATCGGCTCGGGCCCCGACCGAGTCTGGGTCTTCGAGCCCTCGGGGAGGCCCACGAGCCTGGTCGTTTTCGTCCACGGCCAGGGGAATCTCAAGGAGACGACGCCCTTCTACCACCGCGCCTGGCTCGAGCACCTCGCGCAGGGCGGCAGCATCGTGCTCTACCCGCGCTACGAGCTCACGCCTGGTGCCGCAGGCGCGGTGACGCACATTGTCCGCGGGGTACGAGCGGCCGCGGCTCGCCTCGGCGCCGGCGGCCTGCCGGCGCTCGGAATCGGCTACTCGCGCGGCGGGTGGCTGGTGCTCGCGTACGCGACGATGGCGAAGCAGAGCGGTGTGAACCTCCGCGGGGTGATGAGCGTCTTCCCAGTCAGCCCCGAGCTGCCGCTTGCCGATCTCCACCGCATTCCGAGAGGAGCCCGCATCGACGTGTTGGCAGGCGACCGCGACGAGGTCGTAGGCAAGGTCGGCGCCGCGCAGATCCTGACGCTTCTGGCCTACATCCACTATCCCCACCGACTGACGAGTGCGAAGCTCATCCGCTCGCACGGCGACTTCGTCGCCTCGCACGCGTCGGTCCTCGATGACACGCCGGACGCGCGCGCCGCCTACTGGAGGCGGGCGGACCGCCTCCTCGCCCGGCTCAAAAGCCGAAGCGAACGTTCGTGAAGTACCAGAAGCTGGACGTCAGCCAGAGTATCGCCAGCACCGAGAAGAGAGCGCCGCCGGCGACCGGAAGCAGCCAGCGCGGGTAGCCGTGATCCTTGAGGATGAAGATCTTCGCGGCGAAGACTCCGTAGATGAACGAGCCTGCGATCGAGTGCACGATCAGCCGCGCGCCGGTTGTCTGGAAGCCGAGGATGAAGATGCAGTGGAACGCGACCGGAAGCGTGCAGACGAACGCGAGCCGCCCCGACCAACGGTGAATCCGCCCGATGGGAGGGTACGGGATCCGGATCACATGCACGAGCTTCCCGTAGATGCGAAATGCGGTAACGATCTGGACGAGCGCGAGCGCGAGCGCCGCGGTGGCAAACCAGGCTTTCGCCGCGATCGTCGTCGAGAACACCTTCGTGACGGCGTCGGTGTACGCCGAGGAGACGTCGAGCAACAGGCTCACGGAAACGGCGAGCCTAACTCGTTTACGATCGCCTCGTGCCCGACTACGACGCCTGGCGCCGGCGCCCGCGCGCACGGAACTTCGGCCCGCCGCTCATACTCCTCGCCGGGCTCTCGGCCGGGATCTTCGGTCTGGCGAAGCTCCACCTCGCGAAGCCGTCGACCGCGACAGCCGGGTCGATCGTGCTCGGCGACCTGTACCGAGGCGAGACGATCTTCTCGACCAGGTGCGCAAGTTGCCACGGGATGGGCGGCTCGGGCGGCATCGGGCCGAAGCTCGACGGCGACCGGATTCCGCTGAGTCTCGTCCAGAACCGGATCGAGAACGGGAAGGGGATCATGCCGGCCGGCCTCGTCTCGGGCCGAGACGAGAGCGATGTCCTGGCCTACGTGTCGGCCCTGATCAAGCCGCCCCCGAGCAAGTAGGCAGCCGGAGTCAGAAGCAAGCTAGAAGATCTCCGGACACCAGGGTGCCCGATCGCGGACGAACAGCGCGTCAGCACGTTCGACGGCGCCTTCGACGGATTCCTCGACGAGACCTGCGCGTGCGAGCTGGCCGAACGTGAAGCCGCCCAGGTAAACGGATCCGAGAGCGGCCGCGTCGAGCGCGAGATCTGCCGGCCCGTCCGTGCGCTCGACCACTCCCGCCCCCACGCTCCAGCGGCCTTCGTTCCAGGGGCAGAACGAGTCGCGAATCTCGATCGTGATCGGGGAGCCCTCGCCGAAGGAGCGAGCCGACAGCGCCGCGCCCACCTCCACGAGGCGCACCCACAGCGCATCCGCGAGCCTCAGTCCGAGGCGACGAGGCTCGGTCAGCAGCAGGAGCAAAGGGTGGTCGCCCGGGAGCATGAAGCCGGTGAGCTTGTCCATCAGATCGAGATCGCAGAGGTAGCGCCAGATCGCGCGCGTCGCCGCAGGCGTCGTCCCGAGAGCCTCGACCACGTGCACCGAGCCCCCCGGAATCGCGTGCTCCCACTCGTGGGTCTGCCGGTAGAGCGCCTAGGCGGCCGGCGCGCCCTCGAGCTCCAGCAGGACCCGCCGCAGCGGCCCCCGGCCGCGCCTCGAGGACTCCGGATCGCTGAGTCTCCGCAGCTTCCACCAGTCGTCGGAGCGCGTGAGCATGCCGGGCGTCTCCGTCCGAACCGCGTCGAAGATGCCGGGAAACGTCTCGAACCCCTCGGCCTCGTCGACGAGCCGCGCGCGAGCACCCGGGTCCTGACCCGAGACGAAGGCGGCGCGCTCGAGGCTCAGCTCGACCTCGCCCTGGAGCGAGGCCATCCCGTATCCGAAGCGACCGTAGATGGGGGCTTCTGTCGCCCAGAGCGCCGAGACGGACTGGCCGCGCGCCCGCACCCCGTCGAGGTAGGACCGCATCAGCTCGCGGAGGACGCCACGCCGGCGATGGGTCGGCAGGACGCCCACTCCGGTCAGGCCCGCCAGCTCGACGGAGCCTCCCGGCGTCGTCAGCCCGAAGGTGAACGAGCTGAGACCTCCGATCACGGCTCCGTCGTCGAGCGCCGCCAGCCGGACGTCGTACTCGGGAAGTTGGGCGAACTCCTCGAGGGCCTCCGGCGGCAGCTCGAAGCCCATCGTCGTCGAGACCGGAGCGAGCACCTCGGCGGCGCGCTCGCGCCCGACACTCTCGATCCTGATACCCATTACCCGACTCGTTCGAGCGGCGCGTAGTCGAGCATCAGACGCCGCTCGCTGCCGTCGTCGGCAAAGCGAACGGTCGCGACTCCGCCGGGTTCCATCCGCGTGACGATGCCCTCGCCGAGCGTGCCGTGCCGAACCGTGTCCCCGGTGGCGAGCTGAGGAACCTGCTCCCGCGGCGCGACTGGGGCCGGCGAGCGATAGCCGCCCCACGAGGCAGGCCGAAGCGTCTCTCGCTCGACGCCTTCGCCAGGCAGCTCGTCGATGAACCGCGACGGCAGGTTGTAGCTGCGGCCGCCGTAGAGCGTGCGCGAGGCCGCATGCGTCAGGACGAGCCGCTCCTGCGCGCGAGTCATGCTGACGTAGCAGAGCCGCCGCTCCTCCTCGATCCCCTGCTCCTCGATCGAGCGCGAGTGCGGAAAGATCCCCTCCTCCATCCCGATCACGAAGACGGCCCGGAACTCGAGTCCCTTCGCATTGTGGATCGTCATCAGCGTGACCAGGCTCTCCTCCTCGCGGATCGTGTCCTGGTCCGAGAGCAGGGAAAGCTCTTGCAGGAAATGCGACAGGCTCGGCTCGGCGGCGGTCGCCTGGTATTCCCGCGCAACGCCGACGAGCTCTTGCAGGTTCTCGGCCCGGCCCTGCGCCTCGATCGTGCGCTCGGCCTCGAGCGCGTCGAGGTAGCCGCTCCGCTCGAGGACGCGCTCGACAAGGTCGTCCACGGTCAACTCGAGCGCGCCCGCACCCAGCGAGTCCAGCATGGAGTGAAGGGAGCGTACGGCCCGGAGCGGCGCCCCGGTCAGAGCTGCCTCCTCGGCGAAGGCGAGCCCCTCCCAGAGGCTGACGCCCTGCGCATCCGCGTACGTCTGCAGACGCGCGAGCGAAACGTCGCCGATCCCGCGGCGGGGTCGATTGGCGATCCGCTGCAACGAGACCGCGTCGAACGAGTTGTCGATCACCTTGAGGTAGGCGATCAGGTCCTTGATCTCGGCGCGATCGTAGAAGCGCGGGCCGCCGATCACCTGGTAGGGAACCTGTTGGCGAACGAGCACGTCCTCGAGCACGCGCGACTGCGCGTTCATCCGGTAGAAGACCGCGATCTCGCGCCCGTTGAAGCCCTCCTCCCCGAGCGATGCGATCTCCGCTGCGACGAAGCGGGCCTCGGCGTGCTCGTCCTCGACCTCCACGACGCGAACCGGATCCCCCTCCCCCAGCTCCGACCAGAGCTCCTTCGGCTTGCGCTCACGGTTTTGCTCGATGACCGCGTTGGCCGCCTTCAGGATGTGGTTCGTCGAACGGTAGTTCTGCTCGAGCGCGACGGTTCGTGTCTCGCCGAAGTCGCGCTCGAAGCCGAGGATGTTGCGGATATCCGCCCCCCTGAAGCCGAAGATCGCCTGATCCGGGTCGCCGACGGCGCAGATGTTGCGGTGCTTGGCGGCGAGCAGCTGGAGCAACCGGTACTGCGCGTGATTCGTGTCCTGATACTCGTCGACGAGGATGTAGCGGAACGCGTCCTGCCAGCGCTCGCGCGCCTCGGGAAAGCGCTCGAGGACGTTCACGGTGAGCATCAGCATGTCGTCGAAGTCGACCGCGTTCGAGGCGAAGAGCCGCCGCTGGTACAGGTCGTACACGTCGGCGACGGTCTGGTCGTAGAAGGAGGCGACGCGGGCCCGGTACTCCTCGGGGCTGACGAGCTGGTTCTTCGCGTTCGAGATCTGCGCGTGGATGCCGCGTGGGACGAAGCGCTTCGGGTCCCGCTCCAGCTCCTCGAGGCAGGCCTTCGTCAGCCGGACCTGGTCAGCCCCGTCGTAGATCGTGAAGTTCGATTTGTAGCCCAGCCGCGCGGCCTCGCGGCGGAGGATGCGCCCGCAGGCGGCGTGGAAGGTCAGAATCCAGATCGGTCGGGCAAGGCCTTCGAGCCGCTCGTCGAGTCGCGAGCGCATCTCCCCCGCTGCCTTGTTCGTGAAGGTGATCGCGAGAATCTCCTCCGGCTTGACCCCGCACGCGGTCACCAGATGCGCCACCCGGTAGGTGAGCACGCGCGTCTTCCCGGAGCCGGCCCCGGCAATGACGAGGAGCGGCCCCTCGGTCTGGAGCACGGCCTCACGCTGCGCCTCGTTGAGAGCGGTCAGGTAGCTCTCAGGTGAGAGAACGGACACCTGCTCGATCGTACCGGCGCCTGTTAACGTCATCGCTTCGTGGGCTACGCGTTCGGATCTCTCGACGAGCTTGGCCAAGGGCCTGGCTTCCGGAAGGTCCGCAGGGCGCTCGGCATCGAGGCCTTCGGCGTGAACGCCGTCGTCATGCCGTCCGGGATGGAGGGATTCCTCCACTTTCACGACCTCCAGGACGAGCTCTACTTCGTTCACACCGGCCACGCGCGCTTCGAGGTGGGCGACGAGGTGCGAGAGCTTGGGCCGGGCGGTCTCGTCCACGTCGGGGCGACCACGCCGCGACGGGTGTCGAACGGGGGCGAGGACGACCTCGTCCTCCTCGTCGTCGGCGGCAAAGACGGCTACGTCGAGCGCGACGGCCACCTCGTCGATCCGGAGCGTGACCTCGAGCGGCGGCGCGCCTTCGGCGGTTGATCGGCACCCTACGGGTCTTGGGTCGCCGGAGTGACGCCTACGGTCGTCAGTCGCTCGCTCCGCATGAGCCTCAAGAGGGTTGCCCATGAGGCTCCGGTCGCTCGCGGAGCTGCAGGCCGAACGAGCCTTCGCCTGCAGGTTGACGCCCGATCGAGCGCTCGAGACACTCGACGAGGCAGAGGGCTTCCTACGCGACCGGGGCCTGCTGACGC